>JBQGCL010000115.1:0-39987 GCA_052038485.1 Thermoleophilaceae bacterium | reverse complement strand
TGGGCTACCTGATCGACAACCCATTGCCGGTGCCGCTCGTGTTCGACCTGATCGCCGAGCGCGGAGGCGTCGAGCCGGCCGAGCTGTACGAGGTCTACAACATGGGCTGCGGCTTCTGCTGCGTGGTGCCGGCCGACCAGGCGGATGCCGCCGTGGCGCTGCTCGGCGCCCACCACCCGGGCACCACGACGATCGGGCGGGCGACCGATGCGGCCGGCGTCGTGGAGCTCAGCACCCAGGGGCTGCGCGGAACTCGGGCAGGGTTCGCGAGCGGCTAGGCAAAATAGAAGCCGGTGATCGGCACCCTGATCGGCGACCGCTTCCGGCTCGAGGAGAAGGTTGGCTCGGGCGGGATGTCCAGCGTCTACCGCGCCTTCGATCCGACGCTGGAGCGGCACGTCGCGATCAAGCTGATGCACCGCGACATCTCGAACGACGCGGACCAGCTCGAGCGCTTCCGCCGCGAGGCGCGCGCCGTCGCCCAGCTCAACCACCCGCACGTCGTCACCGTCATCGATGCCGGCGAGGACGACGGCGCCCCGTTCATCGTGTTCGAGTACGTCGAGGGCGAGACGCTCAAGGACCGCATCCGACGGCTCGGCCGGCTGCCCGTCGCCGAGGCCGTGGCCTACGCGGTCGAGATCGCGCGGGCGCTCGAGTGCGCCCACGCCCACATGCTGGTCCACCGCGACGTCAAGCCCCAGAACGTGCTGATCGTCCCCGACGGGCGGGCCAAGGTGACCGACTTCGGCATCGCGCGCTCGCTGGAGGCCCAGGGCCTGACCGCCACCGGGCGCGTGCTCGGCACCACCGACTACGTGTCGCCCGAGCAGGCGCTCGGCCACGACGTGACCGAGCAGTCCGACATCTACTCGCTCGGGATCGTGCTCTACGAGATGCTCACCGGCGAGGTGCCGTTCCAGGCGGACACCCAGGTGGCCGTCGCGATGAAGCACGTGCGCGAGCCGCTGCCCGACGTCCAGCGCCGCCGGCCCGAGATCTCCGCGGCGCTGGCCGCGGTCGTCGAGCGGGCCACCGCCAAGGAGGTCAAGAACCGCTACGCCAACGTCGAGGAGATGGTGCACGACCTCGAGGAGGTGCTCGCGATCGAGGCGGCGCGCAGCGGCGAGGCGACCGGCGAGGCGACCACCGTGCTGCGGTCGCTCTCGGACGACACCGCCGACTTCGCGCCCCAGCGCCTGCGCCACCCGCGCCGTACGCTGCTGATCGGCGTCGCGGTGCTGGCGATCGTCGCCGCGGCGGTCCTGCTGTTCGCCACGCGCACCGAGAAGGGGCCCGGCCAGGCCGCCACGCCGAGCACCCCGGGTCTGTCGGCCGTGACGCTGTCGAACGACGCGGCCCACGACTACGACCCCGAGGGCGACGGCGCGGAGTCGCGCAGCCAGGTGCAGTTCGCGATCGACGGCCTGCCGACGACCGTCTGGAACACCGAGACCTACGAGGGCGGCTTCGAGGGCAGCAACAAGTCGGGCGTCGGCCTCTACGTGAACGCCGGCTCGCGGGTCGCCGCCCGCCAGATGGACGTGGTCACCTCGACGCCCGGCTTCACCGCCGCCGTATACGCCTCCGACAGCGTGCCGAGCCGGATCCGGGACTGGCACAAGGTCAGCGGCACGCTCACGGTCAAGCGCGAGCAGCGCATCCAGCTCGACACAGCCCGCCGCGGATTCCGCAACTACCTGCTCTGGATCACGAAGCTGCCCGAAGACGGGCGGGTGGCGATCAAGGAGCTGGCGCTGAAGCGCTAGTGGCGGTACTTGCGCTCTTCGGCGTGGCGCTCGAGCGCCAGCTGGAGCAGCCGGTCGAGCAGCTCGGGGTAGGGCACCCCGCTCGCCTCCCACAGCTTCGCGTAGACGCTCGTGGCCGTGAACCCGGGGATCGTGTTCAGCTCGTTGACGAGCACAGCTTCGTCGGTGACGAAGAAGTCCACGCGCGCCATGCCGGCGCAGCCGACGATCTTGAAGACCTCGACGGCCAGCCTCCGCACCTCGTCGGCGAACGGCGTCCGAGCGGGCACCACCAGCTTCATGCCGCCCTCGGTGTACTTCGCCTCGTAGTCGTACCAGTCGGCGTTGATCACGAGCTCGCCCGGCATCGACGCCTGCGGGTCGCCGTTCCCGAGCACCGAGCACTCGACCTCCATCCCCTCGACGAGGCGCTCGATCACCACCACCGGGTCGTGCTCGAAGGCGAGCTCGACGGCGCGGTCGAGGTCGACCTCGCTGACCGCCTTCGAGATCCCAACCGACGAGCCCAGCCGGGCCGGCTTCACGAATGCCGGCGGACCGAACGTGGTCGGCGGTCCGCCCGCACGCACGACCGCGTAGTCGCCCTGCGGGACCCCGTGGGCCGTCATCAGCTCCTTGAAGACGGACTTGTCCATCGACACCGACGAAGCGAGCACGCCCGCACCGACGTAGGGCACGTCGAGCAGGTCGAGCAGGCCCTGCACCGTGCCGTCCTCGCCGAACGGCCCGTGCAGGGCCGGGAAGACGGCGTCCACGCCGAGCAGCCCGCCGGACGGCTCCAGCGCCAGCGGCCTGCCCTCGGCGGTCCAGCGCCCGTCGCGCTCGATCAGGACCTCGACCGGCTCGTGACCGGCCTCGGCGAGCCCGGCCCGCACCGACTCGGCGGAGTCCAGCGAGACGTCGTGCTCGCTCGACCGGCCGCCACCGAGGACGGCGACCCTCACGGTGTGGGCTCTCCCGGCGTCACCACGTCGTCCTGGATCAGCACGCCGACCATGATCACGACCGACTTGCCCTTCTCGATCTCGATCCCGGCCGCCGGGCGCTGGTCGATCACCTGGCCGTCTTGCGCCGCGTCGGTGACGTCGACCTCGCGCGGCGTGGCCGTCAGCCCCACCGAGCGCAGCTGGTCGATCGCATCGCGGCGGCTCAGCCCGACGACGTTCGGCACGCTGACCTTCTCGATCCCGGTGGAGACCGTGATCGTCACGGTCGTGCCGCGGTCGACCTCGGTCCCCGCCGCCGGGTTCTGGGAGATCACGTCGTCCTCGGCCTCCTCCGACTCCTGCTCCTCGACGGCCACCTCGAGCCCGGCCTTGGCCAGCAGGTCCTCGGCCGAGTCGCGCGACAGCCCGGTCACGTCGGGCACCTCCACCTGCTCGGGCCCGGAGCTGACGAACAGCTGCACGCGCTCGCCGCGCTCGACCTCCTCGCCGGCGGCGGGCACGGTGCGGATCGCTATGCCCTTCTCGATCGTCTCCGACGGGCGCCGGTCGACGGTCGCCTTCAGGTCACGCTTGTCGAGCGTCTCGATCGCCACGGCCTGGGGCAGGCCGCGCACGGTCGGGACCCTCACGGTCCCCGGTCCCCCGGACACCTCGAGCGTGACCGTCGAGCCCTCGTCGGCCTCCTCGGCCGGGTTGGGATCCTGGTCGACGACCTGATCGAACGGGGCCTCGCTGCGAACGCGCGACTCCTCGACCTCGAAGCCGTCGCGCTCGAGGATCTGGCGCGCCTCGAGCAGCTGCTTGCCGACCACCCGCGGGACCTCTTTGCTGTCGGCGGCGGTCAGGCCGGACACGGCGAGGAAGATCAGGAACCCGGCCAGCGCGAGGGTCAGCAGCCCGATCGTGAACCACGGCCAGCGCCGCTCGCGCCCGGGCTCGTGCTCCGCGGTCGGCGGCGGCGGGACGACCGGCGGGGGAACGACCGCCGCGGGGACGGGCGCGAACGCGGCGGTGTCCTGAGCGGTGGCGCCGTGCTCGAGTTGCGTGCCGGCGGCCTGAAGCGCCTCGGCGAAGTCGTCGGCCGACTGCCACCGGTGCGCCGGGTCCTTGGCCAGGGCCGCCATCACCACCGACTCGAGCGCCGGGCTCACGTCGGGCCGGAACTGCGAGATCGGCGGCGGCGCCTCGGACAGGTGCTTGAGCGCAACCGACACGGCGCTGTCCCCCTCGAACGGCAGCCGCCCGGCGAGCATCTCGTAGAGCATCACGCCGATCGAGTAGAGGTCCGACGCGGCGGTGACCGCGTGGCCCTGGGCCTGCTCGGGCGACAGGTACTGCGCGGTTCCCATGATCGAGCCGGTCTCGGTCATCTCCGACGCACCCGCCAGCGCGATGCCGAAGTCGGTGACCTTGACGCCGCCGCCGTCGTCGACGATCACGTTGTGTGGCTTGAAGTCGCGGTGGATCACGCCGTGGCGGTGGGCGAAGCCGGCCGCGTGCAGGATCTGCGTGCCGAGATCGACCACGCGCTCCTGCGCCAGCGGCGCCTCGGTCGTCACGATCTCCTTGAGCGTTTGCCCGGGCAGGTGCTCCATCGCGATGTAGTAGGTGCCGTCGTGCTTGCCGCGGTCGAAGACGCCGACCACGTTCGGGTGCTGGAGCCCGGCGGCCGCGCTGGCCTCGCGGCGGAAGCGCTCGACGAACTCCTGGTCCTGGGCGAAGCGCCGGTGCAGCACCTTGAGCGCGACCTGCCGGCCGAGATGCGTGTCCTCGGCGCAGTAGACGTCGGCCATGCCGCCCGAGCCGATCCGGCGCAGGATCAGGTAGCGGCTGTCGACCAGCGTGTTGTCGGCTACCTCGGTCACGCCCCGCCCCCGAGCATCGCCTCGAGAACGGACTTCGCGATCGGCGCCGCCACCGTACCGCCGAACGAGCCGGGCGGCTGGCGCTCGACGGTCACGGCCACCGCCAGCTTCGGGTTGTCGATCGGCGCGAAGCAGATGAACCACGGCTGAGTGAACTCGCGGTTGGCGCCGACCTCCGCCGTGCCGGTCTTGCCGGCCACTCGCACGCCGGTGAGAGCCGCCGCGGTGCCGGTGCCCTCCTCGACGACCCGGCCCATCATGGCGGTCAGCTGGGCGGCCGTCTCGGGCTTCATCACCTCGGACTGAAGGTCCGGCTGGATGCGCTCCTTCACGCGACCGTCCGGCCTGACGATGCTGTCGGTCAGCCGCGGCTTCATCAGCCGGCCCTTGTTGGCGATCGCCGCCGCCACCAGCGCCATCTGCATCGGTGTCGCCTCGATCGCACCCTCGATGCCACCCTGGCCGATGGCGACGCGCCCGACGTCGAAGCCGTCCTCGACGAACTCCGTCCCGTTGGCGCGGATGCCGCTCGGGATCATCTGGTTGCCCGGGTAGTCGAGCAGCGGATCCTCGAAGAAGCCGTACCGCTTCATGTACTCGACCAAGGTCCCGCGCCCGATCTTCTCGCCGACCTGCGCGAAGACCGTGTTGACGGAGTTCGTGAGCGCGTCGGTGAGCGAGATCGGCCCGAAGTCCTCACCGCCCGAGTTCTCGAGCGGCACGCCGCTGATGTCCTTGGGCGACGAGCCGTCGATGATCGTCTCCGGGGTGACCTTGCCGGTGTCGAGCGCAGCCGTCGCGGTGACCACCTTGAACGTCGAGCCGGGCGGATAGAGCTCCTGGGTGGTGCGGTTGAAGGTCGGCTTGTTGGGGTCGGTGTCGAGCGCGGCGAAGTCGCTCGGAATCAGGTTCGGGTCGTACTCGGGGATCGACACCATCACGCGCACCTTGCCGGTCTGCGGCTCGATCGCGACCACGCCGCCCTTGCGCCCGGCCAGGCCGGCCACGGCGGCCTTCGTGCCGGCCACGTCGAGGTTGGTGACGACGTCGTTGCCCTCCTGGTCGCGCCCCTCAAGCCCGGCGAAGATCGACTCGAACTCGTTCTCCTTGCCGGCCAGGTCGTCGTTGCGCGACTGCTCCAGGCTGCGCCGCCCGTTGGTGATGAACGAGTAGCCGACCGGGTGGGCGAACAGGCCGCGCTGCGGGTACTCGCGGATGAACACGCGCGTGTCGGCGCGGCGCTCCGAGCGGTTGATCGCGATCTCCGTCCTGCCGTCGCGCGCGAAGATCTTGCCGCGCGGGATCGACTGCTCCTTGATCAACGCGCGCCGGTTGTCCGGGTTGCTCTCCAGCCCGTTGGCGTCGAGCACGGCCCAGTAGGACGTGAAGCCGATCAGCAGGGCGAACAGAACGACGAACAGGCCGTAGACCTGGCGGATCTGGGCGTTCATACGAGCCCGCCCCTGCGGAGGCGCTCGGCGCGCGCGTGATCGGACACGATCAGCAGCAGCGCCAGCAGCACCATGTTCGCGACGATCGAGCTGCCGCCGTACGAGACGAACGGCAGCGTCACGCCGGTCAGCGGGATCACGCGCGTGACGCCGCCGACGATCACGAACACCTGGAGCGAGAAGACGGCCGTGAGGCCGACAGCCAGCAGCTTCGAGAAGCCGTCGTTGGCGACCATGGCGGTCTTGAAGCCGCGGTACGCGAACAGCAGGTAGGCTCCCAGCACACCCGCCGCCCCGAACAGGCCCGCCTCGTTGACGAGCACCGAGTAGATCAGGTCGGTGTGCGCGGCCGGCAAGAGCGGCGCGCCGTTGTACTCGATCAGCGCCTTGCCGAAGCCCTGCCCGAATAACCCGCCGTCGGCTTGCGCGAACAGCGATTGGGCCACCTGGTAGCCCTGGCAGTTGACGAACTCGGTGACCTGGCCGGTGCTCGGGCAGCGCACGCGCTGCTGCGAGAACGTGTCGAGCCAGATCTGCACACGGTCGTGGACGTGAGAGATGTTCTTCTCGAGGAAGAAGGCGCCGCCGAAGAACATCGTGGCCCCCACGCCGACCAGCGACAATCGGTCGGTGGCCACGTAGAGCAGCGCCAGGAAGCCGCCGAAGAACATCAGCGAGCTGCCCAGATCGCGGATGAAGATCAGCATCAGCATGGCCAGGCCCCAGACCAGCAGCAGCGGGCCGAAGTGCTTCGGCGAGGGGCGCTCGCGCAGCACGGCAACGAGCGACGCGACGAACACGATCAGCAGGATCGAGCCGGCCGTGCCGAGGTCGAACGCCAGGATCGCCAGCAGCGTGGCCACGGCCGGCAGCCCGTAGAGCAGCACCTGGCGGCCCGCGGGCAGCGGCCGCAGCCGCGCACGCACGAGGATGTCGCCCGTCTCGCGCAGGTAGCTCGCGAGGAAGACGATGATCGCGAGCTTGGCGAACTCGGCCGGCTGGAACTGGATCGGGCCGACCTTGATCGCGAGAAAGGCTCCGTTGACCTGCTCGCCGATGCCGGGCAGGCGCGGCACCACGAGCAGCCCGATCCCCGCCGCCGCGATCGTGTAGCGGTAGCGCTCGAGCACGTGGTGGTCGCGGATCGCGACGATCGTGCCGCAGAACAGGATCAGCCCGACGACGAACCATTGGGCCTGCTCGCGGGCGAACTCGGGGTCGATCCGGTAGATCAGCACCAGCCCGATGGCGGCCAGCAGCGCCGCCAGCGGGAACATGTACGGGTCGGCGTCCGGCAGCCGCGCCCGGATGAACAGGTGGGCGACGACGCACAGACCGAGGAAGACTGCGCCGTAGGTGATCGTCGCGTCGCTGATGTCCTCGGTGCGGGTGGCGAGCACTGCGGCGAATCCGGCAGCGACCAGCAACGAGACCGGGATCAGCCCGAACAGCTCGCGTGTGCGCGCGGTCATCAGCCCGACAGCTGCCCTCGTTCGAGCGTGCGCAGCAGGTCCTCGGCGTCAGTGCGCCCGCGCCACTCGTGGTCGAGCACGCGCTGACGGCGCGTCGCCGGGATGGCGCGCGCCGGTACGCCGCTCGCGTACTGCTCCTCGTAGAGGTCGATGCCGAACGGCAGCTCGTACGGCACGCCGCGGTAAAGGGTGACCAGGCCCGCGTCGTTGGTGCCGAGGAAGTAGACCTGTCGCGACGCCACGTACAGGCCGGTACCGATCGCCGCCAGAACGGCGAGCGCGAACAGCGTCTTGGCGGCCGTCTTGACACGCCGCCCGCGGCGCCGCTTCGGGGGCGGCGGCTTGGGCAGCGCCGAGCGCGGCGCAACGATCGTCGCGTCCGGCGGCAGCTCGGGCGGCAGAGTCGCGGCGGGCTGCGGCGCGGTCGGCTCCTCGAGGGCCTCGTGCACCTCGGTTGCCTTCAGCTGGCCGGCGATCGTGTCGTCCTCCGCCGGCAGCTCTGCCTCCCCGTCGCCGTTGCCGAGCCGGAACAGCACGACCGTGATGTTGTCCTTGCCGCCGCTCTGGTTGGCCGCACGGACGAGCGAGTCGGCGGCCTCGTCGAGCGTGTCGGTGGAGCGCAGGATCGAGGCGAGCTCGTCGTCGGAGATCATGCTCGTGAGGCCGTCAGAGCAGATCAGGAAGAGGTCGCCGTCGCGTCCGGCGAGCGTGTAGGTGTCCACCTGCACGTCGGGCTCCGGGCCGAGCGCGCGCGTGATGATCGAGCGCTGCGGGTGGTGCTCGGCCGCCTCGGGGGTGATCTGACCGCTGCGCTCGAGCTCGGCGACCAGCGAGTGGTCGCGGGTCAGCTGCTCGAGCTCGCCGTCGCGCAGGCGGTAGGCGCGGCTGTCGCCCACGTGGCCGAGGCTCACCTGGTTGCCGGTGACCTTCGCCGCGGTCACGGTCGTCCCCATGCCGCGGTGCGAATCGTCGGACACCGCCAGGTCGTAGATCCGCCGGTTGGCCTCGCGCAGGATGCGCGTCAGCTGCGCCTCGGCGGGCTCGCCCGAGTCGGACTCGCCCTGGAACGTCTCGGCCGCCATCGCCGAGGCGACCTCGCCGGCCTTGGCCCCGCCCATCCCGTCGGCGACGGCGAAGAACGGCGGCGCGAGCACCAGCGAGTCCTCGTTGACGCTGCGCTGGCGCCCCACGTCGGTCTTGCCGACCTGCTCGACGATCCGCAGGGTCACTCCTGGTACCGGTACTCGCTGTCGCCGATGCGGATCACGTCGGCCACCTTGAGCCGCTCCGCGGTCCGGAGCTGGCGGCCGTTGAGGTAGGTGCCGTTGGTCGAGCCCATGTCCTCCACGTACATGAAGTCCCCGCGCGGGAAGATCCGCGCGTGCGCCGACGACGCGAACGGATCGTCGACGCGGATCTCAGCGTTGTCGGACCGCCCCATCGTCGCACCTCCGTTCAGGTCGAAGGTGGTGCCGGGCTCGTAACCCATCGCGGCGACCACCACCAGCCGTGGTGCGACACCGGCGCGCAGGTCGGGCACGCTCGACTGGCGGCGGCGCGGGCTGGGCGGCTCGATCGGCTCGGCGGCCGCGGCCTCGGTCCCGCGCGAGAGGTCCTTCATCGCGCTGCGCGCCACCCACAGGAGGAACAGGTAGAGCACGGCGAGGAACCCGAACTTGAGCGCGACCGCTACTGGCTCGTCCATCGCTAGTCGAGCTCGAAGGTCAGGTCGGTGATGCCGATCGTGATGCGGTCGCCGGGCTCCAGCTCGGCGTGGCCCAGGCGGCGCCCGTTGACCTTCATGCCATTCGTCGACCCGAGGTCGACCGCCGCCCAGCCACGTTCGCCACGGCGCAGCTCGATGTGCCGGCGCGAGACGTTCGGGTCGGACACGACCACGTCGCACTCACGGCTGCGGCCCACCATCACCCGGTCGCCGCTGAGCACGTTGCGGCGTCCCTCGGCGATCAGCAGCGCCTGGCGGCTGTCCGGCGCCGGCTCCAGCGGGCGTGCCTCGCGGTCGGGCGAGTACACCATCGTGTGGCCGAAGTCGCCCGCCGAAGGGCCGGCCTCGGCCAGCTCCGCGTCCTCCTCGGGCGCGCCCAGCAGCTGCGCCTGGATGCCGAACTCGCCCAGCTCGAGCCGGTCATCGGTGTGGAACTCGATCTGAGGACGGCTGGTGAGCGCAAGGCGCTCCTGGCGGGCGTGCTCGAGCAGGTAGTCGGACAGCTCCTTGCGCAGGGCGGGCTCGTAGCTGGAGAACTGCTCCCGGTCGCGCGGCGACAGGAAGACCCGGTAGTGGTTGGGCACGTAGACGCGCGAGACGGAGACCATCTGGTTCTCCTCCATCTCCTTGGCGAGCTTGTGGGCCAGCTCCACGGGCTGCACGCTCGTCTTGAAGGCGCGCCCGAAGGCGCCTTCGACGATGCCGCCCAGCTTGGCCTCGAGATTGCGCAACACGCTCATCGTTAGCGGGTCAGGGTAGCCCTATGCCGGGGTCACGGACTCCGTCCGCGCCGGTCTCAGGCCCTCCGCCGGAGGGGCCATCTGCGAGACGGCCACGACCAGCAGCCCGGCCCCGATCGAGCCCGCCACGGCGCCGCGGGCCTCACCCAGGGCGGTGGTCGCGGCCAGCATGTCGCCGAGCGCCGCGTGCGCGAGGATCAGGCCCGCCGCCCACAGCCCGGCGCCGATCAGGTCCATGGTGAGCCAGCGGCCGCGCACCAGCAGCGGCGGCAACACCGCGAACGCGGCCCAGACCACGGCGGGCGCCAGCGCCGGCCCGGACAGCAGTGGCCCGAGCGCGTCGGAGGCGGCCGCGCTGATCGATCCGTTCCAGTCCGCCCGCGCGAGCGTGCCGTCGGGGACGCCGAACAGCAGGTCCTGGCCGGTGAGCACCTCGCCGATCGCGAGCCAGAGGAAGCCGGCGGCGCCCAGGCCGGCGCGGCGCCACGGGGTCGGGGCCAGCGCGGCGACGCCCACGAAGACCGGGGCGATCGCGACGGCACCGAGCAGCGGGGCCAGGATCGGGACCGACCACAGCAGCCCCGCGCGCGGGAGCAGCAGGGGAATCGGGACCGCCGCGGCGGCGAGCACGAGAGCGGTGCCCTGTCGGTCGGCGTCGGGCGAGACGAGCCAGGCGCACAGCGCGGCCGCGACCGCCAGCCAGGCCAGCCGCGGCAACAGCGCCACCGCGGCCGCCGCCGTGGCGGCGGCGGCCGGCGCCGAGAAGGTCGGGTCGGGCGCGAGCGTCTGGAGGACGCCGAGCACGATGCCGCCGGCGAGCAGTCCGGCCCCGACCCGGCGGCCCAGCGCCGCCGAGCGGGTCGCCGTCGTCGCGCGCCGCCCGAGCAGGCCGGGCGGGGGCGCCGCCCCCTCGACGGCCGGGAAGACGAGCGGGCGGCCGCCGGTGGCGGCCACGGGGAGCGGAACGACCGCTTCGCCCGCGCCCGCCTTCCGACGCAGCAGCCGCGTGAACGCCGTCCGGCGGCCCTGCGTGGAGGGCAGCCCGACCCGCCGCAGCGTTTCGGGCTCGACCAGGCCGCCCTCGTCGGCGAGCCCGCTCTCGACCTCGGCGAGCTGCGTGCGCAGCTGCTTCGTCGTGGGGCGCAGGGCCGGGTCGATCTCGAGCGCGTCGTCGATCGCGTCGCAGAGCTCGAGCGGCAGGTCGCGGCGCATCCCGCTCAGCGACGGCAGCGGCCGGCCGACGCGCCTCGCGGTCGCGGCCGGGCCGCCGCCGCGCACCGGGTTGGTCCCCGTCCACGCCTCGTAGAGGGTGAGCGCGAGCGAGTAGACGTCGCTGGCGGCGGTGACCTGGGCGCCCTCGGCCTGCTCGGGCGCCATGTAGGCGAGCGTGCCGACCACGTCGCCGGGGTTGGTGAGCGGGTTGTCGCTCGCCACGTGGGCGACGCCGAAGTCGGCCAGCTTGGCGAAGCCCGCCCCCGCGGCCGGGTCGGCCACCACCATCACGTTCTGAGGCTTCACATCGCGGTGGATCACCCCGTGCGCGTGCGCGTGGTCGAGCGCGTCGCAGAGCGCCACGCCGATGCGGGCCACGTCGCGGTCGGCGATCGCACGGGCGCGCACCAGCTCAGCGAGGGTTCGGCCCCGAACGAGCTCCGAGACCAGGTAGACGTCGTGTTCGTCCCAGGACAGCTCGTAGACGGCGACGATGCCGGGGTGGTTGAGCCGCGCGGCGGCGCGCGCCTCGCGCTCGACCCGCTCCCCGCCGCCGTCGTCGCGCGGGATTGCCTTGACCGCCACCTCGCGCTCCAGCTTCTCGTCCCAGCCGAGCCAGACGACGCCGAATCCGCCGGCGCCGAGACGGCGCTCCAGGCGGTAGCGGCCCAGCACGAGGCGCGGCCCCGTAGCGCCGGGGAGCGCCTGTGTAGGGTCAGAACCGCCGAGCGGCAGAGTGCCGGACTCGTCGGTGGTGCTGATCTCGGGGCGTTTCACCTCAGGTTCCGTTTTCGGTCCGCGATGGGCTCGTCCTGCCCCGCGGTCATACTCCCAGAACCTTGGCAGGCGCCTGATCGGCGCCAGAAGGGGAATCTGCTTCTGTCCTTCCTCGACGAACCGGACGAGCCGTCGCGCACTCCTCGGAGACCGCCCCGCGGCCCTTCGGCGGACCGCCAGACGCTGATGCTGCGACGCACGATCGCGCTGGTCGGCGGCGTGATCGTCCTGATCCTGTTCGTGCTGCTCGTGCGCGGCTGCCTGAACGCGCGCAAGGAGAACGCGATCAAGGACTACTCGACCGACGCCGCAGAGCTGCTGAGCGAGTCGAAGGAGGACGGCGACCAGCTGTTCCAGCTGCTCCAGGGGGAGGGCGGCACCGACCAGGCGACGGCGATCATCAACCAGCTCAACGGCTACCGGACGGCCGCGAGCAACCGCGTCGACCGGGCCGAGGCGCTCGACGTGCCCGGCGACCTCAGCGGCGCCCAGGACGAGCTGCTCGAGGTGCTCGAGCTCCGCAGCGACGGGATGGCCGACATCACCGACGCCCTGGAGGTCGCGCTCGGCGACCAGGACCGCCGCGAGGGCTCCGACAAGGTGGCCATCCAGATGCAGGTCTTCCTGGCGAGCGACGTGATCGACCAGAAGCGCTTCCGCCCCGAGCTGTACGAGGTCCTGCGCGACGAGGGTCTGTCGGCGCCGAAGCTGCCCACACAGGGCTTCGTCCCGGACATCGAGTGGCTCCAGCCCGACTTCGTCGCGGACCAGGTCAACGCGCTGCGCACGGGCACCGGCGGCGGCGGCGAGGCCACGCCGGGCCTGCACGGCAACGGCGTCGCGGGCGTCACCCTGGGCGGGGTCGCCCTCGCGCCCGGCGGCTCGGCCTCGGTCCAGCTGTCCGGCGACCTGAGCTTCGACGTCCAAGTCCAGAACCAGGGCGAGAACACCGAGAACGACGTCACGGTCAGCGTGACGGTGGGCGACGGCGGCGACGCCGACACCCAGGAGGAGACGATCGACACGATCGCCGCGGGCGAGCTGAAGACCGTCACGATCCCGCTCTCGAAGCAGCCGCCGACCGGCCAGAACGTGCCGATCAAGGTCGAGGTCAAGCCCGTCCCCGGCGAGCAGAAGACCGACAACAACTCGCTCGACACGACCGTCATCTTCACCCGGTGAGCGCCGCGGGCGCGCGCAGTAACCTGGCCGCGTGGACGACCTGACCACCACGGAGGGCATCGTCGCTCTCGCGGCAGCGGGGGTCGGGGCGATCGCGCTGATGTGGACCGTCGTGCTGGCCGTGAAGCTGCGCCGGCTGCGCGCCGCGCAGCGCACGGTGATGGGCGAGGGCCAGGCCGACCTGGTCGCGCACGCCGCGAACATCCAGGAGGCCTTCGTCCAGCTGCGCGACTGGGTGGAGGAGACCGCCCAGCGCCTCGAGGAGCGCATGGCGACGGCCGAGCACCGCATCGACGGCTGCGTCGCCTACACGTCGCTGGTGCGCTACGACGCGATGGGCGAGCTGTCAGGGCAGCAGTCGAGCACGATGGCGCTGCTCGACTCGCGGCGCACCGGAGTCGTCGTGTCGTCGATCCTCCATCGCGACCAGGCGCGCGTCTACGTGAAGCAGGTCCGCGAGGGCACCTCCGAGCTCGAGCTCTCGCCCGAGGAGCACCAGGCGATCGAGGACGCGATGGCCGGCGCCCCCGCCACGAACTCGAGCTGATGCGGGTCGGCTACCTCGGTCCCGCCGGGACCTACACCGAGGAGGCGCTGCGCGCATCCGCGCCACCGGGGGTCGACGAGGTCCCCTTCCCGACGATCTACGACACCGTCATGGCGGTGCATGACGGCAAGGTCGATCGGGCGGTGGTGCCGATTGAGAACGCGCTCGAGGGAGCGGTGTCGGCCACGATCGACACGCTCGCGCTCGACGCCACCGACGTCCGCATCGTGGCGGAGGTCGACCTGCCCATCCACCACTGTGTGGTGGCCGCCGGTGAGCTCGACCTGGACGACGTGAAGCGGGTCGTGTCGCACCCGCAGGCAACGGCCCAGTGCCGCCGCTTCCTGCGCGAGCGGCTGCCCGACGCCGAGGTGGTCGTGGCCCCGTCGACCGCCGACGCGGTGCTGTCCGTGCGCGACTCCTCCGGACCCGATGTCGCGCTCGGGTCGCGGCTGGCGGCGGAGCTGTACGGCTGTCGGGTGCTCGCGGCCGACGTCGAGGACCACCCCGACAACGTGACGCGCTTCGTCTGGCTCGCCCCCGCGGCTGATGCGGGTGGGTCGGGCTCGAAGACGTCGCTCGTGTTCTGGGGCAGCGGCGACGAGTCGCCCGGTTGGCTCGTCCACGCGCTCCAGGAGCTGGCTGGGCGCGGCGTGAACCTGACCCGCATCGAGTCGCGGCCGCGCCGCATCTCGCTCGGGCACTACATGTTCTTCCTCGACCTCGAGGGCGGCGCCGACGATCCACCCGTGGCGGAGGCGCTGGCGGCGCTGGGCGAGCAGGTCGAGGTGCTGCGCGTTCTCGGCTCATACACGAATGCGAGCGGATCGCCTGGCTAAACTGGGCGTCGTCGTGGCGGTGAGCGCTGATCGGATGCTCGTAGCCGAGGCGGGGGACTCGGAACCAGGCCCTGCGCTCGCGCTGCACGGGGCCGGCCGGCCCGCGCAGCGCTCAGGTTCGTCCGGCCGGGTGCTGGTGCTGAACGCCAGCTACGAGCCGATCAACGTGTGCACGGTCCGCCGCGCGGCGGTGCTGATCCTCAAGAACCGCGCCGAGATCCTCGAGCAGGGCGAGTGGGCCCTGCACGCCGAGAGCGTCACGCTCGCGCGTCCGGTGGTGATCCGGCTGCTCACCTACGTGCGCATCCCGCGCGACGCCCACCGCCGCAAGATCACGCGCAGAGCCGTGTTCGCGCGCGACCGCTGGACGTGCCAGTACTGCGGCCATGAGCGCGGCCACCTGACCGTCGACCACGTCGTGCCGCGCTCGAAGGGCGGTCGCTCGACCTGGGACAACATCGTGACCTGCTGCGCGCCCTGCAACCGGCGCAAGGGGGATCGCATGCCGCGGCAGGCCAACATGGTGCCGGCGCGCCAGCCGAAGGCGCCGAGCGCGACGATCTTCATCCACGTGGCGACGCCCACGATCCCCGCCGCCTGGGAGCAGTACCTGGTGGCGGCTTGAGCGCCGAGCCGCCCCCCACGCCACCCGCCCCGCCCCCCTCCAGGCCGGCCACGGCGGACGACCTGCGTGGCCTGCGCCGTTGGCTGCTGGTCGCCGGCGTCTGGGCGGCCGCCGCCACTGCGATCGCGGTGATCGCCTTGGTCAAGGCGAACGACGCGAGCGACCAGGAGGAGACCGCCCGGACGACCGGTCAGCTGACCAAGGAGCAGAAGGCGCTGTCGCGGCGTGTCGACGACCTCGAGGGTCGGCTCGACGAGCTCGCCCCCGCCGAGGACGTGACCAAGCTCGACGGACGACTGAAGAAGGTCGAGAACCAGGCGAGCAAGACCTCGGACCGCGTCGATGCGCTCGGCAACGACCTCGACGACCTCGAGGGGCGCGTCGACGACCTCGAGCAGGCGGCCGAGTCGGGCACCGACACCACCGAGACCGAGACGACCCCGTAGGCGGGGTGGGGCGCCTGATCTACTCCGCGATGGCGTCGCTCGACGGCTACATCGAGGACGAGCACGGCAAGTTCGACTGGGCCGCTCCCGACGAGGAGGTCCACGCCTTCGCAAACGACCTGGAGCGGACCACCGGGACTCACCTCTACGGGCGGCGCATGTACGAGGTCATGGTCGCCTGGGAGACGATGGCCGACGATGCTCCCGTGATGCGGGACTACGCCGAGCTGTGGCGGGCGGCCGACAAGGTGGTCTACTCGACCACGCTCGAGCGGCCGGCGAGCGAGCGCACACGCATCCAGCGCGACTTCGACCCCGAGGCCGTCCGCCAGATGAAGGCCTCCGCGGACCGCGACCTCACGATCGGCGGGCCGGAGCTGGCCGGCGTGGCGATCGGGGCCGGGCTCGTCGACGAGGTGGGGCTCTTCCTCAGCCCGGTGATCGTGGGTGGGGGCAAGCCTGCGCTGCCGAGCGGCGTCCGTCTGCCGCTGGAGTTGATCGACGAGCGGGGCTTCGCGAGCGGCGTGGTCTACCTCCGATACGAGACGAGGGGCGCCCCGTAGGACGCCCCTCGCAGTTGCTGCTGGACAGGGTCGGCTTCGAGTACTGCGGCCAGAGGGACCAATCCTCGCCCTCTCCGCCGACGGTGTCTCGGGTTGGACTCCGCTAGACGGGGCCCAGCTCCGATCTAACGGCCGGACACCTCCAGGGTCCCAATAAGACTGTCACTCAAGTTCGGACCACCTCCTTTCCCTGGTCCGTCCATTGAAGCAGACGCGTCAGGCGTCGGAGCCGTCCTCCGGTGCCTCGGCCTCGGGCAGCTCCGCCGGCGGCTCCTCTTCGACGGCGGCCGCGGTGTCCTGCGAGGTCTCCATCACGAGCGCGACCGCGCTCACAACGTCGTCCTCGCGCAGGTTCATCACGCGCACGCCCTGGGCCGGCCGGCCCTGCTTCGAGATGCCCTTCACCCCGGTGCGCTGCACCATGCCGTTCTGGGAGATGAAGACGAGGTCGTGGTGCTCGCGCACGATCAGCGCGCCCGCGAGCGCCCCCTTCTTCTCCGTGAGGCCGATCGTCTTCACGCCCATCGAGCCGCGCCCCTTGACCGGGTACTCCTCGATCGCCGTGCGCTTGCCGTAGCCGTTCTCGGTCACGACCAGCAGCTCCGTGTCGGGCCGCACCACGTCCATGGCGAGCACGCGGTTGTCGCCGCGGCTGACGTTCATGCCCTTCACGCCGGCCGTGTCACGGCCCATCGGCCGCACCTGGTCCTCGTTGAAGCGTGCCGCCTGGCCGGAGCGCGACACCATGATGATGTCGTCGTCCCCGCTGGTGCGGCGCACCTCGACCAGCTCGTCGTCGTCGCGGATCTTGATGGCGATGATGCCGTCGGCCTTGATCGGCGTGTTGTAGGCCTTGAACTCGGTCTTCTTGACCAGGCCCTTCCGGGTCGCGAAGACGAGGTACTTGCCCTCGTCGAAGTTGCGCGTGGCCTGGACGGCCTGGACGCGCTCGCCCTCGCGCAGCGGCAGCAGGTTGACGAGCGCGCGGCCCTTCGCCGTGCGCGACGCCTCGGGCAGCTCGTACACCTTCTGCCGGTAGACCTTGCCGCGGTTCGTGAAGAACAGGAGGAAGTCGTGCGTCGAGCTCACGAAGAGGTGCTCGATGTAGTCGTCGTCCTTCATGTCCATCCCGGTCACGCCGACGCCGCCGCGCTTCTGCTGGCGGTAGGTGGCCAGCGGCAGCGTCTTGATGTAGCCCGAGTGGGTGATCGCGATGACCATCTGCTGGTCGGCGATCAGATCCTCGATGTCGATCTCGTCCTC
Organism: Thermoleophilaceae bacterium; assembly: GCA_052038485.1. Lineage (GTDB taxonomy): Bacteria > Actinomycetota > Thermoleophilia > Solirubrobacterales > Thermoleophilaceae > JACVRW01. Next base: position 22,563 of record JBQGCL010000115.1, on the reverse strand, counting down.
GGAGTGCGTGATCTCGGTGCGCCGGTCGTCGCCGTAGCGGTCCTTGATCTCGAGCAGCTCCTCCTTGATCAGCCCGAGCACCTTCTCCTCGTCGCCGAGGATGTCGCGCAGCTCCTTGATGCGCTCGACCACGTCGGCGTGCTCGGTCTTGATCTCGTCGGTCTGCAGCGCGGTCAGCCGCTGCAGGCGCAGGTCGAGGATCGCCTGGGCCTGGATGCGCGACAGCTCGAAGCGGTCGATCAGCCCCTCGCGCGCGGTGTCCGGGTCGCGCGACCCGCGGATCAGCTCGATGACCTCGTCGATGTTGTCGATCGCGACGAGCAGGCCCTCGAGGATGTGCAGGCGCGCCTCGCGCTCGCGCAGCTCATATTGGGTGCGCCGCACGATCACGTCGCGCTGGTGGTCGGCGTAGTTCTTGACGATCGGCAGCAGGCCGAGCGTGCGCGGCACGCCGTCGACGAGCGCCACCATGTTCACGCCGAACGTGTTCTGCAGCGGCGTGTGCTTGTAGAGCTTGTTGAGGACGACCTTCGGAATCGCGTCGCGCTTGAGCTCGATCACCAGCCGGATGCCCGACTTGTCGGACTCGTCGCGAAGGTCTGAGATCTCCTTGAGCCGGCCGTTCTGGACCTGCTCGACGATCTTCTGCATCAGGCCGCTGCCGTCGCCGCGACCGTCGCCCTTGTAGACCTGGTAGGGCATCTCGGTGACGATGATCGCCTCCTTGCCCTGGCGCAGCGGCTCGATGTGTGCGCGCCCGCGGACGACGACTCGGCCGCGGCCGGTCTCGTAGGCGTCGCGGATTCCGCCGTGCCCGACGATGATCCCGCCGGTCGGGAAGTCGGGGCCCTTGAGGTGCTTCATCAGGCCCTTGACGTCGATCGCCGGGTTGTCGAGGTAGGCGACGACCGCGTCGATCGCCTCGCGCAGGTTGTGCGGCGGGATGTTGGTCGCCATGCCGACCGCGATCCCCGTGGCGCCGTTGACCAGCAGGTTCGGGAAGCGGGCCGGCAGGACCAGCGGCTCCTGACGCGACTCGTCGTAGTTCGGCGTGAAGTCGACGGTGTCCGCGTCGATGTCGCGGAGCATCTCCGTGGCCAGCCGCGACAGCCGCGCCTCGGTGTACCGGTAGGCGGCCGGAGGGTCGTTGTCGATCGACCCGAAGTTGCCCTGCGGCTCCACCAGCGGATAGCGCATGGCGAAGTCCTGGGCGAGCCGCACGAGGGTGTCGTAGATCGCCGAGTCGCCGTGCGGGTGGTAGCGCCCCATCACGTCGCCAACGGTCGTGGCCGCCTTGCGGAACGGCCGCGTCGGCTGCAGGCCGTTCTCGTTCATCGTGAACAGCACGCGCCGGTGGACCGGCTTCAGGCCGTCGCGCACGTCCGGCAACGCGCGGCCCACGATCACGCTCATGGCGTAATCGAGGTAGGAGGAGCGCATCTCCTCCTCGAGCCCGCGGGGCTCGATGTTGCCGCCGGTCAGCTGGTCAATCGACATGGCTACACATCCAGGTTGGTGACTTCACGGGCGTGGGTCTCGATGAACTCGCGGCGCGGCTCGACCGCATCGCCCATCAGCATCGAGAAGACCTGGTCGGCCGCGCTGGCGTCGTCGATCGTGACGAGCTGCAGCGTCCGGCTCTCCGGGTCCATGGTGGTGTCGAAGAGCTGCCCGGCGTTCATCTCGCCGAGGCCCTTGAAGCGCTGGAGCGGCACGCCGTCGCGGCAGATCTCGAGCACCTTCGTGCGCAGCTCCTCAAAGGACAGCGCGTCGGTCTCCTTCTTGCCGAGCACCACGTGGAACGGCGGCGTGCCGGCGAGCTCGTTGAGCTCCTTGTGGATCTTCACGAAGCCCTGGTACTCGGGCGTGGCAAACAAGCCGCGCCCGATCCGGTAGGTCTTCGCCGTGCCGGTCTTGCGCTCGACGACGTGAGCGACGATCTCCTGCTCGTCCTCGCTGACGAGCTTGGTCTCGAAGGGCTCGCCCTCGTGGTCCTTGCCCTTGAGCAGCTTGATGACGGCGGCGGCATCGGCCGCGCCCTCGTCGAGCAGCGCCGACTCCTCCAGGAATTGGATGGGATCGTGCCCCCACTCGGCTCGCAGCGCGGCGGCCCAGCCCTCGTACTGCTTGAGCAGGCGGCCGTACTTCTGCCAGCGGGCGTGCGTGAGGCTGAACGCGTTCCCCTCGCGGTCGGTGACCTCGAGGTTCTCCAGCTTGTCGCGCAGCAGAACCTCCTCGAGCTCGGACTCCTTCTCGATATAGACGTCCTGCTTGCCGGACTTGATCTTGTAGAGCGGCGGCTTCGCGATGTACACGAAGCCGGCGTCGATCAGGTCGGGCATCTCGCGGTAGAGGAACGTGAGCACGAGCGTGCGGATGTGGGCCCCGTCCACGTCGGCGTCGGTCATGACGATCACCTTGTGGTAGCGGGCCTTCTCGATGTCGAACTCCTCGCGGATCCCGGTGCCGATCGCCGTGATCAGCGCCTGGATCTCCTTGTTCGAGAGCACCTTGTCGATGCGGTTCTTCTCGACGTTGATGATCTTGCCGCGCAGCGGCAGGATCGCCTGGGTGTTGCGGTCGCGCCCCTGCTTTGCCGAGCCGCCGGCGGAGTCGCCCTCGACGATGAAGATCTCGGCCAGCGAGGGATCGCGCACCGAGCAGTCGGCGAGCTTGCCGGGCAGCGTCGAGTTCTCGAGCGCCGACTTGCGCCGCGTCAGGTCGCGCGCCTTGCGCGCGGCGTCACGCGCCCGCGCGGCGTCGACGGACTTGCGGATCACCTGGCGCGCCTCGGCGGGGTTCTCCTCCAGGAACTCGGCCAGCCCCTTGTTCACGGCGGCCTGGACGAAGCCCTCGACCGGCGGGTTGCCGAGCTTGGTCTTCGTCTGCCCCTCGAACTGCGGCTCCCGGATCTTCACGGAGATGATCGCGGTGAGCCCCTCACGGACGTCCTCGCCCTGGAGGTTGGGGTCCTTCTCCTTCAGCTCGCCGATCTGCCGCGCGTAGTTGTTGATCGTGCGCGTGAGGGCGGACCGGAACCCCGACAGGTGCGTGCCGCCCTCGTGCGTGTTGATGTTGTTGGCGAACGAGAGCAGGGCCTCCTGGTAGGAGTTGTTCCACTGCAGGGCGACCTCTACCTCGCCGATCTCGCCCTGGTCGGCGACGTAGACGACCTTCGGGTGCAGCGGCTCGCGCGTGCCCTGGCTGTGCAGGTACTTGACGAAGTCGACGATGCCGCCGTCGTACTGGAAGGTCGTCTCGAAGCGCTCGCCGCGCTCATCGCGGAACGTGATCTTGAGGCCCTTCGTGAGGAAGGCCATCTCGCGGAAGCGCTGCTCGAGAACGGTCCGGTCGTAGTCGATCGTCTCGAAGATCTCGAGATCCGGGAGGAACGAGATGCGCGTGCCGGACCGGTCGGACTTGGCGCCCTTCTCCAGCTCGGTGGTCGGGCTGCCGCGCTCGTAGGACTGGGTGTGCTCGTGGCCGTCACGCCAGACCGTCAGGTGCAGCCACTCCGACAGCGCGTTGACGACGGACACTCCGACGCCGTGCAGACCGCCCGACACCTTGTAGCCGCCGCCGTCGCCGAACTTCCCGCCGGCGTGCAGGACGGTCAGGACGACCTCCGCGGCCGGCCGCTTCTCCTTCTCCATGATGTCGACGGGGATGCCGCGGCCGTTGTCCGTGACCGTGACCGAGTTGTCCGGGTGGATGACGATCTCGACCGCATCGGCCTCGCCCGCGAGGGCCTCGTCGACAGCGTTGTCGACAACCTCGTAGATCAGGTGGTGGAGGCCGCGGGCGCCGGTCGAGCCGATGTACATGCCGGGCCGCTTGCGGACGGCTTCGAGGCCCTCCAGGACGGTGATGTCCTGAGCGTCGTAGCTCCCGTTCTGCCCCTGCTTCTTGCCCCGCTTCTTCGGGGCGTTGCCGTCCTTATCAGCCTTGTCTGCCAAGCCGTCCCTTCCGTCGTCGCGAGCGCCGTTCCAGACCCCCGCGCACCGTGAAAAACCCCGGCCCCGTGGCTCCTGGCGCACGGACCGGGGCGCTACATAAGACCGCTTTGAATATTAGCAGGCCGGACCCCCGTTCCGGCCTGCAGAAAACGCGCAAAATGCCCGCAAATCGTGACAAAACAGCGACTTTCCAGCGACGTTCGTGGAGCGGGTCTCACACACCGTTCGCGCCCGAACCGACGACGAACCGCAGCCGCTCGACCCTGCCGCGCTCGGCGGCCTCCTCGAGCTGCTCGTTCAGACGTCCTGTCAGGTCCGGCGCGAGCAGCTCCAGCTCGTGCGCCCAGACGGCCGACTCGCAGGTGACGGTGACCGTCCCCTCGCGCTCCGAGCTCGGACTCGCCGCACTCGCGAGCGCCGGACCGGCGACCTCGCCCCAGACCGACTGAACGGCCGCGAGCAGGCCCACCGGGCGGGCGTCGCCGACGGCGTCGGCGAGCGCGGCGGAGAGGGGCCGCGGGGCGAGCCGCCTCACGCCGCCACCACCACCGCGCCTGCCCCGACTCGGATCAGCTCGACCTCGCCCACGTTGGGGACGTGCTCGGCCTCGGTCGCGGTGACGATCGCCTGGCCTCCGGAGCGCAGCAGGTCGGCGAGCAACTCGCGGCGCTCGGCGTCGAGCTCCGACATCACGTCGTCGAGCAGCATCAGCGGCGGCCGGCCGCGGCGCTCGCTGAGGACCTCCCGCTCGGCGAACAGCAGCGCCAGCAGGGCGGCTCGCTGCTGACCCTGCGACCCGTACGCCCGCAGCGCCGCCCCGTCGAGGCGAAGCGTCAGCTCGTCGCGGTGCGGCCCGTGGGCGGTGAAGCCGCGCTCCAGGTCCGCGGTTCGCCGATCGGCCAGCTCCGCGGCCAGACCCTCGGCGTCGGCAGCCGCCGAGCGCGGCCGGTAGCTCGCCTCGGCCGGACCCGGCAGGCCGAGCTGCCCGGCCAGCCGCGCGAACGGCTCGCTCACCGCCTCGACGGCCGCCGCCCGGTGCTCCATCAGGACGATCCCCTCGCGCGCGAGCTCGGTGTCCCAGGCGTCGAGCGCGGAGGGGCTCGAGGCCCCGGCGCGGATCCGTCCCAGCAGCGCGTTGCGCTGCGCGAGCGCGCGCGAGTATGCGCTGCGTGCCCCGGCGCGCGCCGGCCAGAGCGCCGCCACGACCTGGTCGAGGTGGGCGCGGCGGGCCGCCGGCGCTCCCTTGACCAGCTCGAGCCGCTCCGGCATGAAGACGCTCACGAGCGGTCGCGCGTCCAGGCCGGCGAGGCTGTTCACAGCCGCACCGTCCACCCGCAGCCGCTTGGCCTCCCCCGGCTCGAAGCCCACCTCCAGCCGGTGGCCCGCCTCGTCGTCGAGGGTGTCGACAACCACGCGCGCGACCGTCGCGCCGCGGCGCAGCAGCTCGCGCTCGTTCGACGTGCGCGGCGAAGCTCCGGTGCAGCCGAAGTAGACGGCCTCGAGCAGGTTGGTCTTGCCGGCGCCGTTGGGACCGACGACCACGGCGAGCCCCTCCGGCAGACGCAGCTCGGCTGCCTCGTAGTTGCGGAAGTCGCGCAGCTCGAGGCGGGTGACCAGCACGATGCTCTAGACGTTGAGGCGGATTGGCATCACGAGATAGATGAAGTCCGAGCCCTCGTCGCCCGACTGGATCAGCCCCGGCCGCAGCGGGCTGATCAGCTTCAGGATCAGCTCGTCCGACTCGGCGCTCTCCAGTCCCTCGCGGAAGAACTCGGGGTTGAAGCCGATCTCCAGCGGTTCGCCCCCGAACGGCACGGGCAGGGATTCGCTCGCCTCGCCCACGTCCGGCGTCTGTGCCGACACCTCGAGGGTCCCCTCCGAGAAGCGCAGCCGGAGCGGCGCGTTCTTCTGCGCCAGCAGGCCCACTCGCCGCACGACCTCGAGCAGCTCCTCCCGGCTCACCCGCAGCTCGTGCTCGTACGACTCGGGCAGCAGCTGCTGGTAGTTCGGGAAGCGACCTTCGACGAGGCGCGACGACAGCACGACGTCGTCCACGGTGAAGACGACCTGGTTCTCGAGCGCCGCGACGCCGATGCTGTCCGTCTCGGCCGCGCCGGCGATACGGGCGAGCTCTTGGAGCGTCCGGGCCGGCACGTTCGCCTCGAGCGAGCCCTCCAGCGGCTTTTCGAGCTGGGTCTCCTTCACGGCCAGCCGGTACGAGTCGGTGGCGACCATGCGCAGCTCGCTGCCGTTGGCGGTGACGAGCACCCCGGTGAGGTGCGGGCGCGTCTCGTCACGCGAAGCGGCGCGGGCTACCCGCGCGATCGTGTCGACGAACGCGCCCGCGGGCACCGTCATGCCGCCCTCGCCGGGCGGCTGCGGCAGCTTCGGGAAGTCCTCCGGCGGCAGCGTGCGCAGGTGGAACTTCGACGGTCCGGCGACCAGCTCCACATCCTGCTGTGCGCTGCGGTACTCGAGCGACAGCTGATCCGTTGGCAGGGAGCGAACGACGTCCAGCAGCAGGCGGCCGGGAATGACCGCTTGGCCGGAGGCAGCGTCGGCCGTTTCGAGACCGACGCGCACGCCGAGCTCCATGTCGGTGGCCTCCAGCTCCGCCCGGCCGTCCTCGACCTTGAGCAGGACGCCGGCGAGCGTCTGGATTGGGCTGCGCGTAGAGGCCCCGCGAACGGCAACGCCGAGCTTCGCGAGGAACGTTTCACGGGAAACGGTGAGCTTCAAGTTCGACTACCTGACCTTGAATTTGTAGTGCCTGTCGACACGTCGATAGGGGCGGAAATCTCGCTTGGGAATGGGAAAGCTGACTGTGGATTGTCGCATCGACATCGGCCGTTATGCTGGGTGGCCGAGGCGACGGTGGAGGTTGTCGACCGCCTTGCGCACAACCGGGTCGCTGCGGAGGGCCGCGCCGATCCGGTTGACGGCGTGCAGCACGGTGCTGTGATTGCGCCCGCCGATGCCGCGGCCGATCTCCGGGAGGCTGTGCTCGGTCAGCTCGCGCGCCACGTACATCGCGACCTGGCGGGCCATGGCGACGTCGGGGCGGCGGTCGCGCGCCAGCAGCGACTCGCGCTCGACTCCGAACTCCTGGGCCGCCGCGTCGAGGATCTCCGACAGGCCGCAGGCATCGGGCGCGGTGTCGTCGCCGAGTCGTCTCAACACATGTCGGACGAGTCCGGGCGAGGCCTGTTCGCCCTTGAGGGAGGCATAGGCAACCACCCGGATCAAGGCGCCTTCGAGCGCCCTGACGCTGCTGTCGACCCGATGCGCGATCTCCGCCAGCACGTCGCCGGAGACATCGACGCCGTCGACGCGGGCCCGCTTGGCGAGGATGGCGCGCCGCAGCGAAGGCGGTGGCGGCTCGAGCTCGACCACCAGTCCGGCGCGGAAGCGCTCGGCCAGGCGCGCCTCCAGGTCCGGCAGCTCCTCCGGGCTGCGGTCGGAGGAGATCACCAGCTGGCGCCCGGAGTCGAGCAGCGCGTTGAAGGTGTGGAAGAACTCCTCGCGTGTCTTCGTGCGGCCGGCGAGGAACTGGACGTCGTCGATCAGCACGACGTCGGCGCTGCGGAAGTCGTCCTTGAAGTCCCCGGTGCGGTGGCGCCGCACGGCGTCGACGAAGCCGGTCGTGAACTCCTCGATCGTCGCGTAGCGCACGCGCAGCCCGTCCCCGTAGCGCTGGACGTAGTTGCCGATCGCGTGCAGCAGATGGGTCTTGCCGAGCCCCGGGCGCCCGTGCAGGAAGAGCGGGTTGTAGGCCTGCGCCGGCAGCTCGGCGACCGCAAGCGACGCGGCGTGGGCAAAGCGGTTGCCCTCGCCGATCACGAACTGGTCGAAGCTGTACTTCGGGTTCAGGCGGGCATTCCGAGGCGTCTCCTCGGCCGGCGCCGGGCCGTTCGTCGACGGCGCGGTCCACGTCGGCCCCACCACCTCGACGACGGCTTGGTGGTCGAAGCGCTTGGTGGCGGCGCGCCGCAGCAGCGGCAGGTAGCGCTCGGCCACCGAGGTGCGGATGTGCTCGGGCGCGCGTACGTAGAGGGTCTTGCCGTGCACCGCGGCGAGCTCGAGCGGCTCGATCCAGATGTGGAACTTGAAGTCGGGCGTGTCGCGGCGAAGCTCGTCGCGGATGTCGTCCCAGAGTTGATCGATTTGGGCAGGCAAAGGCTGGCTAGACCCTCCTCGGGTCTGTCCGAAGTGATGCTCGAAGAGAGAGGGACTGCGTCGAAATTGGGCCAGCGCTGCCCTCGGCGAGCCGAGGATACAACGGCGCCACAGGGGCTAGTCGCACCCCCGGCAGGGTTCCCCGCATTACGCGAGAAAAGGTCACGGGCGGGCGTCGCGACCTTCGTCGTGTACCCTCCGCACGCGGCGCGCGTGCATTCTCCGCCCGCCGATTTCGATCCCTATGAAGCGGACCTATCAGCCCAAGAAGCGCAAGCGCGCCCGCACCCACGGGTTCCGTGCCCGCATGCGCACGCGCGCCGGCCGGCACGTGCTGAAGCGGCGCCGCACCAAGGGCCGTAAGCGGCTCACGCCCTAGGCCAATGGCCGATCGCGCGCGCCGCAAGCGCCGCCGGCTGTCGCGCAGCGGTGAGTTCGAACGCGTCTATCGCGAGGGTCGCTCGCACGCCAGCCGCCACCTGGTCGTCTATGCGTTCCCGCGGTCGGACGACGAGTCCGATCCGCGGCTCGGCATCTCCGTGGGGCGCAAGCTCGGCGGCGCGGTCGAGCGCAACCGCATCAAGCGGTTGCTGCGCGAGGCCTTCTGGGCCGGCGCCGGCGAGCTCACGCCGGGACACGACTTCGTGATCGTTGCGCGACCGGCGGCCGGCGAGCTGGCCCGCGAGGGTGGCGAGCCGGCGATCGAGCAGGCGCTGCGGACGGTGCTGGCGGAGGCCGGCCTGGCCGGTGGCCGGGAGGAGAGCTCGTGAGCGCGCTGCGCGGCTTCCTGGTCGCGCCGATCCGGCTCTACCAGCGCACGATCTCGCCCGCGCTGCCGGCGCGCTGCAAGTACCACCCGTCGTGCTCCGAGTACGCGGTCCAGGCGGTTCGCCGCTACGGTGTGCTGCGCGGAGTCGTGCTGGCCGGGTGGCGACTGCTCCGCTGCAACCCCTGGAGCCACGGCGGAGTCGACTTCGTCGAGGACCAGACCCTCTTCCGCAAGCGACCGAACGCCTAGCCGATGCAAGACATCCTCAGCCCTCTGATCGACGCCTGCCAGTGGATTCTGGAGTTCTGGCACGACCTGGTCGGCGGGTCCTGGGGCTGGTCGATCATCCTGCTGACGTTCACGGTCCGGATCGCGATCCTCCCGCTGACGTTCAAGGGCGTGAAGTCGATGCAGCGGCTTCAGACGCTCCAGCCCGAGATCAAGAAGATCCAGGAGCGCTACAAGGACGACCGCCAGCGCATGAACCAGGAGGTCATGGCCTTCTACCAGCGCGAGAAGGTCAACCCGCTCGGGTCCTGCCTCCCGCTGCTGCTGCAGATCCCCTTCTTCATCTCGCTCTTCTATCTGCTGCGCTCGGATGACTTCAAGGCGGACATCGCCGGCAACGAGGCGTTCGGGCCGATCAACAACCTCGCCGAGACGGTCAGCTTCAGCGACCAGCCGGTGCTGCTGGTCACGATGATCGTCCTCTACGTGGGCACGCAGCTGGCGGCGACCGCGGTCACGGCCTTCAGCGCCGACCCGACGCAGCGCCGGATCATGTTCGCGCTGCCGTTCGTCTTCGTCATCTTCATCATCAACTTCCAGGCCGGTCTGATCGTCTACTGGATCACGACGAACGTCTGGACGATCGGGCAGCAGCTATTGGTCAAAAAGCTCTATCCAAAGCCGGAGCGGCCGGCCGATGCCCCGGCCGCGGCAGCCGCTCGCGGCAAACCCCCGGCAACTGCGGCGGCTGCGGCCTCGGGATCCGGGGACGGCAAGGCCGCGAAGGCCGACGCGCGGGCGGAGGGCAACGGCGGTCCGGTCAAGGCGCCGCCGCAGTCGCCGCGCAAGAAGAAGAAACGGTCGGGGCGCAGGCGATGACCGACGACCCACGCCCCGAGGACCTGTCCGCGGAGGGCGAGGGCGACAGCATCGGCGAGGCCAAGTGGGCCGCCATGAAGGAGCTGGAGCCGCGCTTCCCGGGGATCACGGCCGAGTGCGTCAGCTTCGAGACCATCGAGGAGCCCGAGGGCGGCGGCCTCGCGCGCGTGCGCGCGGAGGTCGATGAGGACGCCTGGCGCGCGGCGGCCGAGCTGATCCCGGAGGAGCCGGGCGAGCGCGTGCGCGCGATCGTGGGCCGGGTGGTCCATGCGCTGGGGCTGCGAGCGACCGTCGACATCGAGGAGTCCGAGGACGAGCTGCGCGCGACCGTCAACGGGGACGAGCTGGGCCTGCTGATCGGCAAGCATGGGGCAACCATCGACGCCGTGCAGCACCTGGCCTTCCGGGCCGCCTACCGGGGCCGGGAGGAGCGCAAGCAGGTGACGGTCGACGCGGCCGGGTACCGCGAGCGGCGCGAGACCGCGCTGCACCGGATGGCCGACCGGGCCGCCGCGGAGGCGCTGCGCTACCACCGCCCGGTGGAGCTCGAGCCGATGCGCGCGCCGGAGCGCAAGATCGTCCACACGTACCTGAGCGAGCGCGGCGACGTCGAGACGCACTCCGAGGGCGACGAGCCGGACCGCCGGCTCGTGATCAGCCCGGCGCCGGCGTTCCGCGAGAGCTGACGGTTTCACGGGAAACACTCGACGCCGGCGCGCGGGAACAGGTGCGCCTGCTGCTCGAGGCGCTGGCGGCGGAGCCCGACCCGCACACGACGGTGAGCTCACCGGCCGAGGCGATGGACGTGCACGTGGCGGACAGCCTCAGCGGGCTCGAGCTCGATGAGCTGGTCCGGGCGCGCCGGATCGCGGACCTGGGAGCGGGAGCGGGCTTCCCGGGCCTGGTGTTGGCGATCGCGCTGCCGCGGGCGCAGGTCGACCTGATCGAGGCCGCGGGGCGCAAGACCGCGGTGATCGGCCGGCTGGCCCAGGCCGCCCAGATCTCGAACGCGACAGCGGTGACCGCCCGGGCCGAGGAGTGGGCGGCGATCCCTCGGGAATACGACGCGGTCGTGGCGCGCGCCGTGGCAGCGCTACCGGTGCTGGTCGAGTACGCGGCGCCGCTGCTGCGCGAGGGCGGGGTGCTGGTGGCGTGGAAGGGGGCGCGGGCGGCCGACGAAGAGGCGGCGGGCGCCGCGGCGGCGTCGATTCTCGGTTTGGAGCCCGAGGCCGTCATGAGGGTGGAGCCGTTCGCCGGGGCCCGGGACCGTCACTTGCACGTCTATCGCAAGATTGCGCCCACGCCGGGGCGGTTTCCGCGGCGGCCGGGCATGGCTGTGAAGCGGCCGCTGGGCGCGGGCTAACGACAGCGATAAGGGCGCGGCGGTCCGGAGTGGGGCCCCCCTCGTTCGTCCCTGAACGCTCGGTCCGACCGGTCCGGACCGTACTTTCAACCCCGTCATGGGCAGCGTTCTCGCAGTTGCGAACCAGAAGGGCGGGGTCGGCAAGACGACCACCGCGGTCAACCTCGGCGCCTCGATCGCGGGCGCCGGCTACCCGACGCTGTTGGTCGATCTCGATCCGCAGTGCAACGCTACGGTTGCACTTGGGCTGCCGAAGGACGTCAGCCCGAACGTCTACGAGTGCCTGTCGAGCGACGAGCTGACGCTCGCCGGCGCCGCCATCCCGAGCGGCATCGACCACCTCCACATCGTGCCGTCCACGCCCGAGCTCGCCGGCGCCACGGTCGAGCTGCCGCGCATCGCCGGCAGCGAGGGCATCCTGCGCGGGCGGCTCGGCGAGATCAAGGAGCGCTACCTCTTCACGCTGCTCGACTGCCCGCCCTCGCTCGGACCGCTGACGGTCAACGCCCTCGTCGCCGCCGACAAGGTGATCGTCCCGGTCCAGACCGAGTACTTCGCGCTCGAGGGGCTCGCCCAGCTGCTCGACACGCTCTCGCTGATCCAGCGTGAGCTCAACCCGCGGCTGACGATCGCCGGGATGATCCTGACGATGCACGACGGGCGCACGCGGCTCGCCCGCGACGTCGAGCGCGAGGTGCGCGAGCACTTCCCCGAGCTCGTCTTCGACACGGTCGTCCCGCGCAACGTCCGGCTCGGCGAGGCGCCCTCGTTCGGCGTGCCGGTGCTCCAGCACGCTCCCCACAGTGCGGGATCCGCCGCGTACCTCAAATTGGCGAAGGAAGTCGCTTCTCGTGGTTGAAGCAATAAGCCGATCCGATGCGGACGGAAGAGGTCATAGGAGCTCAACAAATGTCCGATGACCGCCGCGGGATGGGCCGAGGCCTCGCCGCCATCCTTCCCCGTCCGGGTGACGAGGACGGCCTGCGCGAGATCCCCGTCGACCTGATCGACCCGAACCCGCGCCAGCCGCGCAGCAGCTTCGACGAGACCAAGATGACCGAGCTGGCCGAGTCGATCCGCGCGCGCGGGGTCCTCCAGCCGATCGTCGTGCGCCCCCTGCCCGGCGGCCGCTATGAGCTGGTCGCCGGCGAGCGCCGGCTGCGCGCCGCCCGCATCGCCGAGCTCGACCTGATCCCGGCCATGCTGCGCCAGGCCGACGACTGGGAGCGACTCGACATCGCCCTGGCCGAGAACATGGCGCGCCAGAACCTCAACGCGGTCGAGGAGGCGCGCGCGTGCGCGATGCTCGTGGACGACCTCGGTCTCACCAAGGAGGAGGTCGGGCGCCGGGTCGGTCGCAGCCGGGTAGCCATCTCCAACCTGATCCGCCTGCTCGACCTCCCGGAGGAGGCGCTCGAGCTGATCGAGGCCGGCCACCTGACCGAGGGCCATGGCCGGGCGATCCTGCTCTGCAAGGACCACTCCGCCAGGCGCCGCCTGGCGCGCTCCGCGCGCGACGGCGCGTGGTCGGTGCGCGAGACGGAGAGGCGCGCCCGCGAGGCCGAGCACCCCCAGCCCGAGCCGCCGAAGCCCAAGGTCGTCCACCCGGACCTCGCGGAGGCGTTGGCCGCCGCCGAGGACACCCTCGCGGCCGCGCTCGGCCGCGACGTGAAGGCGCGCGCCCGCGGCGACCACTGCGTCGTGGAGATCGAGTTCGACCACCCGGCCGACGCCGTCGAGCTGGCCAGGTCGATGCTCGCGGCGGGCGTCCGGCGAGTCGTCAGAGAGCGCAAGGCCGCCGCTACAATCGGCGTTCGCACGGCCGCCAAGGCCGGCGACGCGGGCGATTAGCTCAGTCGGTTAGAGCGCGTCTCTGATAAGGACGAGGTCCCTGGTTCGAGTCCAGGATCGCCCATCGGCGGGGTCGCCGCCGACGAGAACAGGCGAGTGCCTCGAGGGTCCCTGAGTGGGGCCCTCGACGCTTCCAAACCGCCCGCAGCCACTGCTTCCCCCCGGCTCTAGACTGTCGAGAAGTCCATGCAGGAGATGGTGATCTACGGCGTGAGCTTCGACATGGTCGGCAAGCAGCCGATCGTGCTCCTGAAGACTCGCGACGGCAACAAGTTCCTCCCGATCTGGATCGGACATCCGGAGGCGGCGGCGATCCTGATGAAGCTTCAGGGCGCCAACACGCCGCGCCCGATGACCCACGACCTGATCAGCGAGATGCTGTCCGAGCTCGATGTCTCCTGCACGCGCGTCGCGGTGACCGAGCTGCGCGAGAACACCTTCTACGCCGAGGTGACCCTCCAGCTCAACGGCCGCGAGATCCCGATCGACTCGCGCCCCTCGGACGCGCTCGCGCTGGCCGTCCGCACCGGCGCGCCGATCTTCGCCGCCGAGGACGTCATCTCCGAATCGGCGATCGAGTTCGAGCACGAGGTCGAGGACACCGAGGAGGTCGTCGAGAAGTTCAAGGACTTCCTCGACAACGTCACGCCCGAGGACTTCGCCGCCGGCGAAGAGGGCGAGAACCAGTAGGTGGCTGGGGGCTCCCGCCCCCAGACCCCCGCGAAGATTGGCCTGGCGCTCAGGCTCGCGCCGTGTTAGGCGCCAGCTCGACGATTCGACCGACGAGCTGATCGAACGAGATCCCGGCCGCCTCGGCCGCCTGCGGCAGCAGCGACGTCTCGGTCAGCCCGGGGATCGGGTTCGCTTCCAGCACGGTCAGCTCACCCTCGGCGTCCAGCATCAGGTCCACGCGCGCGAACGCGTGGCAGCCGAGCAGCCGGTACACGCGCAGCGCCAGCTCGTGCGCCCGTTCGGTGACAGCCGCCGGCAGCTCGGCCGGGCAGATGAAGTTGGTGCGGCCGATCTCGTAGCGGGCCTGGAAGTCGTAGAACTCGTCGCCCTGCGGTACCGCCTCCACGACGGGCAGCGGCTCGTCGTCGAGGATCGAGACCGCCAGGTCGCGTCCGTCCACGTGGCGCTCGAGCAGCACCTTCGAGTCGTACGAGAACGCGGCCACCAGCGCCGCCGGGACGTCGGCCGCCGAGCGGGCGAACTTGATCCCCAGCGCCGACCCCTGCGAGGACGGCTTGATCACGATCGGGAAGTCGAGCCGCTCCTCGATCGCCTCCAGCGCCTCGGCCGCACCCAGCTCGCGGAAGGCCGTCTCGTTGAACGCGAAGAAGTCCGGCGTCGGGATCCCGGCCTCGACCATCAGGTGCTTGGCGAGCACCTTGTCGGTCGCGCGCACGCAGGCGAGCACGCCGGACCCGGTGTACGGGACGTCGAGGATCTCGAGCAGCTCCTGGACCGTGCCGTCCTCGCCGTCGCGCCCGTGCATCGCGATGAAGGCGACGTCCGGGCGCGCCTCGCGCAGCCGGTGGATCAGGTCGAGCCCCACGTCGATCGCCACCACCTCGTGGCCGAGCCGGCCGAGAGCGTCCTCCACCCGTGCTCCCGAGCGCAGCGACACCTGCCGCTCCAGCGAGCGGCCCCCCTTCAACACCGCGACGCGCCGTGGGCGAGCGCCCGGCTCGGCCGGGGGCGCTGCCTTGCTCTTCACTGAGCCCGCCGGGCCCGCTCGGCCGGCGTTGGCATCTGCACGACCTCCGCCGCGGGCGCCGCCGGCGCGGGGGACTCCTTGCCGGTCAGCGTGCCGTACAGCTGGACCTGCTCGGTCACGACCTCGCCGATGCGCCGGATGCCCTCGCGGATCGACTCCTCGTCCGAGCCCGAGAAGTTCAGCCGCATCGCGTTGCGACCGCGGCCGTCGAGGAACGCGGCCTCGCCCGGGACGAACGCGACGTTGTCGCGCAGCGCCCGCGCCAGCAGGTCGGTCGTGTCGATGAAGTCCGGCAGCGTGGCCCAGATGAACAGCCCGCCGCCGGGGCGGGTCCACTCGGCCTGGCGCGGGAAGTGCTCGGCGAGCGCGTCGAGCATCGTGTCGCGGCGCTTGCGGTAGATGTTGGTGAGCGAGTCGACGTAGTCGCGCCAGTTGCCGCGCTCGAAGTACGCCTGCACCATCAGCTGCGACAGCGTCGAGGTGCACAGGTCGGTGCCCTGCTTGCCGAGGTTGAGCTTTTCCAGCACGGGGGGCGGCGCCGCCACCCAGCCGAGCCGGATTCCGGGTGACAGGATCTTCGAGAACGTGCCGAGGTACATCACGAACACGCCGCCGTCGAGCGCGTACAGCGGCGGCAGCTCGTCGCCCTCGTAGCGCAGCAGCCCGTAGGGGTTGTCCTCCAGCACCAGCAGCTCGCGCTCGTGCGCGATCTCGACCAGCCGCCGGCGCCGGCTCAGCGACATCGTCACCCCGGCCGGGTTCTGGAAGGTCGGCACCGTGTAGATGAACTTGGGCCGGCGGCCCTCGCGGTCGAGCCGCTCGAGTGCCTCCTCGAGCAGATCCACGCGCATCCCCGCAGAGTCCATCTCGATCTGCACGACGTCGGCCTGGTAGGCGAGGAAGACCGGCACCGCACCCGGGTAGGTGGGCCCCTCGGCGATCACAACGTCGCCCGGGTCGATCAGCGTCTTGGCGACGAGGTCGATCACCTGCTGGCCGCCCGTCGTGACGATCGTGTCCTCGCGGTCGAGCGGCATCCCTTCGGCGGCCATCACCTCGGCGATGCAGTCCTTGGTCTCGTCGAGCCCCTCGGTCGGCCCGTACTGGAGGGCCCGCGCGCACGACTCGGCGGCGATCCGCTGGGCGACCGCCGCGAACGTGTCGGGCGGGAACGTGCTCGTGTCCGGCAGGCCGCCGGCCAGCGAGATCACCTCGGGTCGGGCGGTCACGGCCATGAGGTCGCGCATGGCCGACGACTTCATGACCTTGGTGCGGGAGGCGAAGAGCCCTGCGTAGCGTTCGAGGTCGCGCGAGATGCTCACGAAGCCTGCCGTAGGCTACCGGCCAGGCATGAGCGTCTTCATGGACACGACGACCGGCATGGGGCTGTCCGGCGCGACCGGGGTGCGGCCCTACCTGCCGCCGCTGCTGGCCGGCGGGCTGGCGCGCAGCGACACCGGCATCGACTTCGACGGCACCGACTGGCACTTCCTCGAGTCGACCTGGTTCATGCTCGCCGTGCTGGCGATCGGCCTGGTGGCGTACCTGGCCGAACGTTCGGAGGCGAACCGTCGCTCTGTAGAGCTGTTCAGCGGCGCCATCGGGCTGATCCTGGGAGCGATGCTGTTCGCCGGTGCGCTTGCCGACGGCGGCAGCGAGGCGTGGCCGGGCCTGGTTGGCGGCGTGATCTGCGCGGCGCTCGGCTGGCGCGCGGTGGGCGGCCTGATCGAGCGAACGCGGGGGCGCCTGGAAGGTGGCCCCGCCGCGCTGCTGACCGCCTACGCCGATGGCGTGGCGCTGGTGCTCGCCGCGATCGCGATCTTCGTACCGCCCGCCTCCATCCTCGCGATCGCGGGCTTCGTCGTGCTCTTGTTCGCCGGCCGCCGGCGCGAGGGTGAGAAGTACGCCGGGCTCCGGGTACTGCGCTAGTCCACGTGGCAAGCAAGAAGCTCGTTCTCGCCGTCATCGACTCGCTCAAGCCGGACATGCTCGACCTCGCCATCGAGGAGGGGCGCGCGCCGACGCTGGCAGCCCTTCGCGAGTGCGGCACCTACGTTCGCGACTGCCTGTCCACGTTCCCCTCGGTGACGCCGGTCGCGAGCGCGGCGATCGCCACCGGGCAGGGCCCCGGCGAGCACCACATCCCCTCGATGAACTGGTACCACCGCGGCGAGGAGCGCTACGTCGAGTACGGCTCGTCGTTCCCCGCCACTCGCGCCTTCGGGGTCGTCCGCTCGCTCTACGACACGGTCTACAACATGAACATGGCGCACCTCACGCGTGCGCACAAGACGGTCTTCGAGCACCTCGACGACGCCGGCCTGCGGACCGCCTGCACGACCTACCTGATCTACCGCGGCCGCACGCGGCACGACCCTTCGGGCGCCAGCGTCTACCGCCGCATCGCCGAGGCCGCGCAGTTCCGCCACGCCGTCTACGGCGCGCGGGAGCTGTTCTACGCCGACCTGTTCGACTCGCGCAACACCGGCTGCACGTCGGCGCTCGGCATGCCCGGGCAGCGTGACCGGCACACCGGCTGCGTTGGGGCCTACCTGGTCGAGCACGACCTGTTCGACTTCCTGCTCTTCTCGCTGCCCGACAACGACACCCACTCGCACAAGGCCGGCCCCGACGGTCAGGTGCGCTCGATCGGCGACGCGGACCGGGCGCTCGAGCGGATCGTGCACGTGGCCGGCGGGGTGGAGGCGTTCCTCGAGCAGCACGCGGTGATCGTGATGTCCGACCACTCCCAGACGGTGGTCGAGGCGCGCGCCAACCTCGCCGACGCGTTCGCCGACGCACACGTGCTGCTGCCCGCCGACCCGGCGCCGACAGAGGCCGAGCTGGCCGTCTCTCCGGCTGCGCGGTCGGCGATGGTCTACGCGCTCGACGACCACCGGCGCGAGGAGCTGGTGGCCGGAGCGGTCGCGACATTGCGCGCGACGGAGGGGATCGACCTCGTCGCGACGCTCTCGAGTGGCGACGCGGCGGCGAATGGCGCGACGCACGCGAGCGGCGAGGCGGCGCCCCGCGGCGTGGCGCACGGCCGCCAGGCCGTCGTCCACAGCCGCCGCGGCGAGCTGCGCTTCGCGCCCGGCGGCGACTTCACCGACGTCCGCGGCCTCGGCTGGCGCGTGGACGGTGACGAGTCGGTGCTCGACCTAGGCGGGTCCACCTACCCGGACGGGCTCAACCGGCTCTGGTCGGCGCTCGAGTGCCCGCACTCCGGCGACGTGCTGGTCTCAGCGGAGCCCGGCTACGAGTTCGTGGACTGGGGCGGCGCCGACCACCTGGGCGGCGGCAGCCACGGATCGCTGCACCGCGACGACTCCGAAGGGGTGCTGCTGCTCTGCGGGGTCGATCACCCCGCGCGCGAACAGTGGTCGTTGACCGACGTAACCGGCCTTGTGCTCGATCACTTCGGTGTACCGTTGCAGCGATGACCGAGGAGCTCGACCTCGTCGTCACGCGCGGACCGCATCCGGTTCACGTGCGCCTGCGCGCCGGGCTCCGGAAGTCGAAGAACTGGCGCCAGCTCGCGAAGTTCTGCATCGTGGGTGGGTCGGGCTATGTCGTCAACCTGTGCGTGTTCGCCCTGTGTGTCGGCCCGTTCAACATGCACCACATCGCCGCGGCGACGGTCGCGTTCGTCGCGGGGGTGACCAACAACTTCTGGTGGAACCGCGAGTGGACGTTCCGCGCGCAGACCGGGCGGGCGGAGGTGCAGGCGCCGCGGTTCTTCGCGGTCAGCGTAGTCGCCTTCCTGTTCGCGCTGGGGGTGCTCGAGCTGCTCGTGAGCGTCGTCGGCGTCGAGGAGCTGTTGGCGCAGGCGATCGCGATCATCGCCGCGACTCCGCTCAACTTCATCGGGAACAAGATGTGGAGCTTCGCCATCGAGGTCTCGCGCGACTGACGCGCGCCGCCCTCCTCGCGCTAGCCCTGCTCCTGCTCGTCCCGGCCGCCGCGATGGCGGTCGACCCCGAGCTCCCGCCCTCCCGGACCGAGCCGCCGCGCTTCTTCGACCGCACCGCCGTGCAGGCCGAGCGGATCGCCGAGCGCGCGTCGAAGGTGCGCGAAGCGCGCCGCGACGGCCCGCTCGACCCGAGCGCCTACACGCGCGGCGTCGGGCGCTGGCAGGTGAGCTTCTTCCGCGACGACAAGGAGGTCGTGCAGGTCCACGTCGACGACCACTCGGGGGCGATCCTCGAGCAGTGGAGCGGCTACCAGGTGGCCTGGCGGATGGCGCGCGGCTACCCGGGCGCCTTCGGCCGCAAGCTCAACGCGCCCTACGTCTGGATCCCGCTGTGCCTGCTGTTCCTGCTCCCGTTCCTCGACTTCCGCCGGCCGCTGCGGCTGCTGCACCTCGACCTGCTCGTGCTGCTCGGGTTCGGTGCCTCGCACGTCTTCTTCAACCGCGGCGAGATCGGCGTGTCGGTGCCGCTCGTCTACCCGGTGCTGGCCTACCTGCTCGTGCGCGTGCTGCTCGCGGGCCTGCGCCCGCGCGAGCGTCCCGGGCGTCTGGTGCCGTACGTGCCGGTCGCGTGGCTGGCGATCGCGCTGGTGGGCCTGGTCGGCTTCCGCGTGGCGCTCAACGTCGTCGACTCGAACGTGATCGACGTCGGCTACGCCGGCGTGATCGGCGCCGACCGGATCGTGGACGGCGACCAGCTCTACGGCGACGGGTTCTCGGAGGACGTGGGCAAGGGCGACACCTACGGACCGGTCAACTACCTGCTCTATGTGCCGTTCGAGCAGGCGATGCGCTGGAGTGGCCGCTGGGACGATCTCCCGGCCGCGCACGGGGCGGCGATCGCGTTCGACCTGCTGACGATCGGGACGCTGCTGCTCCTCGGGCGCGCGCTGCGGCCGGGCCGAGAGGGAACCGCGCTCGGCGTGGCGCTCGCCTACACGTGGGCCGCCTACCCGTACACGACGTTCGCGCTCGAGACCAACTCCAACGACACGCTGGTCGCGCTGTCCTGCGCGCTGGCGCTGCTCGCCTACGCGCGGCGCACCGCGATCGGCACGGGCGTGGCCATCGGCCTGGGTGCCGCCGCGAAGTTCGCCCCGCTGCTCCTGGCGCCCCTGTTCGCCCGGCGCCGGCCGCTTCTGCTTGGCTTGGTCGTGGCGGCGACGCTCGCGGTCACGGTGATCCCCTTCATCCCCGACGGCGGCCTGCGCGAGCTGTACGACCGCACGCTTGGCTACCAGGCCGCGCGCGGATCGCCGTTCAGCGTCTGGGGCCAGGAGCCCTCGCTCGAGTGGCTCCAGACCGCGCTCAAGGCGGCGGCCGTCGCGCTTGCGCTGCTGGTCGCGTTCGTGCCGCGCCGACCAAGCGACCGCCAGGTCGCCGCGCTCGGCGCCGCGGTCCTGATCGCGCTCCAGCTACCGGTGACGCACTGGTTCTACCTGTACGTCGTCTGGTTCCTGCCGTTCGTGCTCGTGGCGTGCTTCGGGTCTATTCGCTCGCCGGCACCAGCAGCTGCCGAATCGACGTTGCACGGCCGTCTGAGTTCCCTTCGACCAGCACCGCGTTCAGCCACGGGTCCTCGGTCGCCGTCTCGAAGCGCACCTGCGTGAGCGTGAGGAAGCGCTCGATCGCGAGCTCCTTCTTCACACCGATCACCCCGCCGCGCGGGCCGGTCATGCCGACGTCGGTGATGTAGGCGGTCCCGCCGGGAAGCACGCGGGCGTCGGCCGTCGCGACGTGGGTGTGGGTGCCGACGCACGCCATCACGCGCCCATCCAGGTACCAGCCCATCGCGACCTTCTCGCTCGTGACCTCGGCGTGCATGTCCACGAGCACCGCGTCGGTCGAGCCGCGCAGCTCGGCCAACAGCGCGTCGGCTTCGGCGAACGGCGATCGCACGGCTTCGAGGAAGACCTGGCCCGACAGGTTGATGACGCCGAGCCGCAGGCCGTTCGACTCGACCACGGTGTGCCCGCGGCCCGGGCTGCCCTTGGGGAAGTTGGCGGGCCGCACGATGCGCGGCTCGGTGTCGAGGTACTCGTACACCTCGCGGTGGCGGTAGCTGTGGTTGCCGAGCGTGATCGCATCGACGCCGAGCGCGAGCAGCTCCTGGGCCGTCTTGCGCGTGATGCCGACCCCGCCGGCCGCGTTCTCCCCGTTCACGACGACGAAGTCGGGCTGGTGCTCGTCCCTCAGCGCCGGCAGCACGGAGGCGAGCGCCCGGCGGCCGATGCCCGCGACCACGTCACCTACGAACAGGAGCTTCACGGTGAGCGATTCTGCCAACCTGCCCCACGTGGAGACCCTGGTCACGACGCTCGCGGCGAGCGATCTGGTCAAGCGCTACGGCGAGCGGCTGGCGCTGCGCGGCGTCTCGCTGACCGCCGGGCGCGGGGAGCTGGTCGCAGTGATCGGCCCAAACGGCGCCGGCAAGACGACGCTGCTGTCGATCCTGGCCGGCATCCAGAAACCGGACGAGGGCACGATCTCGGTGGCGCCGGAGCGGGTCGGCTGGGTGCCCCAGCAGCCTGCGCTCTACGGGAAGCTGACCGTCGCGGAGAACCTGATGCTGTTCGCGCGGCTCGAGCGGGTCGCCGACCCGAACGCGACGGTCGAGCGGATGCTCGACCTGACCGACCTGCGCGAGCGGGCGCATGACCAGGTCGGGACGCTCTCGGGCGGCAACCGCCAGCGCGTGAACATCGCGATCGGGCTGCTGGCCGAGCCCGAGGTGCTCCTGCTCGACGAACCGAGCACGGGTCTCGACCCGCGCCAGCGCGAGCGCCTGTGGGAATTCATCCTGCGGCTGGCCGAGGCGGGCACGACCGTGGTCTACGCGACCCACCACATTCCCGAGGCCGACCGCTACGCCAGCCAGCTGATCGTGCTGGCGGACGGCGAGCGCGTCTTCGACGGCTCGCCGCGCGAGCTCGAGCAGGCCACCGGGACGACCGGACTCGACTTCGAGCGCGCGTTTGTCGAGTACCTGCACCAGCGGGGCCATTAGATGCGCTGGCTGCTGCTCAAGGACCTGCGCCTCCTGCGCCGATCGCCGCTGATGGTCGCCCTGCTCGTGATCTATCCGATCGTGATCGCGGTCCTGATCGGGTTCGCCCTGTCGCGCGGGCCCGACAAGCCGAAGGTCGCCTTCTACAACGGGCTGTCGACGTCGGCGAGCACGATCGAGCTGGGCGGCCGCAAGCTCAACCTCGCCGACGAGGAGGGCGAGCTGTTCAAGGACGTCGACGTCGTGAAGGCCGACAGCCCCGATGCGGTCATCCAGAAGGTCAAGGACGGCGACGTGCTGGCCGGGATCGTGATCCCAAAGGACCTCGCCGCCAACCTCCAGTCGACGCTGGAGTCGGGCAAGCTGCGCGTCTACTACAACAGCGAGGACCCCGCCAAGCAGGCCTACGTCGAGAACACGATCGAGGCGCAGGTAAAGGCCGCCAACGCGGCGCTCACCAAGCGGATCGCCGAGGAGGCGCTCAGCCTGCTCAACCTGATCGGCGACGGCGGCACTTACCACTTCCTCGGCCAGGATTTCGACGTGCTCGGGCTGAAGCGGGCGCAGGAGATTCTCGACGACGCGCGCACGAGCCTGCCGGCCGCGAAGCGGCAGGAGCTCGACGAGGTGATCGACTTCACCGA
>JBQGCL010000114.1:0-2190 GCA_052038485.1 Thermoleophilaceae bacterium | reverse complement strand
GCCTCGCGGTGCACCATGCGGCGCGCATGCTGGCGCGCGCGGGCGCCGCGCAGTTGCTCGTCTCGGAGGCCGCGGCGACGTCAGCGCGGCCGTTGCCTGCTGGCGTCCAGTTGCTGGACGCGGGCACGCACCGACTGCGCGACCTGCCCCGGCCGGTCCAGCTCCTCCAGGTCCGGGCGGACGGGCTTGTCGTCAGCCGCACGCGCGGACCGACGCACGAGGCCGAACCCCTAATCGGGCGCGACCACGAGGTCGCAGACGTCTGCGCGGCGCTCGAATCCCACCGAATGGTCACGATCACAGGCCCGGGCGGCTCGGGCAAGACCCGGCTCGCGCAGGCGGTTGCCGACGTGTGGCGTGGTCGCGGCGATGGCGAGGAGATCAGCTGGGTCGAGCTCGCCTCGCTGTCGGATCCCTCACTGGTGCCCACGGCACTGCTCGACGCGCTGGGCATCGAGCCTCGCGGTGACGATGCGCTCCGGGCGCTCGTCGGTCGCCTGACCGACCGACGCCTGCTGCTGGTGCTCGACAACTGTGAACAGGTGGTCGATGGGGTGCGTCCGTCGATCGAGGCGCTCGCACGGGGCTGTCCCGATGTAAGGGTCATGGCCACGAGCCGGGTCAGGGTTGGCAGTGGCGGTGAGGCAGAACGGCCGCTGGCGCCACTCGCCGTGCCGGAGGTACCCGACGGCCGCGACGACGACGTAGCGTGCATCGCCGCGAGTCCGAGCGTCGAACTGTTCGCGACCCGCGCAGCTGCGGTCCGCCCAGGGTTCCGCTTGGCTCCATCCAACGCGACCAAGGTGGCTCAGATCTGCAGGCGACTCGGCGGTCTGCCGCTCGCTATCGAGCTCGCAACCGCGCGGTTGGGCGTGCTGTCGCTCGACCAGCTCCTCGCCCGGCTCGACGACCTCAACGTGCTCAAGGGCGGGCCGCGTCGCGACCCGAGGCAGCGCACGATGCGGGCAACAGTCGACTGGAGCCACGAACTCCTCAACCCCGACGAGCAGGCAGCGTTCCGGCGGCTATCGGTGTTCGTCGGTGGGTTCGCTCTCGATGCGGCCGAAGTAGTCCTGCAGCCGTTCGGACTCGACGCTGATACCACGATGGACCTGGTCGAGAGACTGTTGGCCAACGGTCTACTCCAGGCGAACCTCGAATCTGACGAACCCCGGTTCCACATGCTCGAACCCGTGCGGCAGTACGCGGCCGAACGCCTTGTCGCCAACGGTGAGAACGAGCGTGCGCATGCGGCCCATATCGCCTGGGTGGTCGCGACGGCCGAGACGGCGGGAAGGGCGTTCTTCGTCGATCAGGTCAAATGGGCCCCCCGGCTGCGCGAGGAGCAACCCAACATCCGGGCGGCACTCCTCAACGCTGCGACCTGCAGCGATGGCGTCTCGGCGTTGCGCATCACCGCCGCGCTCGGCTACCCGTGGTTCACGATGGGTCAGCCCGGCGCGCGGGTGCTCATCGACCGCGCCATGGAGCTCCCCGGACCGGTCGACGAGAGGCTCCGTGCGCAGGCGCTGCTCTCCGCGGGGATGATGGCCCAGAACGCCACCGATTTCGAGGCCGCGCCTCCTCTACTCGAAGAAGCGCTGTCGTTGTTCGAGGCCTGCGGGAGCCGCCGCGGGCAAGGCTGGGCCCTCGTGTGGCTCTCGCGAGACCAAGACCGGTTCACGGAGACCGCCCGCCAGACGATGCTCGAACGCGCCGTCGCGCTGTTTCGCGAGACCCGCCATCCACCCGGCATCGCCTGGTCCCTGGCGTTCCTGGCCGGGGTTCGTGTCCGGGCGGGTGACATCAACGCGGCCCGCCCTCTGGCGGAAGAAGCATTCGCCGTCGCGTCCTCGGCAGGCGCTCCCCAGCCGCAAGCCGAGGCGCTCCGCATGCTCGGCATGATCGAGCTCCACGAGGGCGACCTCGCAGAAGCGCGCCGACTCTGGGAACACTCGGCCGAGATACACCGAGCCGGAGACGATCGCTGGCAGGAAGCGATCGTCGCCGGCCAACTGGGTTCAGTGGCGGCACTCATGGGCGACCATGGCCCAGCACTCGAACACTTCACGCGTGCGGTGGAACTATCCGCCGACGTCGCGTCGCGCGATCAGTTCGCGGTATTGCTCGAAGTGCTGGTGCCCTTCCTGTGGGACCAAGCCAGACACGACGACGCCAGCCAGCTCCTAG
>JBQGCL010000113.1:0-1715 GCA_052038485.1 Thermoleophilaceae bacterium | reverse complement strand
ACCGCCGCGATCAGGCCGATCGAGCCGACCAGCGTTGCGACCACCTGGGTCGCGACGATCTCCGTCGTGAGCGCCTGGCCGAAGCCGAGGTCGGATGAGCTGAAGATCAGCAGGATCGGCAGCGACGCGCCGACGTAGGCGAGCACGAGCGTGTTCACGGTCGCGCTGACGTGGTCGCGCCCGACGCGCTGCGCCGCCGCGAACAGGGCGCGGAAGCCGAGCGCCGGGTTGGCCGAGCGCACTGCCATCACGGTCGACGCCTGGCTGACCGTCACGTCGTCGAGCACGCCGAGCGCCCCGATCACCATGCCGGCCAGCACGAGCCCCTCGAGCGAGATGTCCGCGCCGGCCAGATCCAGCGTGGTGGCCTCTTCGTTCGAGAAGCCGGTCAGGTGGGCCGACTTCGTGAAGATCCACGCCAGCAGCGCGGTCAGCAGCAGGCTCGCCGCCGTGCCGAGCAACGCGGCCAACGTCTTGGGGCCCCGGCCGTGGGAAAGCGGGATCGTGATCAGGGCGACCGCCAGCGAGCCGACGATCGCCGCCGCGATCGGGGACTTGCCGTCGAGGATCGCCGGGACCAGAAACAGCAGCACGACCGCCAGGCTGGCTCCGAGCCCGACCAGCGACAGCGCGCCGCGCAGGCGCGCGAACACCACGACGATCGCGACGAACAGGAGCGCCAGCACCAGCATCGGCCGCCCGCGCTGGAAGTCGTAGAACGCGTAGGCCGGGCCCGCGATCGCCTCCTGGCCGGCCGGCGGCTCGGGCGCCTCGGTGACCCGGATGCGATCGCCCGGGTCGAGGTCGGGGTCGAGGCTGCGGATCGCGCTCAGCTGGAGCTGGACGCGCTCGCCGCTGTCGGGGCCGTCGGTCAGCTCGGCCGTGACGAGCTGGCAGCGCTGGCTGCCGAGCCCGGGGCAGGTGGTCTCGAGGACCTCGACCACCTTCGCCTTGTTCGACTCGACGGCGAGGCTGTTGCGCACCTCTGTGTCGCCCGGCCAGAGGATCGCCAGCCCGGCCGCGGTCGCGACGGCGAGCATCACCGCGGCCGCGGTGAGGGCGCGTTTCATGCAGCTAGAGGTAGCCCATCGGATCGACGGGGTTCCCGTTGATCCTGACCTCGAAGTGCAGGTGCGGACCGGTCGAGTTGCCGGTGTTGCCGCTGTAGCCGATCACCTGGCCCTGTGAGACCGAGGCGCCGTTCGAGGTGGCGAAGCTCGACTGGTGGGCGTAGCAGGTGGACATGCTCGCCGTGTGCTGCACGCAGGTGTAGTTGCCGTAGCCGCCGACCGAGCCCATCAGCGCGACGCGCCCCGAGTCGGCGGCGCGGATCGCCGTCCCCTCGGGAACCGCGATGTCGATGCCGGCGTGCATGTGGCCCGGCCGCGACTCGCCGAACACGCCCGTCACGGGCCCGTTGAGCGGCCAGATCAGCTGACCCGACCCCTGCTTGATCGGCCCCGGCGAGCTCTGGAGGGCGCCGGCCACGCGCGCCTGCTCGGCCTGGAGCGAGGCGAGATCCTCCATCGCCTCGTTCTTCTCGGTGCGCACCTGCGCCAGGGCGCCGCGCTTGTCGGCGCGGGCCGAGGCGAGCTGGTCGCGCGAGCTGACGAGCTGGCCCTGCGCCGAGGCGATCTGGTCGCGCTCGCGCAGGATGCGCTCGGCCGCCAGCTGCTCGCGCTCCTCCAGCTCGGCCAGCTCGGTGGCCTGGTCCT
>JBQGCL010000112.1:0-3788 GCA_052038485.1 Thermoleophilaceae bacterium | reverse complement strand
CCGCCGGCGATCCCCGAGGCGCCGCCGCCGATTCGGCCCTTGTCGACCACAAGGACGTCGCCACCCTCGGCGGCCAGCGCCCACGCGGTGGACAGCCCGTTTACGCCGGCGCCGACAACTAGGACCACGGGTAGGGCGAGTTCGAGACGGGGTGGAGGTCCCCGGTCGCGAAGCGCTCGTACCTGAACGGGTGCAGCAGCGCCGAGTGCTCGCCGCCGAGCACGCGCGCGATCTCGCGGCCCACCGCGATCATCTTGTAGCCGTGGTTGGAGTCGGCGGCGACGAACACGTTCGGCCGCATGTAGTCGAAGACCGGGAAGTTGTCCGCCGTGAACGCTCCCACGCCGCCCGAGCGCACCTGGCGATAGAGGGGCCGCGACCCCTCGAAGCGCTCCATGCAGTGCGACAGCGCCGCGCACCACAGGTCGGGGAAGCCGGGCTCGACGCTGCCGGTGGGGTAGGGGTCGACCTCGAACTCGTGTCCCTGCGGCAGCGGCGCGGCCCCGCCCTGGATGCTCGAACGGTCCTGCTTGAAGTAGACGCCCCACTGGTCCTCGGTGATGAGCTTCCCGTCGTCGCCGTGCAGGGGCGCGTGGCTGTCGACGTGCAGCACCGGCGGCACGCTCCCGTTCGAGGTCACGAACACGCGCGGGTCGACCTCGATCTCACCCTCCTGGAGGTACCAGTAGGTCCACATCTCCTGCTCGACGCCGGCGACCTCGAGGCGCCGCGGCAGGCCGAGCTTCTCCCACAGCCCCGCGACCCACGGCCCGACAGCGACCACAACCTGATCGACGGCGATCGCCCCGGCCGAGGTGTCCACGTACTTCACGGCGCCGGAGGAGTCGAACTCGAAGCCGAGCACCTCGACGCCCTCCTCGATCGACGCACCCGCGCCGACCGCCTTCGACGCCAGGCCCAGCATCGAGTCGCGGTTGAACGCGAAGCCGCCCTGGTGCTCGTGCAGGCACACGCTCAGCCCCGGCGCGCGCCAGTCGCCGAACAGCGCGCGCATGTGGTCGGCCACCTCGGCCTCGCCCGTGATCAGCTCCGAGTCGTAGCCGATCCGCTGCTGGCGCTCGTAGACCGACGTCAGGTCGGCCTCCTGCGCGCCGTCGCCGAGCGCGATGTAGCCCGAGCCGTAGTAGTGGAACGTCTCCGGGTCCGACTCCCAGATCTCCACGCACGCCGCCATCAGCTCGGACATGGCGGGCTGGAAGTAGTTGTTGCGCACGACGCCGCAGGCGATCCCGGACGCGCCGGCGGCCACGCCGGTCTTGTCGACGACCAAGACCTCCTCGCCCTGCTCCGCGAGGTGCCAGGCCGTCGACAGCCCGTGGACCCCGGCCCCGATGACGAGGTGCTTGACCGAGCGCATCAGTGCAGCGGCGGTTCCCAGCCCTCGAGCACGGGCGGGCGCCAGTCCTCACCGACCGTGCGCGAACCCTCGACCCACGGCCCCAGCTCAGGCTGCGCGAACTTCGCGTGCTGCTCCTTGAGCCGGATCCCGTACGAGTTGCCGGCCTGGAGGTGGGCGATCAGCATCTTGCGGGCGATCTCGTTCTCGCGCCCCTCGGGGATCGGGAAGTAGATCTTGATGAACGAGTTCGAGTAGCGGTCGAAGACGGCGGGCGTGCCCTCCTCGACGAGCAGCTCGATGTCCTCGAGCCAGTTGATGTCCTGGCCCGGCGTCGCCGCCTCGAGGTCGATGTCCTCGACCAGCGACATGTCCTCCTGGTAGGGGAAGCGGTGTCCCGACAGGAACTCGGCGTCGATCGACTGGATCTTCTGCGGTTCGTGGCTCTCGTCCGCGCGACTCATCGCTCCACCCGTTCCGCAGCCGGCAGAGCGTCGATCGGGTTCTCGAGGTAGCGGTCGAGCATCGTCTTGATCTCCTCGAGCGCGTTCGCCTCGCTCACGCCGGGGATGTAGTCGGTGCCCGCCAGCGGCACCCGCGCCATCGCCGCGGCCTCGGTGGTCAGCGCCGCCAGGTCCTCGGGCTCGAGCGAGTGCACGTTCGTCTTCCCGCACGCGCGCGCGAGCATCTGGACCTCGAGCGTGAGCGTGTGCAGGAAGTTGTAGACGCGGTTCGCCGCCTCGTCGACGTGCAGCCGCTTGCGCAGCTCCGGGTCCTGCGTGGTGATCCCGACCGGGCAGCGGCCCGTGTGGCAGTGGTAGCACTGGCCGGCCGGCACGCCGATCGTGCCCTCGTAGTCGGTGACCCCGGGGATCTCCTTGTTGCAGTTGAGCGCCATCAGCGCCGAGTGGCCGATCGCGATGGCGTCGGCGCCGAGCGCGATGCACTTGGCCACGTCGCCGCCGTTGCGGATGCCGCCCGCCACGACCAGGTCGATCTCGTCCGCCAGCCCGACGTCCTCGAGCGCGCGGCGCGCCTCCGGGATCGCCGCCATCAGCGGGATGCCGGTCTCCTCGGCCGCGGTGTGCGGCCCCGCGCCGGTGCCACCCTCGGCGCCGTCGAGGTAGATGATGTCCGGCCCGCACTTGGCCGCCATGCGCACGTCGTCATACACGCGCGCGGCGCCCAGCTTGAGCTGGATCGGAATCTCGTAGTTGGTCGCCTCGCGCGTCTCCTGGACCTTCAGCGACAGGTCGTCGGGGCCGAGCCAGTCGGGATGGCGCGCCGGCGAGCGCTGGTCGATCCCGGCCGGCAGCGAGCGCATCTCGGCGACCTGCTCGGTCACCTTCTGGCCCATCAGGTGGCCGCCGAGGCCGACCTTGCAGCCCTGCCCGATGAAGAACTCGACGGCGTCGGCCAGCATCAGGTGGTGCGGGTTGAACCCGTACCGGCTCTGGATGATCTGGTAGTACCACTTGGTCGACAGGTCCCGCTCGGGCGGGATCATTCCGCCCTCTCCCGAGCAGGTCGCGGTGCCCGCCATCGACGCGCCCTTCGCGAGCGCCATCTTGGCCTCGATGGAGAGCGCGCCGAAGCTCATGCCCGTGATGTAGATCGGGATGTCGAGCTCGATCGGCTTCTTGGCGAAGCGCGCGCCCAGCACCGTCTTGGTCACGCACTTCTCGCGGTAGCCCTCGATCACGAAGCGCGTCAACGTGCCGGGCAGGAAGATCAGCTCGTCCCAGTGCGGGATCTTCTTGAACATCGAGAAGCCGCGCATCCGGTAGCGGCCGAGCTCGGCCTTCATGTGGATGTCGTCGATGACCTCCGGCGTGAAGATCTTGCTGCGGCCGAGGACCGTTTTCTGGCTGGGTGCGTTCTCGTCCGCCATCACAGCACCAGCTTCCTCTCGCTCGGCTCGAGCGAGTCGTAGTTGTAGAGCTTCTTCCCGCACACGAACTTCGTGAACGACGGAGGCGTGCCGAGCCCGTAGATCGAGAACTTGCGCTCGATCAGCTCGGTGTCGGCGTCGGTCCACTCGCCCTCGACGCAGTCGATCCCGAGCGCGGCGACCTTGCCCGCGACGTAGATCGTGCCGTCGTACATCGAGTCGCCGAGGCCGGGGCCGACGTCCCCGCAGATGATCTGGCGGCCGCGCTGCATCATGAAGCCGGTCATCGAGCCGGCGTCGCCGAGCACGAGGATCGTGCCGCCCTTCTGGTCGATGCCCGTGCGCGCGCCGACCTGGCCCTTCACCACCAGGTCGCCGCCGCGCAGCGCCCCGCCCGCGAGCGAGCCGGCGTTCGACTCGACCACGACCACGCCCGACATCATGTTCTCGGCGACCGACCAGCCGACGCGCCCGTTGACCTGAAACTCGGCGCCGTCGCCGAGCCCGCAGCCGAAGTAGCCGAGGCTGCCCTCGAAGGTG
>JBQGCL010000111.1:0-12615 GCA_052038485.1 Thermoleophilaceae bacterium | reverse complement strand
CGCCCAGGTCGTTCCGATGGAGGACCTCAACCTCCACTTCACCGGCGACATCCACGCGATCGGGGCCGCCAACAACCTGCTCGCCGCGCTGCTCGACGCCTCGATCCTGCACGGCAACCCGCACAAGATCGACGCCCTGCGGGTGGGCTGGAAGCGCGCGCTCGACATGAACGACCGAGCGCTGCGCGCGATCACGCTCGGCCAGGGCGGGCGCGCCAACGGCTACCCGCGCGAGTCGGGCTTCGACATCACCGCGGCCTCCGAGGTGATGGCGATCCTCGCCGTCTCGCGCGACCTGCACGACCTGCGCAAGCGGCTCGGCGCGATCACGGTCGCCCACTCGTACGACGGCGGCAAGCCCGTCACCGCCGAGGACCTCGGCGCGGCGGGCGCGATGACCGTGCTGCTCAAGGATGCGCTCAAGCCGAACCTGATCCAGACGCTCGAGGGGCAGCCGTGCCTGATGCACGCGGGCCCGTTTGCGAATATCGCCCACGGGAACTCGTCCCTGGTGGCAGACCTGATCGGGCTCAAGCTCGGCGACTATGTGATTACGGAGTCAGGCTTCGGGTCGGACATGGGCATGGAGAAGTTCTTCGACATCGTCTGCCGCGTCGGCGGCCTGCGACCGAGCGCCGTCGTGCTGGTCGCCACCGTGCGCGCGCTCAAGCACCACGGCGGCATCGAGGGCGGCGACTCCACCGGCGTCGAGCCCGCCCGGGGGCTCGCCGCGGTAGCGACCGGCGCGGCCAACCTGCACCGCCACCTCGCGATCGTGCGCAGCTTCGGGCTGCCCTGCGTGGTCGCGGTCAACCGGCGGCCCGGCGACACCGACGAGGAGGTCGAGCTGGTCCGCTCGCTCGCGCTCGAGGGCGGGGCCGTCGGCGCCGAGGTCAACGAGGCCTTCGAGCGCGGCGGCGAGGGCGCGGCAGACCTCGCCCAAGCAGTCGCCGACGCCTGCGAGCAGCCGTCGGAGTTCAAGTTCGCCTACGACGACGACGATCCCATCGAGCTGAAGGTGGAGAAGGTCGCCAAACAGGTCTACGGCGCGTCCAACGTGGTCTTCTACCTGGACGCGGAGCGCAAGATCCGCCAGTTCACCGAGGACGGGCTGGACAAGCTGCCGGTCTGCATGGCCAAGACCCACCTGTCGCTCTCGGCCGACCCAGCTCTGGTCAACGCGCCGGAGAACTTCACCCTGCCGGTGCGCGACATGCGCGCTTACACGGGCGCCGGCTGGCTCGTTCCGCTCTGCGGCGACATTCAGCAGATGCCGGGGCTCGGCAAGGCGCCGGCGGCGTTCAACGTCGACATCGACGCCGAGGGGAGAACAGTAGGCCTGTTCTGATGTCGCACAACCTCACCGACATCCTGCGTGCGCACGAGCGCGAGTCTCGACCGACCGCCCTCGACGTGCTCAAGGAGGCGATGGACGAGCGCGGCGAGATCACGGACGCGGACCGCCGGCGGGCCGCGGCCGAGTCGGGCCTCCCCGAGGCGACCGTGTACGGCGTCTCGACCTTCTACGACGACCTGGTCCAGCCGCGCGGCGAGCGCCACGTGGCGGTCTGCACCGGCACGGCGTGCTGGGCGTCCGACTTCGGCGCGCACGTCGCCGCGGTTGAGCAGGGCCTGGGCGTGTCGATGGGCGAGCGCTCCGAGGACGGATCGGTGTCGGTCGGGCAGACCGTCTGCCTCGGCTTCTGCCACACCGCCGCGGCCGTGCGTGAGGGCGACCTGGTCGACGCCGGCCCGGGCGTGGTCGAGCGAGCGCTCGCCGGCGAGCTGCGCCAGGCGGACGAGCCCGAGAGCCACAGCGTGCTCGACGAGCCGGTGTTGCTCAAGCGCGGCACCTTCGAGGGCCTGCGGCGCGCGCGCTCGGAGCTGAGCCCGGCCGAGCTGATCGAGCAGGTCAAGGAGGCCAACGTGCGCGGCCGCGGCGGCGCCGGGTTCCCGGCGGGCACCAAGTGGGAGTTCGCCGCGCGTGCGGCCGATCCGGACAAGGCGATCGTCGTCAACGCCGACGAGGGCGACCCGGGCTCGTACATCGACAAGCTGCTGATGGAGCGCAACCCCGAGCTGCTGCTCGAGGGGATGGCGCTCGCCGGCCACGCTGTCGGCGCACGCAACGGCTACGTGCTGGTGCGGTCCGAGTACCCGCAGTCGACGCGCATCCTGCGCGAGACGGCCGAGCGCTGCCGTGACGAGCTGGGCGGCTTCCAGGTCGAGGTCGTCGAGGGCGCCGGGTCGTACGTGGTCGGCGAGGAGACCGCGCTGCTGGCGTCCGTGCAGGGCTTCCGCGGCACGGTGTCGGCGCGGCCGCCGTTCCCGGCCGAGCGCGGCTACCACGGCAAGCCGACCGTCGTGAACAACGTCGAGACGCTCTGCAACATCCCCTTCATCGCGGCCCAGGGCCCGGAGGCCTACAAGGCGCTCAGCCCCGGGGCGACGCCGGGCAGCAAGCTCGTCTGCCTCAACGACCGCTTCCAGAGGCCGGGCATGTACGAGGTGCGCTTCGGCATGACCATGGCCGAGATCTGCGAGGGCCTCGGCGGCGGTCTGCGCGACGGCCACACGATCAAGGCGATCCAGATCGGCGGGCCGCTGGGCGGCATCCTGCCCGGCTGGAAGCTCGACACGCCGTTCGACTTCGACGAGCTGGCGGCCGAGGGCTGCATGGTCGGCCACGGCGGCATCCTCGCCTTCGACGAGCGCACCGACGCGCGCGCGCTCGCGCGCCACCTGCTCGCGTTCGGCGCGCACGAGAGCTGTGGCAAGTGCTTCCCCTGCCGGATCGGGCTGCAGCGCGCCTACGAGATGGTCGACCGGCCCGGCGACCTCGACCGCGGCCGGCTCGAGGCGCTGCTCGAGACGCTCGAGCTGGGCTCGCTGTGCGCCCACGGCGGCGGGATGCCGGCGCCGATCCGCTCGCTGATCGCGCACTTCCCGGAGGAGCTGGGCATCGCTCCCGGTCCCGAGCCGACCGACGATCCGTTCCTGCGCCGGCCGGAAGAGCGCCGCGAGGACGATCCCGGCGACCGCCCGGCCGAGGGGCCGAGCACCAACGGAGCCGCTTCGTGAAGGTCGAGATCGACGGCCGGGCGATCGAGGTCGAGCCCGGCGCGACCGTGCTCGAGGCCGCCCAGGCGGCCGGCCGCTACGTGCCGACGCTCTGCTTCGACGACCGCATGGCGCCGTTCGGCGCCTGCCGGGTGTGCATGGTGGGAATCGAAGGCGCGGCGGCCCCGGTCGCGGCCTGCACCACCCTCTGTCGCGACGACATGAAGGTCGACACGACCGATGCCACCTCGCGCCGGATCGCCGGCGCCACCGTCGAGCTGGTCCTGTCGGAGCTGCCCGAGCCGCCCGCCGACCACACCGAGCTGGCTACGGTGGCGCGCTTCTTCGAGATCGGCGAGCCGCGTTGGCAGGGCGAGCGCCGCCGCCCCGCCCACGACCGCCGCCACCCGTACCTGGCGCTCCAGCACGAGCTCTGCATCTCGTGTGGGCGCTGCGTCCGCGCCTGCGACGAGATCCAGGGTGCGTTCGCCCTGACCGCCACCGGCCGCGGATTCCATTCGGGCATCACCGCAGGGCTCGACAGCGGCTTCGTCGAATCGACCTGCGTGTCCTGCGGCGCCTGTGCCGACACCTGCCCGACCGACGCGATCACCGAGCACACCCTGCTCGATCTGGCCGCGGCGTACACTGGAGAAGGAGGAGGTGCTGCGTGACTTCTCGCTTTGACGCAACGACCACCACGACCTGCGGTTACTGCGGTGTCGGCTGCCGGCTCGAGGCGCACCGCGCCGACGGACGGATCGCCTCGATCAGCCCGGCCATGGACGGTCCCGCCAACAAGGGGCACACCTGCGTCAAGGGGCGCTTCGCCCACCAGTTCGCGCGCTCGCGCGACCGGCTGACCGCGCCACTCGTCCGCGAGAGCGGGACCTTCCGGATCGCGTCGTGGGACGAGGCGATCGCGCGCATCGCCGACGCGCTCGGCGGGATCAAGGCCGAGCACGGGCCGGATGCGATCGCGGGCCTGGCGTCCTCGCGGGCGACCAACGAGGACTGCTATGTGATGCAGCGTCTGATGCGCGCCGCGATCGGGACGCACAACATCGACAACTGCTCGCGCGTGTGCCACTCGCCGACCTCGTTCGCGCTGCGCAAGTCGTTCGGCATGTCGGGCGCCACCGGCTCGTTCAACGACATCGAGGCGGCCGAGGTCGCGCTGCTGGTCGGCGTCAACCCGACCCAGGGCCACCCGGTCGTCGGCGCGCGCATCAAGCAGGCCGCGATCAAGGGCCTCAAGCTGATCACCGCCGATCCGCGCCGGATCGAGCTCGCCGACTACGGCCAGATCCACCTCGGCATGCGGCCGGGCACCAACGCGGCGCTGCTGAACGGGCTGGCCCACGTGGTGATCCGCGACGGGCTCGCCGACGAGCGGTTCGTCGCGGAGCGCACGGAGGGATACGAGGCGCTCGCCGAGCTGGTCGAGGCCTACACGCCCGAGTCGGTCGAGGAGATCACGAGCGTGCCGGCCGCCGACCTGGTCGCCGCCGCTCACCTGTACGCCGAGGCCGAGCGCGCCAGCATCCTGTGGGGGCTCGGCGTGACCGAGCACCGCTACGGCTCGGAGTGCGTGCGCATGCTCTGCAACCTGGCGCTGCTGACCGGCAACGTCGGCAAGCCGGGGGCGGCGCTGCTGCCGCTGCGCGGGCAGAACAACGTGCAGGGCTCGTCCGACCACGGCGCGCTGCCGGACACGTACACGGACTACCGGCCCGTCACCGACGACGCGGTCACCTCGGCCTTCGAGCAGCGCTGGGGCGTGTCGATGAAGCGCGAGCCGGGGATGAAGATCCCGGAGATGTTCGACGCCGCGGTCGAGGGTCGCCTCAAGGCGATGTACATCTTCGGCGAGGACGTCGCGCAGACCGACCCCAACACCGAGCACGTCATCCACGCGCTCGAGTCGCTCGACTTCCTCGTCTGCCAGGACATCTTCGAGAACGAGACGACCAAGTACGCGGATGTGATCCTGCCCGCGTCGTCGTTCCTGGAGAAGACCGGCACCTTCTCGAACGCCGAGCGGCGCGTGCAGCTCGTGGAGGCGGCGATGGACCCGCCCGGCGCGGCCAAGACCGACTTCGAGATCTTGACGACGGTCTCGAAGGCGCTTGGCCACGACATGGGCTACGAGACGCCCGCCGACGTGATGGACGAGATCGCCGACATGACCCCGCGCTACGCCGGCATCCGCCACCACCAGATCGGACGCAAGGGCCTGCAGTGGCCGGTCGCGCCGGACGGCACGGACACGCCGATCCTGTACACGGAGGAGTTCGCGCTGCCCGGCGGCAAGGGCCAGTTCGCGGCGCTGCCCTACAAGCCGCCCGGCGACCACGCCGACGAGGAGTTCCCGCTGATCCTGGTCACGGGCCGCCGGCTCGAGCACTACAACGCCGGCACGATGACGCGGCGCACCGGCAACCTGAAACTGATGAGCCACGACTGGCTCGAGGTGCACCCCGACGACGCGGCGACGCTCGGACTGTCGGAGGGCGAGCTGGTGAAGCTGCGCAGCCGGCGCGGACACGTCGAGCTGCCGGTGCAGATCACGACGAGGATCGAGCCCGGGCACGTGTTCACCGCGTTCCACTTCCCCGAGGTCCGCACGAACCTCCTGATCGGGCCTTCGGCCGACGTCAACACCTCGTGCCCCGAGTACAAGGTGGTGGCGGTGGCGATCGAGCCGGCCGGCGACCGCATCTCGCAGCCGCTCGCGGCCGAGCCGGCCGTCACCGGTTAGTGCTCAAGCAGGTCTCGCTCGAGGGCGGCACCGACGAGGTGGCCGTCGAGCTGCCGCTGGAGATCCGCCTGAACGGAGCGCCGGTCGCGGTGACGATGCGGACGCCGGGTCACGACTTCGAGCTGGCCGCCGGCTTCCTCTACGGCGAGGGGATCGTGTCGGCGCCGCCCGACATGCAGCTCCCTGAGGATCTCGCGGCCAACATCGTGGACGCTCGCGCCGACGACGCCGTCGCGCCCGCCACGCGGCGCTTCTACACGACGTCATCGTGCGGGATCTGCGGCAAGGGGGCGCTGGAGGAGGTGGAGGCGATCGCGCCGGTCGTATCGGGGGACCTCTCGATGCCGCGCGCGCTCTTGGCCGAGCTCCCCGACCGCCTCCGCCAGCCGGGCTTCGAGCGAACCGGCGGCCTGCACGCCACCGGACTGTTCTCCGCGGCAGGCGACCTGCTCGGCGTGCACGAGGACGTGGGCCGTCACAACGCGATGGACAAGGTGATCGGGGCCGCGCTGCTGGCCGGAACTCTGCCGCTGTCCGACCGGGTCCTCTGCGTCAGCGGCAGGCTGGCGTTCGAGCTGGTGCAGAAGGCCGCCCGCGCGGGCGCCCCGATCCTGGTCGGCGTCGGCGCGCCCACCTCCCTCGCCGTGGAGCTGGCCGCCGACCGCGGCATCACGCGGGCCGGCTTCGCCCGACAGGGCCGCGTGAACGTCTACACGCACGCCCAGCGCGTCGTATAGCTCCGGTTATATGCTTCGCGGCTTCCCATGGCCGTCACTCACACCCAGTTGACCGCCTTCCTGGCCGTCGTTCGCCACGGATCCGTCACGGCGGCCGCTCAGGAGCTCTACGTCACGCAGCCGTCGGTGAGCGCGGCGGTGGCCGCGCTCGAGCGCGAGCTCGGCGTCGAGTTGACGGAGCGCGCCGGGCGCAACGTCAGGCCGACGCCGGCGGGCCGGGAGTACGCCCGGTACGCGGCCCATGTGGTCGGCCTGCTCAAGGAGGGCGCCGAGGTGGCCGGGCGGGTCGCGGCGGGCGCGAACGAGCGCCTCCGGCTCGGCGCCGTGCTGACCGCCGGCGAGCATCTCATGCCGGCCCTGATCCAGAACTTCCGCGAGCACCGCCCCGAGCTGCACGTCAGCCTCAGCGTCGCCAACCGCCAGGAGGTCTTCCGCGCGCTTGCCGCGCACGAGGTCGACCTCGTCGTGAGCGGGCGCGCTCCCGACGAGTCGGATTTCGAGGCCGTCGCCTTCGCCAGCAACGACTTCGCGCTCGTCACCGCACCGGGGGACGCGCTCGCCAAGCGGCCCTGGGTCGCGATCGAGGAGCTCGCCGACCGTCCCTGGCTCGTCCGCGAGCGCGGCTCGGGCACGCGCCGCCTCTGCGAGGACTATCTCGCCTCGGTGCAGCTCCAGCCGT
Organism: Thermoleophilaceae bacterium; assembly: GCA_052038485.1. GTDB lineage: Bacteria > Actinomycetota > Thermoleophilia > Solirubrobacterales > Thermoleophilaceae > JACVRW01. The sequence continues at coordinate 5,378 of JBQGCL010000111.1, read as the reverse complement.
CCCTGCTCACGCTCGGCTCCAACGGGGCGATCAAGAACGCCGCCCGCATCGGCCTCGGCCTCGCACTCCAGTCGCGCGTGGCCGTCGAGCTCGAGCTCGACCTCGGCCTGCTCGACTCGATCCGGCCGCGCGGCGGCTTGCCCGAGCGCTCCTGGTTCGTCGTCTGGTCGAAGGCGGGCCCGGCGCGCGAGCCGGTGGAGGCGTTCACGCGGTACGTCCAGTCGGACGCGGCGAAGCGCGCGCTAAGCGTGCAGGGCTGAGTCCGACCCGCTCGCGCCGCCCACGTGCAGCGTGTGCGGGTCGATGCCGGCGGAGATCGCCGCGCGCGTGGAGACCAGGTGGTAGAGCAGCAGCGCCTGCACGAGCGCCAGCGACTCCGAGTGCCGAAGCTCGGTCCCGACCATGAACTCGCCCAGCCGCTGCACGCGCAGGTGGCTCGCGTACTGCATCCGCTGCCAGACCGCCTCCTCGAGCTCGGCGGCGAGCTCGGGATGGGTCGTGCCGGGGATGCGCAGCACCGACTCGTGCTCGCGCCGCACCAACGTCGGACCGCGCCCCTCCGGGCCGACCAGCGGCGACAGGTCCGGGTGGCGCAGCGTGTCGCGCAGGATCACCTCGGCGTCGAGGTGCTCGGGGCGCTCACCGCTGCCGGGCCGGAACGCGACGACGATGTCGGCGTGCGCGCGTTGGGGGCGCAGGTAGGCGGCGGCGTCGCGCTCGCGCAGGTCGAGCTCCTCCAGCACCTCGTGGGTGGTGTAGCCGCGCCGGGTGCAGTCACGCGTCAGCTTCCAGGCTCGCCGCATGCTCTCCGGCGGCGCGAGGAAGACGCGGATGTCGTGCGCGTCGCGCAGCGGCTCGGTGTGGAAGTTGAGCAGCCCCTCGACGAGCACGAACGGACCCGGCCGCACGTGCTTGGGCGCCTCGAGCGTGCCGGTGCGGTGGCTGTAGACCGGCTTCAGGATCGGCTCCCAGCGCCTCAGGTGGCCGAGGTGCTGGCTCATGATGTCGAGGTGGTTGGCGTGGGGCTGGAGCGGCGTGATGCCCAGCTCGGCGCGGTGGGCGCGCGCGTAGCGGTGGTAGTCGTCGCCGCTGACGTAGGAGACGCTCGGCTCGCCGAGCACGCGCGCGAGCCCACGCGTGAGCGTGGTCTTTCCTGCGCCGGAGTCGCCTACGACGCCGAGGACGATCGGGCGGGCCACGCCTCCGAGGATCCCACAGTCCGCTCCTCGATGAGGGCGATCTTCTGCAGGAGATGCTCGGCCATGCGCAGCGACGCGGCGTCGATCAGCCGGCCGTCGAGCGAAACCGCGCCCTTCCCGTCACGGGCGGCGTCCTTCATCGCCTCGACGATCCGCCGCGTGCGCGTGATCAGCCGCTCGTCGGGCGAGAAGACCTCGTGCGCCAGCTCGACCTGGTTGGGGTGGATCGCCCACTTGCCCTCGAAGCCGAGCACCGCGGCGCGGCGGGCGGCGGCGAGGTAGCCCTCGGGGTCGCTGAAGTCGCCGAACGGGCCGTCCACTGGGCGCAGGCCGTTGGCGCGGCAGGCGACCGCGATGCGCGCCAGCGCGTAGTGCCACTGGTCGCCCCAGTGGAAATCACGCGAGTCGTCCTCGGCGGGATCGGTCAGCACCGCGTAGCCGCTCTCCGAGCCGCCGATCGAGGTCGTGTGGCTCTGCATCGAGGCCGCGTAGTCGGCCACGCCGAAGATGAGCGCCTCCATGCGGTCCGGGCAGGCGGCCGCGATCTCCTCGACGTTGAGCATCCCCTTGGCGGTCTCGATCAGAGCCGAGATGCCGATCCGCCGGTCGAGTCCGATCGCGTCCTCGATTTGGGTCAGCAGCGTGGCGACCAGGTGGATGTCGCCGGCGCAGCTCGCCTTCGGGACCAGCACCGTGTCGAGCCAGGCGCCGCTCTGCTCGACGACGTCGACGATGTCGCGGTAGCAGTAGTGCGTGTCGAGCCCGTTGATGCGCAGCGACACCGAGCTGCCGCTCCAGTCGAGCTCCCGCAGCGCGTCGATCACGTTCTCGCGCGCCTGCGCCTTGTCGTCCGGGGCGACCGCGTCCTCGAGGTCGAGCATGACGACATCGGCGCCCAGCCCAGGTGCCTTCTCGATCATGCGAACGTTCGCGCCGGGGACGCAGAGCTCGCTGCGGTGCAGCCTCACCGATGCCATCGCCGTCCAGTGAAGTCGAGCTCCGCCTCATCGGCAAGGCGGAGTCGATGAATTTCAAAACGGCAGCAGGGATTTTCGATGCTTGCGCTGGTGGCGCCGGCGCAGCAGCTCGCCCGCGAACAGGGTCAGGCCGATCGTGATCACCAGCTCGGCGGCGCGCCGGCCGCGGAAGGACGACTCGCCGTGCTCGCGCTGGCGCATGTGCACCGGCACCTCGAGCAGCCTCAGCTTTGCGTCGGTGATCCGGACGAGCGCCTCGACCTCCGGCGCCTCGCAGACGTAGGGGTCGGCGAGCAGCTCGAGCGCACGGTGGTTTACGGCGTACAGGCCGCTGGTGCCGTCGGAGATCGACTGGCCGAGCCGCAGCCGCATCAGCAGCCGCAGGAGCGAGGTGCCGAAGACGCGCTCGGGAGTGGGGCGGTACTCGCCCGAGTCCGGCAGGAAGCGCGAGCCGACCGCCACGTCGCACTCGCCGGCCCGTACCAGCACGAGCATGCGGGCCAGCTCGGCCGCCGGGTGCTGGCCGTCGGCGTCGAGCCGGCCGCAGAAGTCGTAGTTGCCGTCGGCGGCGCGGCGGTAGCCCTCGGCGATCCCGTAGCGCAGGCCGCGGTTCTCGGGGAAGCTCACGACCAGCGCACCGCCCTCGTGCGCGACCTTGGCGGTGTCGTCGGTGGAGCCGTCGTCGATCACCATCACGTCGGCCTCGGGCAGCTCCTTGCGAGCGTCGGCGAGGACGTCGGGCAGCGAGCCCTCCTCGTTCCAGGCGGGGATGAACACGAGCGTGTCGGCCACGCGCGGATTATGGCCGCGACTCAGGCGGTGCGCACCTGGGCGCGCCGGCGGCGCAGCCAGCTGCGGCGCGACGGGCGGGCGGGCTCGAGCGGTCGCTCGTGCACGACCAGCACGGGCGTCGTGCTGTCCCGGTTGAGCCGCTCGCCGACCCGCTCGAGCAGCGGCCGGTGCTTGTGATGCGACTGGCCGACGATCACGAGGTCCCAGCATCCCGTGTTCGCCTCGCGCAGCAGCGCCCGGCCGGGCTTGCCGCGAGCCACGATCTTGGTGATCGGGATCTCCTCGGGCACGCGGGCGGCGGCCTGCTCCAGGTTGCGCTCGGCCCATCTGATCAGCTGGCGGTCGAGCTCGGGGCGGCTGACCGGCAGCATGATCGGGCCCGCCGCGGGGATCGGCGGCGGGCCAGGGGCGCTGCTGAGCAACCCGAGCCGGCCATGACCGGCCTCCACCAGCTCGACCGCCCGCTCCAGGGCCCGCTGGGCGGCGGGGCTGTCGTCGATCCCGACGAGGATGCGGTGGAACATGTGGGCTCCCTCCAGCCCGATGTCAGTTGCTTAGCGTGCTAACTAGTCTACCAACTTCGTTAGCACGCTAAATTTCTATCTCAGATGGCGGTCGAAATGCAAGCGGCGGCACCGCACCAGGAGTTCGGGGTCGCGCTCGAGGACCTGATCCGCGCCGTCCTGAAGGCGAGCGGCCGGGGCGTGCCCGGCGGCGAGACCGAGCTGACGCTGTCGCAGTACTTCGTGATGGACGCGATGGCCGACGAGGCACTGACGGTGTCCGAGGTCGCCCGGGCCGCTCGGGTCGCGGTGCCAACGGCGACGCGCGCACTGCGCGCGCTCGAGACGCGCGGCTTCGTGGATCGTCAGCGCAACGACGACGAGGACCGCCGGCTCGTGACCGTGGCCCTGACGCGCAGCGGCCGGGCCGTGCTCGACGAGAAGCGGACCTGGGTGCACGAGCGCCAGCGCGAGCTCTTCGACGGCCTGACCGAGGCCGAGCAGGACACGGTGATCGGCGCGCTCAGCGCGATCGCCCACAACATCGACGAGCTATGACACCCGGGGGCTCGCGCCCCCGGACCCACGCGAAGATTGGCCTGCCGCTCGGCTTCGCCGCAGCAGCTCGCTGGTGTCCGCCACCTCGCCGAGGTGGCTCAGCTTGTCCGGGTTCACGATCGAGCGGATCCCCTGGACCTGGCCGTCGGCGATGTCCAGCGCCATCACGCAGACCACATGGCCTTCGCCGTCGAAATAGATGGCGCCGGGCTGGCCGTTGACGTCCACCCGGTGGGTCTGGATATCGGCGATCCGCGCCCCGGCGCGCGCCCAGTTGCGCAGCGTGCGCGCCACCCGCGACCGGCCGAACAGCGCGCGCGCCAGCGCCGGCACCTTGCCGCCGCCGTCGCCGTGCAGCTCGACGTCCTCGGCCAGCAGCGCCTCGAGACCGTCGAGGTCGCCCTCGGCCGCCGCGGCGAAGAAGCGGTCGGCGAGCTGCTCGCGCTGCTCGCTCGAGGCCTCGAATCGAACGCGCCGCTCCTCGACGTGCCGGCGGGCCCGCACGGCGAGCTGGCGCACGTTGTCCTCGCTCTTGCCGACGATCTCCGCGATCCGGTCGTAGGGATAGTCGAACACCTCGCGCAGCAGGAACACCGCGCGCTGCTCGGGCGACAGGCTCTCGAGCAGCACGAGGAAGGCGAGCGAGAGCGTGTCGGCCACCTCGGCGTGGCGGGCCGGGTCGGCCTGCGGGTCGGGGTCGGCGAGCAGCGGCTCGGGCAGCCACTCCCCGACGTAGGCCTCGCGCCGGGCGCGGGCGGAGCGCAGGTGGTCGATCGCCAGCCGCGTGACGACCGTGGAGAGGTACGCCCGCGGCGACTCGATCCGCTCGCCGTCGTGCTCGGCGCGGTGGAGACGGAGGTAGGCCTCCTGCACCACGTCCTCCGCCTCGCTCACGCTGCCGAGCATCCGGTAGGCGATCGCGAACGCCCGCGGGCGCAGCTCCTCGAAGGCCTCCGCCTTCATCCGAGCCCCTCGACGAAGCCCTGCCGCCAGCTGGGATAGCGCAGCTTCCAGCCCAGCTCGCGCTTGGCCTTGGCGTTCGACGCGCCGCGCACCTCGGTCATCATGACGACGGCGACCTCGCCCGCCAGGAGCCGGCCCAGCCAGCGCGGCACGCGCATCGGCTTGCGGGCTCCGAGCAGCTCCGCGGCGGCCGGCAGGAACTCCTTCGCCGGCGCCGGCTCGTCGTCGACGACGTTGTAGACGCCGCGCTCGCCATGCTCGATAGCCGCGACCGTTGCGCCGGCGGCGTCCGCGATGTGGATCAGCGACCAGATGCCCTCGCCGTTGCCGACGATCGGCAGCTTGCGCTTGCGGATCATCTCGAGCTGCTCCCCGTCCGGCTGGCC
>JBQGCL010000110.1:0-4159 GCA_052038485.1 Thermoleophilaceae bacterium | reverse complement strand
GGGGGGTCTTCCGGGTCGAAGCCGCGGGGGGCGGTGATGTCGGTGTTGTGGTCTGGGGGGGCGGGGGCGCTCGGCGCGCGGGCCCTCGACGGCGATCAGGGCGCAGGCGAGCAGCGCCAGGAAGAGGCCGATCTTGCGGCTCGCGTCGGCTCGGTCGCCCTCGACCAGGTCGACGTCCGCCAATGGCAGGTCGATCGCGCGGAACACCACGAGCAGCAGCGCGAGCAGCCCGAGCGGCAGCAGCACGCGGTCGCGCCGGAAGCCGGGCGGCGCGGCGACGGCGGCGATCGCGATGGCCCCGACTCCGAAGAGCAGGGCGGCGATCACCGGCGTGGCCTGCCAGGCCGTCCAGGTCTGGCTGATCACGGCGCCGGCGATCTCGGTCTCGCGGGTGTACCAGGGCAGGAACAGCGCCACGATCAGCAGCAGGCCGCCGCCCGCTGCGATCAGCTCAGGCCGCCGCAACGGCGGTACCCGATGGCAGCTCGAAGGTGCCGGAGACCTCTGCGAGGATCTCGAGCATCGCCTCGGTCGCGGGCGAGCGGTAGCGGCCGGCCAGCGTGGCCGCGCAGATCTTGCGGTGCGGGGCGTTCTTGCCGAGCGAGCGCACCACGATGTCCTCGCGCATGTTCGCCAGCGCGAGGCTCGGCAGCAGCGCCACGCCCATGCCGGAGGCGACCAGGCCCTGCACGACGTTGTAGTCGTCGGACTGGAAGCCGACCCGGGGCTCGAAGCCCGCCGACCGGCAGGCCGCCTTCTGGAGGCGGGAGCAGGCGTTGCGCGGGTCGCCCTCCTGGATCCAGGTCTCGTCGGCCACGTCCTGGAGACGGACGCGCGGCTTGTGCGCGAGCGGGTGTCCGAGCGGCAGCGCCAGGTACATCGGGTCGTGGAAGAGCGGGTGCAGCTCGATCCCGCCGTAGAGCCGCTCCTCCTCCTGCTCGGTGAGCCCGTGGAAGCGGAAGACCACCCCCACCTCGAGCTCGGCGGCGCGCAGCATCTGGAGCGCGTCCTCCGGCTCGGTGTCGGAGAACGTCAGCTCCACGTCCGGGTAGCGCTCGCTGAAGCGGGACAGGGCCGGTGGCAGAACGGACGCGCTGGCGGTCGAGAACGACGCGAGCCGGACCCGGCCCCCGCGCACGCCGGCGATCGCGTCGAGCTCGGCCTCGGCGGCGGCGAGCCGGGCCAGCACGACCTGAGCGTGGTCGACGAGCGCGCGGCCGGCGTCGGTGAGCCGGACGCCGCGGCTGGTGCGGTCGACGAGCGTCGTGCCGACGCTCTTCTCGAGCGTGGCGATCTGCTGGGAGATGGCGGGCTGGGTGTAGGAGAGCGCCTCTGCGGCGGCGGAGAACGAGCCGTACTCGGAGACCGCCTTGAGTACCCGCAGCTGCTTGACGTCGAGCATAACCCCAGCTTATCGAAGCCAGCAGAAGTCCGAATTTGAACTTATAAGGGGCGCCAAGCATCATTCTGTACATGACCGAGAACGCGCTCACCATTCGCCCCGCTGATCTGGCTGACCTGGCCGGGCTGGACCGTCTTGCGGCACTCGACAGCGCCCGCCCGCCGACCGGCGACGTGCTGGTCGCCGAGGTCGGCGGCGAGCTCTGGGCCGCCGTCGAGGTCGACACCGGCGCCGCGATCGCCGACCCCTTCCGCCCGAGCGGCGACCTCGTCACCCTCCTGCGCCACCACGCCCGCAACGGCGAGCGCCGCGAGCGCCGCGCGCTGCGGCGCCTGCTGCCGCACACCGCTTAGCTCCGAACCCACGAAGTTCCCTCCTGCGACGGCCGCCTCCGGGCGGCCGTCGTGCTGGTCAGCTGCCCCAGGAGCTGAGGTAGTCCAGCTGCTCCGGCGTGAGCTCGTCGATCTCCACGCCGAGCGACTCGAGCTTCAGCCGGGCGATCTCCTCGTCGATCTCCTTCGGCACGTCGAGGACCCGGTGCTCGAGGGTGTCGCCGTGGAGGACCAGGTGCTCCACGGCCAGCGCGAGGTTGGCGAAGCTCATGTCCATCACGGCCGCCGGGTGACCCTCGCCGGCCGCCAGGTTGACCACACGGCCCTGAGCCAGCAGGTTGAGGCGGCGGTCGCCGAGCTCGTACTGCTCGACCAGCGGCAGCACCTGGCGCACGCCGCCGGTGGCGAGCTCGCGCAGCGCGTCGAGGTCGATCTCCACGTCGAAGTGCCCGGCGTTGGCCAGCACGGCGCCGTCCTTCATGCGCTCGAGGTGCTCGCGCCGCAGGGCGCCACGCGATCCGGTCACGGTCACGAACACGTCGCCGCGCTCGGCGGCCTCGAGCGCCGGCAGCACCTCGATGCCGTCCATGCGCGCCTCCAGCGCCCGCAGCGGATCGACCTCGCAGACGATCACGTGCGCGCCCGCGCCGCGGGCGCGCTGGGCGATGCCCTTGCCGGTGGCGCCGTAGCCGAGCAGCACGAGCGTCCGGCCGGCGAGCAGCAGGTTGGTCGCCCGCAGGATCCCGTCGAGCGCCGACTGGCCGGTGCCATAGCGGTCGTTGAAGGTGCGCTCGGTGCGCGACTCGTTGACCGCGATCACCGGACAGGTCAACTTGCCCTCGGCCTCGAGCCGCCGCAGGCGCAGCAGGCCGGTGCGCGTCTCCTCGGCGCCGCCCCTGACCGGGCGCTCCCAGCGGTGCAGCAGCATCAGCAGGTCGGCACCGTCGTCGAGCGTGATGTCGGGCCCCCACTCGGCCAGGGCGCCGACGTGCTTGGCGTACATCTCGGCGTCCTCGCCGCGGGTGGCCTGCACCGGCACGCCCTGCTCCACGAGCGCCGCCGCCACCTCGTCCTGCACGGTCAGCGGATTGGCCGAGCAGAGCGCGGCGTGCGCGCCGCCGGCGACCAGCGCGTGCATCAGGTTGGCCGTCTCGGCCGTGACGTGGAGGCAGGCCGCCACCTTGACGCCCTGCAGCGGCCCGTCGGCAGCGAAGCGCTCGCGAATCGAGCGCAGCACCGGCATCTGACCCTCGGCCCACTCGACCCGCGCCCGCCCACCCGGGGCGAGCGCGGCGTCGAGGATCTCGCTCTGGAGGGCCTTAGTAGCGATAGTGGTCGCTCTTGTACGGCCCCTCGACCGGCACGCCGATGTAGGCCGCCTGGTCGGCGCTCAGCTCGGTGAGCTTCGCGCCGAGCGCGTCGAGGTGCAGGCGGGCGACCTTCTCGTCAAGGTGCTTCGGCAGCACGTAGACCTGCTTCTCGTACTCGTCGTTCTTCGAGAACAGCTCGACCTGGGCGATCGTCTGGTTCGTGAACGAGTTCGACATCACGAAGCTCGGGTGGCCGGTCGCGTTGCCGAGGTTCAGCAGGCGGCCCTCCGACAGCACGATGATCGCGTGGCCGTCGGAGAACACCCACTCGTCGACCTGCGGCTTGATGTTGATCCGCTCCACGCCGCTGACGCGGGCCAGGCCGGCCATGTCGATCTCGTTGTCGAAGTGGCCGATGTTGCCCACGATCGCCTGGTGCTTCATGCGGGTCATGTGGTCGGCGGTGATGATGTCCTTGTTGCCGGTGGCCGTGATGAAGATGTCCGCCGTCTCGACCACGTCGTCGAGGCGCACGACCTGGTAGCCCTCCATCGCAGCCTGGAGCGCGCAGATCGGGTCGATCTCGGTGACCAGCACGCGCGCGCCCTGGCCGCGCAGCGACTCCGCGCAGCCCTTGCCCACGTCGCCGTAGCCGCAGACGACGGCGACCTTGCCGCCGATCATCACGTCGGTGGCGCGGTTGATGCCGTCGATCAGCGAGTGCCGGCAGCCGTAGAGGTTGTCGAACTTGCTCTTGGTGACCGAGTCGTTGACGTTGATCGCCGGGAAGAGCAGCGACCCTTCCTTCATCATGTCGTAGAGCCGGTGCACGCCGGTGGTGGTCTCCTCGGTGACGCCCTTGAGGGCGTTGGCGACCGGGGTCCAGACGTTGCCGCCCTCCGCGAGGGTGTCGGCGAGGACCTTGAGGATGACCTTCTTCTCCACGTTGTCGGTGGAGTCCGGCGAGTCGACGCGGCCAGCCTTCTCGGCCTCGACGCCCATGTGCACCAGCAGCGTCGCGTCACCGCCGTCGTCGAGGATCATGTTGGCGAGCTCGCCCCCGGGCCACCGCAGGATCTGCTGGGTGCACCACCAGTACTCCTCCAGCGTCTCGC
>JBQGCL010000109.1:0-12479 GCA_052038485.1 Thermoleophilaceae bacterium | reverse complement strand
GCCGGCCAGCTCGATCGCGGCGCCGTAGAGGCGCTCGGCCATCTCGGTGTTGGTCTGGAAGAAGGCGTCCGGCGAGATCTGGAAGCGCAGGCCGGACAGCTCCTCCTCGAGCTTGGCGCTGCCCTTGACGACCTGCGTCTCGCCGGCGCGGGTGGTCTCCGCGACACCCGCGGCGCGCGTCCAGAGGAAGCTGTCGGCGGGCGTGGCGGCGGCGAGCTCCTCCACGCGGAACTGAGCTCCCGGACTCGTCACGACGCGCGCTTGGAGCTGGCCCGTGCGCCGCCCCTCGCGCACGACGAGGTTGCGCAGCAGGCCCTGCTGGGAGCGCCGGTCCCAGGCCGAGAGGCCCTCGGCGCGGCACCAGGCCTTGACGGCCTCGCGCAGCTCGTCGACCCGCTCGGAGGCGAGGATGTCGGAGGTCACGTCGTCGATCGCGTCGAAGCGGCCGGGGCGGTGGAAGCCGAGGACGAGCTCGCCGCCCTCGTCGTCGCCGAACGAGTACTCGAGCTTGTTGCGGTAGCGCAGCGGCTCGACGGCGGGAACGATCGGCTCGACCGGCGGCGACTCGAAGCGCCCGATGCGCTGCAGCGCGTCGCGCACCTGGTCCTCCTTCTCGGCCAACTGGCGCTCGTAGGGCAGCACCTGCCAGGGGGCGCCCGGGTGCGGGGCGATCGGCTCGACGCGGTCTGGCGAGGGCTCGAGCAGGTCGATCGAGTCGGCCTCGGCGAACGAGCGCTTCGACTTGGTCACCCGCGCCCGGACCCGGTCGCCCGGAACGGCGCCGCGCACGAACACGACGTAGCCGTCCAAGCGGGCGACACCGGCGCCGCCGTGGGCGAGCCGGTCGATCGTCAGCTCGAGCTCGTCGCCGGTGCGCGGGCGTGTTCGGGCGGTCTCAGTCATCGGTCGTCGAGGCTAGTGACCTGGCCCTTGACCCACGAGGTTGCAGTTGACCCCGCTATAGGGGGCTAAGTGCAACCTCGTGAGAACGGGTGGCCCCCTCCACCCTTCTTGCGGTCGTTCGTCGGCCTTCAGCCGAGCTTCGACTCGATCGCCTTCAGCACGGTCTTGCGGTTCGCGTTGCGGCGCTCGTGGTCGCGCACCTTGCGCAGCTCGGCCGGGGTGAGCGTGCTGAGGCGGCTCACGATCTGGTCGGCCTTGAGGTCGTCGTAGCCGGTGACCGGGAAGCTCGGGCCGACGCCGGCCGTGCGGCGCACGCGGTCGACCTGCGCCAGCGCCGGGGAGGCTGAGCGGACAGCGCGGCCGCGCGCGCCCGCGGCGCGCTTGGCGGCACCCTCGCGGGAGAGCAGGCCCTCGAGGTCCTTGAGGACGTCGCTCGTCTGCTTCTGGCCGCGCTTGACGAGCCCCGAGGTGATGCGCTGGGCGTCGCGGACGGTGATGCGGCCCTGGTCCACTGCCTCGCCGAGCACCTCCTCGATGCGGTCGCGCGAGAGCAGCACCATGTCGAACGGCGTGATCAGGTTCTTGCGCAGGGCCTCGCGCAGCTCCGCGACGGTCTTCGCCTCGACGCCCGCCCGGCGCGCGCCGCGCGCGGCGGTCTTGGCGGTGCCGCTCGCCGCCTTGCCGGCCGTCCGCTTGCGGGCGGTCGTCTTGCCGCCCTTGCTGCCGGCGGCCTTGCGGGAAGCGGTGCTGCGCGAGCCGCCGCTGCGCGAACTTGCGCTCCGCGAGGCTGCGCTTCGCGAGGCGCCGCTGCGCGAACTGGCGCTCCGCGAGGCTCCCGCCTTCGCCTTGCTCGAGCTGGACTTCGACCTGCCCGTGCTGCTGCCGCCGCGCTTCTGCGCCATGACGTGCTCCTTGTCCTCCCGGGTGCGACGGCGGACTATCGCACGAACTCGGCCACGACAGGGGCGTGGTCGGACAGGCCCTGCCGCGCCTCCGGCTCGACCTGCCGTGGCGGGGCGACCACGCGAAGGCCGCGCACCAGCAGATGGTCGATGGCGTGCGGGCCGGTCGGGTCGCCGAGGCCGAAGCGGTCGCGCAGCTCCGCGAACGGCTCGGGCTGCCGGGTGGGACGCAGGTTGAAGTCACCACCGAACACGAGCGGCGCCGAGCCGCTCCAGTCGGTGGCCGCCTGCGCCGCGAGCAGAACCTCGGTGGCGGCCCGCTCGGGCCGCCCGGCCGAGGCGTGCAGGTTGGCGACGCAGACGCCGTCCTCGAGGCGCGCCCACTGCATCCGTCGCTGCTCGGGCCGCCACGCGAGCGTCAGCTGGCGGTGTTCCATCGCCCGCGCGGGCGCCCGCACCAGGATCTGGTTGGAGCCGCCCTCCCACGACTTGATCAGGTCCGGCGCCAGGTCGGCCAGCAGGCCCTGCAACGGGGGAAGCAAGTTGCGCGACGTCAGCACACGCACGCCGCTCGAGCGCGTGCGGCGGCACAGCTCGCGGAACCAGCGCGGCGGCGCCTCCTGGAGCAGGGCCACGTCCCACTCGAACCCGTCGAGCGCTGCGGCGAACTCGTCGAGCAGCGGACGGTGGGCCGGGACGAGCGCACGGCCGTGGTAGAGATTCCAGCTGAGGACGCGCATGGCCCGGCATTTTCTGACAGGAGAGGAGCTGACGAGCGACGAGCTGTACGCACTCGTCGAGCGCGCGCTCGAGCTCAAGCAGGATCGCCTGCGCTCGCGTGCGCTTCAGGGCCACAGCGTCGCGCTCGTTTTCGACAAGCCGTCCACGCGCACACGCGTCTCGTTCGAGACCGGCGTCTTCGAGCTCGGGGGCTGGCCGCTCGTGCTGCGCGAGGGCGAGCTGCAGCTGTCGCGAGGCGAGTCCCCGCGCGACACCGCGCTGGTGCTGTCGCGCATGGTCGACGCGATCGCGATCCGCACCGGCCCCCAGAGCACCGTCGAGGAGCTCGCCGCGCACTCGGACATCCCCGTGATCAACATGCTCACCTACGAGCACCACCCGTGCCAGGCGCTGGCCGACATGGTCACGCTGCGCGAGCACTTCGGGACGCTCTCTGGCCTCAAGCTCGCCTACGTGGGCGACGGCAACAACGTGGCGCGCTCGCTGCTGATCGCCTGCCGCCGGGCCGGCGTGGAGTTCGCGATCTCGACCCCGCCGGAGCTCGCGCTGCCGGAGCTGGCGTCGACGCCGCTCGACGAGGCCGTGGCCGGAGCGCACGCCGTCTACACGGACATCTGGGTCAGCATGGGCGACGAGGCCGACGCCGAGCGCAGGCGCCAGCTGCTCGAGCCCTACCGCGTGGACGAGCGGCTGCTCGCGAAGGCGCGCGACGACGTGATCGCCCTGCACGACCTCCCGGCCCACCCGGGCGAGGAGATCTCCGAGGGAGTGCTGTACGGGGAGCGCTCCGCGGTGTGGGATCAGGCCGAGAACCGCCTGCACGCACAGAAGGCGCTTCTCGAGCTCCTTTTCTCCTAAGCTTCGCCGCGATGAGCCGCCTGCTTGCACTGCTGTTCGCCTGCCTCGCTCTCGCGGTCGTCGCCGCCGGCTGCGGCGGGGACGACAGCGACGACGGCGGGGGCGGCGACAACGGCGGCGCCGCCGCGCCGGCCGAGACGCAGGAGGAGCAGCCGGCGCCCGAGGCGGAGGAGCCCGCCGACAGCGGCGGCGCCGGCGGCGGCCCGCAGGTGTCCATGAAGGACATCAAGTTCAACCCGGGCACGCTGACGATCAAGCCCGGCCAGACCGTCACCTGGACCAACGACGACTCCGTCGGCCACGACGTGACCGGCGACGACTTCCAGTCCGGCGATCCGGGCGGCATCGACGGCGGCGGCACCTACTCGCACGAGTTCAAGAAGGCCGGCACCTTCAACTACGTGTGCAGCGTGCACCCCGGCATGAAGGGCACGATCAAGGTCAAGTAGGCCTCCGCCTGAGGCCGAAGCCGCGCAGCATCAGCAGGACCGTCTCGCCCATCCCGCCTCGCGCCGGCAGCAACCCCAGCTGCGTCGCCGCGTCGTAGAGGTCGAAGAAGCCGCGGGCGCGGCGGACCTGGCCGTCGACGAGCTCGAGGTAGTGCAGCCCGTGCAGGCTTACGAACCGGTCCGTTGCAGGCAGGACCGTGCCGATGTCGCCGCGGTGCGTGCCGACCGCTCGCCAGGGCACGCAGACATGCTGGCCGCGCGCGAGCGGCGGCGCCGTCGCCTCCACGCGCAGGTCCGGGAAAGCGCCGCGCAGCGCCGCCGCGTGGCGGTCGAGGTCGTCGACGCGCCGCAGCGGGTCGACCGCGACCGGATCCTCGTAGGAGACGTCGGGCGTGCAGCAGCCCTCGAACCCGGCGCCCTGCCAGGCGGCGCGCCAGCGCTCTGCGAGCTCGTCGACGGCGCCTCGCTCGAGCTCGGTGCTCACCGCGACTCGAGCTCCGCCAGCCCCTCCTCGGGCGACGAGGCCTGCGCGTACGTCCGCCGCGGGATGCGGCCGGCCTGGCCCGCCTCGTAGCCGGCCTCGATCGCCTTGCGCATCGCGCGCGCCATCGCCACCGGGTCGGCCGCGCGCGAGATCGCGCTGGCCAGGAGCACCGCGTCGCAGCCCGCCTCCATCGCCAGCGCCGCGTCCGAGGCCGTGCCCACGCCCGCGTCCAGGATCACCGGCACGCCCGCGCCCTCGACGATCAGGCGCAGGTTGTAGGGGTTGTTGATGCCCATCCCGCTGCCGATCGGGGAGCCGAGCGGCATCACCGCCGCGCAGCCGGCGTCCTCGAGCCGGCGCGCCAGGATCGGGTCGTCGCTCGTGTAGGGCAGCACCACGAAGCCCTCGCCCACCAGCGTCTCGGCGGCCTCGAGCAGCTCGGCCGGGTCGGGCAGCAGCGTGCGATCGTCGCCGATCACCTCGAGCTTGACCCAGTCGGTGCCGAGCGCCTCGCGCGCCAGCCGCGCCGTCGTGACCGCCTCGCGGGCCGTGTAGCAGCCGGCCGTGTTGGGCAGCACCTCGAGCCCGGCGTCGCCGAGCACCTCGAGAATCGACCCGCGCGCGTTGGGATCCACGCGCCGCATCGCGACCGTGGCCAGCTCGGCACCGGACTCGCGCGCGGCATCGGCCATCACGTCGAGGCTGCGGAAGCCCCCCGTCCCCAGGATCAGCCGCGAGGTCAGCGCGCGGCCCGCGATCGCGAACGCCTGCGGCGAGCCGCCCTGGACCGCGTGCAGCACCTCGATCTCCTGTCCGTCGCGCAGCTCGGTCGTGTGCCACTCGCCGCGCGGGATCACCTCGCCGTCGACGGCCACCGCCGTGCCGCGCCGGTCGACGCCGAGCCGGCGCACGACGGTCTCCACGGTCGCGTCGTCGCCGAGCTCCTGATACTCGCCGTTGACGAACACCTTCCTCATGCGCGCACCTCGGCGAAGCGCGCCGGGTCGAGCGGCGCCAGCTCGTCGGGGAGCGCGCCTCCAGCCAGCAGCCCCGCCACGGTCTCGCCCGCCAGCGGCGCGTGCAGCACGCCGTTGCGCCAGTGGCCGGTGGCCCAGACGAGCCCGTCGAGCTCGCCCGGCCCGACGACCGCCGCGTTGTCGGGCGTCCCCGGCCGCAGCCCCGCGCCCGCCTCCACCAGCTCCAGCTCGCCCACCTCGGGAACCACCTCCCACGCGGCCTCGAGCAGCCGGTAGACGCCGTCGGCCGTGACCGCCGTGTCGAAGCCCTGCTCCTCCATCGTCGCGCCGAGCACCACGCGCCCGTCGCCGCGGGCGACGAGGTAGCAGCGCGGCGTGCGCACCACCCGCGTAATCGGCTCGTTCATCGCCCCGCGCACTCGCAACTCGAGGATCTGGCCCTTCACCGGCCGCACCGGCGGGCCCGAGCCGTCGGGGGCGAGCGCCGGGCTCCACGCGCCGGCGGCAACCACCACCGCGCCGCACTCGACCACGCCGGCCGCCGTGCGCACGCCGGTCACGCGCCCGCGCTCGTGCTCGATCTCCTCGACCTCCACGCCCAGCTCGATCTCCTCGACGACCTCGGCGAGCGCGCGCACCGTCGCGCGCGGGTCCGCCTGCCCGTCACCGTGCGCGAGGATCCCGCCGGCGATGCGTGGCGAGAGGCCCGGCTCCAGGCGCCGGCAGCGCCCGGGCGCGAGCCACTCGGACTCGAGCCCCAGCGACTCGTGAAAGGCGTGCAGGCGGCGCAGCGCCTCCGCGTCGTCGCGGTCGGCAGCCACGATCAGCGCGCCGCCGTCGCGGTAGCCGGTCGGCAGGCCGGTCTGCTCCTCCAGCTCCGCGGCGAACGCCGGCCAGCGCTCGCGAGCGGCGAGGTTGACGCGCACGAGCCGCTCCTCGCCGAAGTCGGCCTCCATCACCGGGGCGAGCATGCCGGCGGCCACGCGGGAGGCGCCCTCGCCCGGCGCGTCCGCGCGATCCACGACCAGTACCGACAGGCCGCGTTGCCGCGCGCGCCAAGCAGACGCGAGCCCGATCAGGCCCGCACCGATCACAACGGCGTCGTAGCGTGTCCTCCGCGGCAGTTTGAATCTCCTTCCCTTCGCCGGCATTACCCGGGTCAGGTTCTACGGTCGGCGGCGCCGCAGCCGCCCTCTCAGCCCGGTTTCCCCGAGCTCCCGTGGGGCACTCAATGCTACATCTGCTATCCATTCGTCCCCCGGCGGCACCGCAACTCTTCAGGCGTGTGTTGTTGAGTGAAGGAACCGGGGCGGTCTGTTTCCCGTCCGCCGCCCCCTTCCCTGTGCAATGAAACGACTGACGATCACAATCGCCATGCTCGTCGCTGCGGCCGTCCTGGCGCCGGCGGCCAACGCATCCAGCAAGCAGCTGCTGATCATGCAAGACGACGGTCAGGTGCGCTTCAACCCGAGCACGACCCTCTCCGAGTTCTCCACGCTCGGCGCGGACGTCGTCAAGGTCAACCTCTACTGGGACGAGGTCGCGCCCAAGACGCGGCGCAAGCCGAGCGGCTTCGACGGCTCCAACCCGGGGAGCTACTCCTGGGGCAGCTACGACACCGCCGTCTCGGCGATTCTCGCGCGAGGCATGCAGCCCTACCTCAGCATCGGCGGGCACGCGCCCAAGTGGGCCACCCACGGCAAGGGACGCCCCGGCACGATGCGCCCGAGCGCAAAGGAGTTCCGCCTGTTCGCCCAGGCAGTCGGGCAGCACTACCCGAACGTGAACATTTGGTCGATCTGGAACGAGCCCAACCTCTACTCCTGGCTCGGCCCGCAGCGCAAGGGCGGGACGCCGCTGTCCCCCTCGATCTACCGCAACCTCTACCTGTCGGGCTACCGCGGCCTCAAGGCCGCCGGCCACCTCGGCGACACGCTGCTGCTCGGCGAGCTGATGCCGCGCGGCGGCAGCTCGCCCAGCAAGGTGCGCCCGCTCGAGTTCCTGCGCGAGATGGCCTGCCTGGACCGCAACTACCGCCAGTACCGCGGCCGTGCCGCCAAGAAGCGCGGCTGCCGCAAGGTCGGCAAGTTCCCCACCTCGGGCATCGCCTATCACCCGTACACCCCGCCGGCCGGCCCCCACGTGGCCGAGGCCCGCGACGACGCCGCCATCGGCCAGCTGTCGCGGCTGCGCTCGACTATCGACGCGCTCGCCCGGCGCGGCAAGCTGCCGCGGCGCACGCCGATCTGGATCACCGAGTTCGGCTACCAGACCAAGCCGCCCGACTCGTTCCAGGGCACGCCGCTGAAGCGCGCCGCGGCGTTCATGGACGAGAGCGAGTGGATCGCGTTCCGCAATTCGCGGGTGGCCACCTACTCGCAGTACACGCTCTACGACGACCCGCCCCGGCCCGGCTCGGGCCCGCTGCGCTGGTCGTCCTGGCAAGCCGGCTTGCACTTCCTCAACGGGAACCGCAAGCCCCGCGTGTACGAAGCCTTCAGCTTGCCTGTCTTCGTGCGGGCCTTGAGCGGCAACCGCGTCGAGATCTTCGGCGGACGCCGTGCATTGTCGAGCGGTTCCGCCCAGATCGAGTCCAAGGCTCCCGGCGGTAGCTACCGTTCCCTCGGCACGGCCGCGCTCAACGAGGCCGGCTATTTCCGCCGCGTCTTCAAGGTCAACAGCGCCGCGCGGCGAAAGTACAGGGTCACGCTAGATGGAATCTCGCGTGTGAAGTCCCCGGTCAACCGCTAAGGAGTGCGCTTTCCCGTGACTGTTGTGTCCGTACGTCCCGTCCGAGCCCTGCTGGCCACCGTGGCCGCAGCATCGGCCCTGCTCACCGGCTGCCTGCTCTCGCCCGGTGAGACCAGTGCCTCTCGCGGGATGGAGCTGGCGCTCCAGGACGACGCGACGTTCCTGCTCGGCGGAACCAAGGTGAGCCGCGAGAAGGGCTTCAGGTACGCCCGCCAGCTCGGCGTCACGCGGCTGCGCGTGAACCTGCTCTGGGCGTACACCATGACGCCGCAGGTCTACAACGCGCGGCGCAAGCCGGCGCAGATCCAGTACCTGTTCGATGCCTTCGACAACCTGGTGGACGAGGCCGCCAAGAACGGCATCCGCATCCACCTGTCGCTGACCGGGCCGGCACCGCGCTGGGCGCGTCCGAAGGCCTCGGTGCGCCAGGCCTGGTACAAGCCCAACACGGCCGAGTTCGGCAAGTTCGCCGGCGTCGTGGCCGAGCACTTCCAGGGCCGGGTGGACCGCTACTCGATCTGGAACGAGCCCAACTGGAAGACGTGGCTGGGCCCGCTGAAGAACGGCCCGGGGCTCTACCGCAGCCTCTACACGCGCGGCTACACCGCGATCAAGAAGGCCGACCCGCGCGCCAAGGTGCTGATCGGCGAGACGAGCCCGTACTCGCGCCGGGGGCTGTCCACCGCACCGCTCGCGTTCCTGCGCAAGGTCGCCTGCGTCAACAAGAAGTACAAGCGCGTGGGCTCCTGCCCGCGCCTGAAGGCGGACGGCTTCGCCCACCACCCGTATGACTTCCGCCACGCGCCGGACTACCAGTACCCGGGCGTCGACAACGTCACGATCGGGACGCTCAGCCGGCTGACCAAGGCGCTCGACAAGCTGCGCAAGGTGGGCGCGCTGCGCACGCCGAACGGCTCGCGCATGCCGCTCTACCTGACCGAGTACGGCTACTTCGCCACCGGTCACAGGGCGCTGCCGCCGAAGATCCGGTCGCGTTATCTCCAGCGCGCGTACACGATCGCGCTGAAGAACTCGCGGGTGAAGAGCCAGCTCCAGTACCTGCTGGTGTCGCCGCCGCGCAACTCGAGCTCGGCGTTCTTCAACCTGGCGCTGCTTTCGACGAGCGGCAAGCGCTATCCGCAGTTCGGCGCCCTCCAGCGCTGGTACCGCGGGAACCGCGGCAAGGTCAAGCGTCCCGGCAGCGCGATCACGCTGCCGGCGGCGCGAGCCAACCCGATCTTTTGAGCGAGGGGCTCGTCGCCGCGCGTGAGCGCCTGCGGCGAGCTCGGCTCTATCTCGTCGTGGAGGCCGCGGCCGAGCCGGTGCTCGGCCCGGCCCTGCGCGGCGGGGTCGACATGGTCCAGCTGCGCGACAAGGACGCCGGCGAGGACGAGCTGCTGCGCGCCGCGGCGCGCTTCCGCGCGATCTGCGACGAGCACGGCGCGCTGTTCTGGCTCAACGACCGGCCCGATCTGGCGGTCGAGGCGGGCGCCGACGGCGTGCACGTGGGCCAGGACGACACGCCCGTCGACGTGGTGAGGTCGGTCGTGGGCCCGGACATGCTGATCGGGCTGTCGACGCACTCGCCGGAGCAGTTCGACGCGGCGCTTCGGTCCGGCGCGGACCAGCTCAGCGTCGGGCCAGTGTGGGAGACACCGACGAAGGCCGGGCGCCCGGCCGCGGGGCTCGACTACGTGCGCTACGCGGCCGCGAACGGCGGCGACGTGCCGTGGTTCGCGATCGGCGGGATCGACCTCGACAACATCGGCGAGGTGGTCGCCGCCGGCGCCCGCCGTGTCGTGGTCGTGCGCGCCATCCGCGACGCGGACGAACCCGAACGGGTCGCTCGCGGGTTACATGAGCAGGTGTTGCGGGTCCGCTAGTTGCAGACGCCGAGCGTGCTCTTCACGCAGCCCTCGTACCGCTTTGCGCTGGCGGCGTAGGCGGCGAGCGCCGGCTGCTGGTCGAAGGCGCCCCCGGAGTAGCGGATCAGGCCCGAGTAGTCGAACAGGTCGTTGTCCTGGTAGGCCGACGACCACGTGTACCAGACCACCCGCCCGATCCGGTAGCGGCGGCGGTTCTTGGCGGCGAGCTTGTAGATGCCGCGCACGCGAGCGGCCATCCCGTTGTCGGTCGTGTACCAGGCGCGCTGCCAGGCGGTGGCGGGGCGCGAGACGCGGCCCTTGCCGGCGGGCCAGGTCGATTCGGTGAGCCAGATCGGCTTGCGCGCGGCGCCGCCCCTGCGCATCACGCGGCGGACGATGCGCACACCGCGCATCACGAACTTGGGGCGCGCGGTGAACAGGTTGATCGCGGCGACGTCGTAGTAGCGACTGATCTTGAAGCGGTTGAGACGGGCGAGGTGGCTCCAGGCGTAGTCCGCAAGTGCGGCGAGGACGATCGTCGCGCCGGGGTCGGCGGCGTGGACGGCCGTGTGCGCGGCCTTGAGCAGGCGGGCGTACTCGCGCACCCAGGCGTTGGGGGAGCGGCCGTCGGTGTTCCACCAGAGGTTGAGGTGGGGCTCGTTCCAGATCTGCCAGGTGCGCACGGGCTGCTTGGGCAGCTCGGGGTGCGCGGTCCAGAAGGAGCCGGACGGACCGTAGCGGTTGATCAGGGCGGTCAGGAAGACGGAGTAGTCGGAGGTGTTCTTGGGGGGCGAGCCGGGCTGGAAGGGGTTGAGCTTGGCCCAGGGCGGCGCCGTGCGGACGACCGGGACGAGCTGGATGTTGTGGCGCGCCGCGAGGGCGACGATGCCGTCCGTGTAGCTGAAGTCCGTGACGCCGGGCTGGGGCTGGGCGCGGGCCCAGTTGAAGACCGTGCGGACCGACTCGACGCCGCTGCTGGCCATCAGGCCCCACTGCGTCTCCTGGTCGACGGCGGGCGCGTCGGCGGCGGCGCGGTCCCACATGACGCCGAAGAAACCGCGCGGGACGGTGCGCTTGGCATCGGCCGGAGGCGACCAAGCGAACAGCAGCGCCATGGTCGCCGCGAGCAGGATCAGAGGGCGCTGCATGCGCGGCATGGAAACCGGGAGCCTAGAGATAGTTGCGTTTGCAGGGCTAACGTTCCGGGACGTGGCGCGTAATCGCAAGAGCCGCAAACGTCGCTCCGCCCAGCGGTCACCACGGCCGGCCCCGCCGGCCGCACCTGCCGACGGCGACTCCGCCGCGGCCTCGCCTGCTCCGGCCGCCCCCGCCCCGCGCGGCTATGCCCGCTCGCGCGCCAAGGACGACGCCGCTCGCGCCGCGCTCAAGCCGCTGCGGCCTGGCGAGCGCCCCCTCGCGGTCACCGTGGGCGCGCTCGCTGCCGCCCTGCTCGCCCTGGCCAACCTGATTGCGCTGGTGTTCGGCTACAACGCGGGGGAAGACACCGTCTCGCCGGGCAGCGACGTAACCGGCAGCGTCATTGTCTTCCTGATACTCGTAGTCGTCGCCTACGGAATGTGGCGCGCGCGCTACTGGGCGGTCCTCGGCATGCAGACCATCCTCGCGCTCACGATCGTCCTCTCCGCTCTCGGACTCCTCCAAGCGATCAACTGGTGGGCGTTCGTGCTCCTCACGCTGACCCTGACGCTCTCCGGGACGCTGTTCTGGTTCCTCGTCAAGGCGATGGCGCGGATACAGATGCCGGAGCGACCCGGGTCGCCCTAGCGGACCGGGTAGCTCGGCAGCGGGCCGTTGATGATGTTCGACTCGACGCCGTGCGTCTGCATGTAGATGGCGTAGCCGAGGTCGAGGGCCGCGAAGGCGGCTATGGCGAGGATCGCGAGGCGGCGCTTGTCATCGAGCACGTAGGAGCCCGCCGCGTACATCGCCGGCGCCGACAGCAGGATCACGCGCCCCCAGTCGCGCGCGAACATGAAGCCGACCAGGCAGGAGCCGAACAGCGCGACGCCGGCCCGGGCGTAGCGGAGCACCGGTAAGGCGAACGGCGCCGCAAACCAGAGCGGGCCGAACGAGTAGAAGATGCGGCGCAGCTCGACCTTGGGGTCGTCGAAGACCTCGTCGACGATGCTCTTGATGCTGCCGTAGCGGTTGGGTGTGGTTGGGATGCCGCTCCTCACCGCCACGTAGATGGCGACGCCCGGCAGGCCGGCGGCGGCGGTTTGCTTCAGCGCCTGCCTGTCGATCGGCCGGACCGCCCAGTACGCGTACGCGAACGGGATCAGGAACAACGCCGACTCCCGGATCGTCGCGCCGATGGCGATCGTGATGCCGAGCGCGAGCGGACGGCGGTCCGCGATCGCCAGGCCACCGATCAGCATCACGAGCACGGACTCGGGGTCGACGTTGTGGCCCTGGCGCAGCGAGACGACGAAGAGGGGCGGGCACATGACGAGGCAGAGGGCGAGGCTCGCCGCCAGCCATGGCTTCACGTTGAAGCGACGCATCAGGACGTAGGCGATCCCGCCGCA
>JBQGCL010000108.1:0-5748 GCA_052038485.1 Thermoleophilaceae bacterium | reverse complement strand
TCCCGCATCGGCGACCTGCGCGAGGCCGCCGAGGTCGTGCGCGGGCGCAAGGTTGCGTCCTCAGTCGACGCGATGGTCGTCCCGGGCTCGCAGCAGGTCAAGACGCAGGCCGAGGCCGAGGGGCTCGACGAGGTGTTCCGTGCGGCCGGCTTCGACTGGCGCTCGGCCGGCTGCTCGATGTGCCTCGGGATGAACCCCGACATCGCGGCGCCGGGCGAGCGTGTCGCGTCGACCTCGAACCGCAACTTCGAGGGGCGCCAGGGGCGCGGCGCGCGCTCGCATCTGGTCAGCCCGAAGATGGCCGCCGCGGCCGCCATCGAGGGTCACTTCGTGGACATCAGGGGGTGGGAGTGAAGGCGATCCGCACGATTCACGGTCCCGTTTCGGTTCTCAACCGCAACGACGTCGACACGGATCAGATCATTCCGAAGCAGTTCCTCAAGCGGGTCGAGCGAACCGGGTTTGGCGAGTTCCTGTTCTACGACTGGGCCAAGGAGCCCGACTGGGACCTACCTCCCAATCCGATCCTGGCGACCGGACGCAACTTCGGGTCGGGCTCGTCGCGCGAGCACGCTCCTTGGGCGCTCGAGGACTACGGCTTTCAGGCGATCGTCGCGCCGAGCTTCGCCGACATCTTCTATTCGAACTGCACAAAGATCGGCCTACTGCCCGTCGTGCTGGCAGAGGACGAGGTGCGGGCGGTGATGGCCGCAGGCGAGGCGACCGTCGACCTCGAGCGGCAGACCGTGACCTGGGCGGGTGGCGAGGCCTCGTTCGAGATCGACCCCGAGACGCGCCGCCGCCTGCTCGAGGGGCTCGACGACATCGGCGTGACGCTTCAGCAGGAGCAGGCCATCGACGCATACGAGGCCGAGCGCGAGCGCAGCGGGCCGGTCACCACGGCGCTCGGATGACCGTCCGGGACTGGGACGCGGCCAGCTACGACCGCCTCTCGAACCCGCAGGTCGAGATGGCCGCGGCGGTGCTCGAGCGGCTGCCGCTGCGCGGGGACGAGACCGTGCTCGACGCGGGCTGCGGCTCGGGCCGCGTCACGCGCCTGCTGCTCGACCGCCTGCCGGAGGGGCACGTGGTCGCTGTCGACTCGGCCGAGTCGATGGTCGAGCACGCCGGCGAAGCGCTCGACGGGCGGGCGACCGTGCTCTGCCAGAACCTCACCGAGCTGACGCTCGACGAGCCCGTCGACGCCGCCTTCTCGAACGCGGTCTTTCACTGGATCGCCGATCACGAGCGACTCTTCGAGCGTCTCCACGCGGCGCTGAAGCCGGGCGGGCGGCTGGTCGCCCAGTGCGGCGGCAAGGGCAACATCGACGCCTTCCGGCGGCTCGCCGACGAGGTCGCGGCGGAGCCGCCCTACGCCGAGCACATGACCGACTTCGTCGGGCCCTGGAACTACGCCTCGCCGGAGGACACCGAGGCGCGCCTGGCGGCCGCCGGCTTCGACGAGATCCGCTGCTGGCTCCAGCCCTGGCCGATCGAGCCGGGCGACCCGCTCGAGTACGTCACGACCGTCTGCCTCGGCAACCACCTCGAGGCCCTGCCGGAGGAGCTGCGCGCGGCGTATGCGGCGGAGGTGGTGCGCCGCTCTGGGGAGCCGCTCACGCTCGAGTACGTCCGGCTCAACATCGACGCACGACGGAGCTTGGTTTCCGCTTAAAAGGGGTAGAGCGTCTGCGTGTTCAGAAACGCGCGGGTACTCATAGCAATCGTCGTCGCGACGGCAGCCCTCCCGGCCAGTGCCGAGGCTTGGGCTCCAGCGGCTACGGCAACCATCCATCCAGGCGTGCAGACGGTCACCTCCGGTGGCCAGTGCACCGCGAACTTCATCTATACGGCGGGCGGCAACACGTACATCGGGCAGGCCGCCCACTGCTCGAGCACGGGAGCTGCGACCGACACGGACGGCTGCCTCGCGGCCTCGCTCCCGCTCGGTACGCCGGTCGAGATCACCGGCGCGTCGCGGCCGGGCACGCTGGCCTACAACTCGTGGCTGACGATGCAGTCAACCGGCGAGACGAACGCCGACACCTGCGCCTACAACGACCTCGCGCTGGTCAAGATCGACCCGGCTGACGTCGGCAAGGTCAACCCGTCCGTGCCGGGCTTCGGCGGGCCGACCGGTGTCGGCGGCGCTTCGGCGACCGGCGACGACGTGTTCTCGTACGGCAACTCGTCGCTGCGCCTCGGCATCACCCAGCTCAGCCCCAAGCGGGGCATCGTGGTGAGCACCGAGGGCAACGGCTGGAGCCGCACGGTCTACACGGTCACGCCGGGCATTCCGGGCGACTCCGGCAGCGGGTTCCTGAACGACTCCGGCCAGGCGATCGGTGTGCTGTCGACCGTCGCGCTGGCGCCGCTCGCGGGATCGAACGGGGTCGGCGACCTGAGCCGCGAGCTCGCCTACGCGCGGGCGCACGGCCTGTCGGATCTCCAGGTGGTGAACGGGACCGAGCCGTTCACGACCGACGTGGTGGGGGCGATCCTGGGCGCCGGCTAGGCGGTCGCGAACACAAACCAGCGCAATTCTCGCGCACGCGCCCACGGGCGCGGACGGAGGCGCAGCATGTGTCCCCGTTGCGGCCGCGGGAGACGGCTTGACCCGGCCGCCTCGGACCTTCGGGCCCGGGGCGGCCGGCGTCGGTATGGGAGAGTTCCGCGCCGTGTCCAAGCGAATCGTCACCCTGCCCGGCGACGGGATCGGGCCCGAGATCATGGACGCGGCCATCCAGGTGCTGCGCGAGCTGGGCGAGTTCGAGTTCGACGAGCGTCTCATCGGCGGCGCCTCGATCGACGCCCATGGGACGGCGCTCACCGACGACGTCGTGGATGCATGCCGCGGCGCCGACGCGATCCTGCTGGCTGCCGTCGGAGGCCCCAAGTGGGACACCACCGATCCCGCCAAGCCGCGCCCCGAGCAGGGCCTGCTCGGCCTGCGCAAGGAGCTCGGCCTGTTCGCGAACCTCCGGCCCGTTCGGCCCAGCCCGGCGCTGCTCGATGCCAGCCCGCTCAAGCGCGACCGGATCGAGGGGACCGACCTGATCGTCGTGCGAGAGCTGACCGGAGGCATCTACTTCGGGGACCGCGGGCTCGACGGCGACACCGCTCACGACACCTGCGTCTACTCGGAGGCTGAGATCGAGCGGATCGCGCGTGTCGCATTCGGGCTCGCCCGCCGGAAGGTGACCAGCGTGGACAAGGCGAATGTGCTTGAGACGTCCCGGCTGTGGCGCAAGGTCGTCGACCGCGTCGCCGGGGGCGAGGACAAGCCCGTGGAGCACATGCTGGTCGACAACGCCGCGATGCAGCTGGTCTCGAGGCCGGCGGACTTCGACGTGATCCTGACCGAGAACATGTTCGGCGACATCCTCAGCGACGAGGCCGCGATGCTGACCGGCTCACTCGGGATGCTGCCGAGCGCCTCGCTCGGCGACGGGTCCTCGCCGGGGCTGTTCGAGCCGGTGCACGGCTCGGCTCCCGACATCGCCGGCACCGGCACGGCCAACCCGCTCGCCATGTTCGGCTCGGTGGCGCTCATGCTGCGCCATGGACTGGCTATGGAAGCGGAGGCCGCTGCCCTAGAATCGGCTGTCGATCGCGCGCTTGGGGATGGCCTCCGGACCCCGGACCTGGGCGGCGACGGCACCACAGAGGCCGCCACCCGGGCGGTCGTCGCGAACCTCCAGGAGCGCAGTACGTGAACACCGCCGACCTCATTTGGCTGAACGGAGAGTTCGTCGCCTGGGAGGACGCGAAGGTACACGTACTGACGCACTCGCTCCACTACGGCACGGGCTGCTTCGAGGGCATCCGGGCCTACGAGACCGAGCGCGGGCCGGCGATCTTCCGTCACCAGGACCACCTGGACCGGCTCGAGGCCTCGGCCAAGCTCTATTACATGGACCTGCCCTACACGAAGGAGCAGATCCGCGAGGCGACCCACGAGCTGATCGGCCGCAACGGCTTCAAGAGCTGCTACATCCGACCGCTCGTCTGGCGCGGTTACGGGCCGATGGGCCTCAACCCGCTCGACAACCCGGTCGAGGCGATGGTGGCGGTCTGGGAGTGGGGCGCCTACCTCGGCGAGGAGGGCAAGCGCAACGGCGTCCGCGCGCGCGTGTCGTCGTACCGCCGCATCTCGTCGGACTCGCTGATCCCGCACTCCAAGGCTTCCGGGCAGTACCTCAACTCTGTGCTGGCCAAGATCGAGTCGATCAAGGCGGGCTACGAGGAGGCGATCCTGCTCGACGACCAGGGCCACGTCTGCGAGGGCACCGGCGAGAACGTGTTCGTGATCAAGGAGGGCGTGATCTACACGCCGCCGCAGACCGCGGGCATCCTCGACGGGATCAACCGCAAGTCGTGCATCCAGATCGCCCGCGACCTCGGCTACGAGCTCGTCGAGCGGGACATCGCGCGCGCGGAGCTGGCGCTGGCCGACGAGGTCTTCCTGACCGGGACCGCGGCCGAGCTGACGCCGATGCGCGAGATCGACGACATCCCGATCGGCGAGGGCACGCCCGGGCCGATCACGCGCCAGATCCAGGAGCTGTTCGACGACGCCCTGCACGGCCGGGCCGCGCAGTACGCCGAGTGGCTCGACCTGGTGCCCGTGCCGTCGCAGACGTGATCACCGTCTACGACACGACCCTGCGTGATGGCATGCAGGGGGAGGGGATGTCGCTGTCGGTCGACGAGAAGGTGCGCGTCGCGCACGCGCTCGACTCGCTCGGCGTGCACCTGATCGAGGCCGGCTTCCCTGCGTCGAACCCCAAGGAGGAGGAGCTTTTCGCCCTGCTCGCGGGCGAGACGTTCGAGACGGCCGAGGTGGCGGCTTTTGGGGCCACGCGGCGGCGCGATTCGACGGCCGAGGACGATCCCGCGCTGCGCCTGCTCGCAGACACCTTCGCGCCGGTCTGCACGCTGGTCGGCAAGACCTGGTCGCTCCACCTCGAGAAGGTGACCAAGGTCGAGCCCGAGGAGAACCTGCGCATGATCGCCGACTCGGTGGGCTTCCTGGTGGCGCAGGGCAAGCGCGTGATCTACGACGCCGAGCACTTCTTCGACGGCTTCCGCGCCGACCCCGCCTACGCGCTGCGCTGCCTGCGGGCGGCGGCCGAGGCCGGCGCCGAGAACGTCACCCTGTGCGACACGAACGGGTCGTCGGTGCCCGGCGAGATCGCCGAGGCGACCGCGCGGGTGGTCGCCGAGCTGGGCGACTCGGTCCAGATCGGCATCCACACGCATGACGACGCCGGCTGCGGCGTGGCCAACGCCCTCGTGGCGGTGGAGTCGGGCGCGCGGCTCGTCCAGGGGACGCTCAACGGCTACGGCGAGCGCTGCGGCAACGCCAACCTGATCACGATCCTGCCGACGCTCGAGCTGAAGATGGGCTACGACAGCATCGGGCGCGACCGGCTGCGGCGCCTGACCGAGATCGCTCACCTCGTCGACGAGCTCTGCAACGTCACCCCGAACCCGAATCAGCCCTACGTGGGCGCGAACGCGTTCGCGCACAAGGGCGGCATGCACGTGGCCGGTATCAACCGCGACGCGCGCACGTTCGAGCACATCGACCCGGCCGACGTCGGGGCCGACCGGCGCGTGCTGGTCTCCGAGCTGTCCGGCAAGGGGACTGTCACGGCGCGCGCCGACGTGGACGAGGCGACGGCCGCTCGGGTGATCGAGCGGGTCAAGGACCTCGAGCACCGGGGCTACCAGTTCGAGGCCGCC
>JBQGCL010000107.1:0-3929 GCA_052038485.1 Thermoleophilaceae bacterium | reverse complement strand
ACGATCGACAGGCCCAGACCCGCTCCCTTCGCGTCGGCCTCGCGGGCCAGGCGCTCGAACGGCTCCGCCAGCCGTGCGGCGTCGGCGGGTTCCACCGGCGGGCCGCTGTTCTCCACGGTGAGCTCGACCGAGGCGACTCCGACGCGGGTGCGCATTTCGACGAACCCGCCGGGGCGGTTGTAGCGCACGCCGTTCTCGATCAAGTTCGCCGCCAGGCGCTCCAGGAGGGCGGTGTCGCCCTCGACCTCGGCCGGGACGATGTCGGCGGTCAGGCGCACGCTCTCGGCTGCCGCTCGGGCGGCGCTCGCGTCGAGCGCCGCCCGGGCGACCTCGGCGACGTCGACCGGGCGGGTGCGGACCAGTCCGCGCTGCCCGCGCGCGAGGATCAGCAAGCTCGCCAGCAGCGCCTCGGTGCGGCGGCTCGCGTGGATGACCGATTCGGCCATGCCGCGCAGCTCGTCGAGGTCGGGTTCGGGATTGGCCAGCGCCACCTCCGCCTCGGAGCGGATCACGGTCATGGGTCCGCGCAGCTCATGGCTCGCGTTCGCCACGAAGCGGCGCTGGGCGTCGAAGGAGTCCTCGAGCCGGTCGAGCATCGAGTTGAGCGTCTCCCCCAGCTCGCGCAGCTCGTCGTTGGGACCGGTGACGTCGATGCGCTCGTCCAGGCGCTGCTCGGAGACGCGCAGGGCGGTGCCGGTGATCCGCTTGAGCGGCGCGAGCACGTGGCCCGCCATCGCCCAACCGATCGCCGTGGCCAGCAGCACGACCCCTGCGAACGCGATGCCGTACTGCACCGCCACCTCGTCGAGCGCGTTCCCGGCCGCCTGGGTCGGCAGGGTGCGGTCGAAGTGGCGGCCGAGCAGCCAGTAGCTGATCAGCAGGAGGATGCCCGTGGAGAGGGCCACGAGCACCGCGTAGAGGGCGGTCAGCCGGGCACGGACGGTGAGCCGCGTCATATCCGGTAGCCCGCGCCCTTCACCGTCTCGATCAGCGGCGGGTCGCCCAGCTTGCGGCGCAGCCTCAGCACCGTCATGCGGACGGAGTTCGTGAACGGGTCGGCGTTCTCGTCCCACACGCGGCGCACCAGCTCGTCGTTCGACAGGACCGCGCCGTCGGCGCCCATCAGCGCCTCGAGCACCGCGAACTCGCGCGGGGTCAGGTCCACCGGACGGCCGGCTCGGGTGACCGTGCGGCGGGCGCTGTCGAGCGCGACGTCGCCGGCGGTCAGGGTCGGCGGGGCGGCGGGATGGGTGCGGCGCGCCAGCGCGCGGACGCGGGCGACCAGCTCGGCGAACTCGAACGGCTTCGGCATGTAGTCGTCGGCGCCGAGCGAGAGCCCGTCGACGAGGTCGTCCACCCCGGCTGCCGCGGTGAGCATCAGCACCCGGCTGTCGGGCTCCTCGTCGCGCAGCGTCCGGCAGACGTCGTCGCCGTGGACGACCGGCAGGTCACGGTCGAGGACGAGCACGTCGTAGCCGTGCAGACGGGCCTTGTCGAGCGCGCTCCCGCCGTCGTAGGCCACGTCCACCGCCATGCCCTCGCGGCGCAGCCCGCGCGCGACCGCATCGGCGACCCTACGCTCATCCTCAGCCACCAACACGCGCACTCGGCTCAGGGTAGCCAGCGCGTTATCTGGCGGTGACAGGACCGCGCCTAGGTTGGCGCGCATGAGCGACAGCGCCGTCTACGAGGAACCACGGGAGGCGCTCGAGAGCGCACTCTTCGAGATCAAGCGGGTGATCATCGGGCAGGACGCCATGCTCGAGCGGGTCATGGTGGCCCTGCTCTCGGGCGGGCACGTCCTGCTCGAGGGCGTCCCGGGTCTGGCGAAGACCCTGACCATCAAGACGCTCGCGTCGGTGGTCGGCGGGAGCTTCAGCCGCATCCAGTTCACACCGGACCTGGTCCCGTCGGACCTGGTCGGGACGCGGATCTACCGCCCCGACACGGGCCGGCTCGACACGGAGCTGGGCCCCGTGTTCGCGAACTTCCTGCTCGCCGACGAGATCAACCGAGCTCCGGCGAAGGTGCAATCGGCCCTGCTCGAGGTGATGCAGGAGCAGCAGGTGACGATCGGTGGCCGGTCGCACGTGGTCCCGCTGCCCTTCCTGGTGCTCGCCACCCAGAACCCGATCGAGTCCGAGGGCACCTATCCGCTGCCCGAGGCGCAGGTCGACCGCTTCCTGATGAAGATCCTGGTCGACTACCCGGCGCCGGGCGACGAGGCGGCCGTGGTAGACCGGTCGCTCGACCCGGTGGGTGCGGTCGAGGAGCGCTTGACGGTCTCGGACCTGCTGCGCTTCCGGGAGGCGGCCGCGAACGTGATCGTCGACCGCGAGGTCGTCGATTACGCGGTGGCGCTCGCCGACGCCACCCGCCGCCCGGGCCGCTACGGGCTGACCGAGGTGGAGGCGCTGCTGAGCTACGGCGCGAGCCCGCGCGGGCCGATCGGCCTGGTGCACGCGGCACGTTCGCTCGCGCTGCTGCGCGGGCGGCGGCACGTGCTCGCGAGCGACGTGCGCGACCTCGCCCCCGAGGTGCTGCGCCACCGGCTGGTGCTCAGCTACGAGGGCCTGAGCGAGGGCGTGCGCCCGGACGACCTGCTCGAGCAGGTGATGGAGGCCGTCCCCGAGCCCGACCGCCGGGGCTTCGAGCCGGAGCCGCTGGCGGCGTGAGCGCCGCGGCGCTCCGCCCGAGGTCCGGCCCGCTTCGCCCGCCCGCCGGCCCGCTTCGACCACCCCCGGGCCGCCAGGGGCCCGGTGCGGTGCCGGGTGCGCTCGTTGAGGCGCTCGACCTCGCGTTCGTGCGGCGGGTGGGCGGGGTCAGCGCGGGCGAGCACCGGGGCGCCGGGGTGGGCAGCGGAACCGAGCTCGCCCAGCTGCGCCCCTACCAGCCCGGCGACGACGTCCGGCAGATCGACGCGTCCGCGACCGCGCGCACCGGGATCCCGCACGTGCGCCAGCAGGTGCCGGAGCGGCTGCTCACCACCTGGCTGGCCGTCGACGTGTCGCCGTCGATGGCGTTCGGGACGGCGGATCGGCTCAAGAGCGACGTCTCCGAGGGGGTGGTCGACGTGCTCGGGGCGATCGCGGTGAGGCGCGGCGGCCGGGTCGGGCTGCTGACCTTCGGCGGGCCCGCCGCACGCTTGGTGCCGCCGCGGGGCGGCCGGGGTGCGCGGGTTGGGCTGAAGCGGGCGATCGGCGAGGGCGTGGCCCCCGACGGGACGCACGGCGAGCCGCTCGAGGCCGCGCTGGTGCGGGTGGGCCGGCTGGCGCGACCGCGCAGCCTGGTGGTCGTGGTGTCGGACTTCGCGGGGCCGCCCGAGTGGGCGCGCTCGCTGGCGGCGCTGTGCGCGCGGCACACGGTGATGGCGGTGGAGGTGTACGACCCCCGCGAGCGCTCGCTCCCGGCCGTGGGCCGGATGGAGATGGTCGACCCGGAGTCGGGAGAGCGGATAGAGGTGGACACGAGCGACCGGCGGCTGCGCGAGCGGTTCGAACGAGCGGTCGCGGAGGAGCGCGCCGCGGTGACCTCCGCGCTGCGCCGCGCGGGCGCGGAGCACGTGGCGCTCTCGACGTCGGGCGCGTGGGCCCGCGAACTCGGGCGGAGGCTGGCGTGAGCCGCAAGGGGCCCGCCACGCTCCGCCGGAGCCGCTCGTGAGCTTCGCTTCCCCCGCCTTCCTGGCGGCGCTCTTGGTCGTCCCGCTTGCGCTCGCCGTCCAGGTCGCCGCGCGGCGACGCAAGCGGCGCTACGCGGTGCGCTTTCCGGCCGTCGCCACGCTTTCGCCCCTCCTCCCGCGCGTCTCGACCTGGCGCCGGCGGCTGCCCGTGGCTCTTTTCCTCGCATCGCTGGCCGCGCTCAGCCTCGCGCTCGCCCGTCCGCACGCGACGGTCGCGGTGCCCCGCGAGCAGGCTTCGGTGGTGCTGGTC
>JBQGCL010000106.1:0-144787 GCA_052038485.1 Thermoleophilaceae bacterium | reverse complement strand
CCATCGCAGCCTGGAGCGCGCAGATCGGGTCGATCTCGGTGACCAGCACGCGCGCGCCCTGGCCGCGCAGCGACTCGGCGCAGCCCTTGCCCACGTCGCCGTAGCCGAGGATCACCGCGGTCTTGCCGGCGATCATCACGTCGGTGGCGCGGTTGATGCCGTCGATCAGCGAGTGGCGGCAGCCGTAGAGGTTGTCGAACTTCGACTTGGTGACCGAGTCGTTGACGTTGATCGCCGGGAACAGCAGCGTGCCGTCCTGCTGCATCTCGTAGAGCCGGTGCACGCCGGTCGTGGTCTCCTCGGTCACGCCCTGGACGGTCTCGCCGAGGCGCGTCCACTTGGTCGGGTCCTCACCGAGCGTGCGGTTGAGCAGCGTGAGGATGACCTTGAACTCCTCGTTGTCGGTCGAGTCGGGCGACGGCACGGCGCCGGCCTTCTCGAACTCGGTGCCCTTGTGGACGAGCAGCGTCGCGTCGCCGCCGTCGTCCAGGATCATGTTCGGCCCGTCGTGGCCCGGCCAGGTGAGCGCCTGCTCGGTGCACCACCAGTACTCCTCGAGGGTCTCGCCCTTCCAGGCGAACACCGGGATGCCGGCGGCGGCGATCGCCGCGGCGGCGTGGTCCTGGGTCGAGAAGATGTTGCAGGACGCCCAGCGGACCTCGGCGCCGAGAGCAACGAGCGTCTCGATCAGCACGGCGGTCTGGATCGTCATGTGCAGGGAGCCCGTGATGCGCGCGCCCTTGAGCGGCTGCTGCGCCCCGTACTCCTCGCGCATCGCCATCAGGCCGGGCATCTCGTGCTCGGCGAGCGTGATCTCCTTGCGTCCGAAGTCGGCGAGCGAGATGTCGGCGACCTTGAAGTCCTGGCTGGTCTCGGTGACTGTCATGCGGGAACGTTCTCCGTTGGTTCGAGGGCGAGCAGACGCTCGTGCTTGTCCTGCTCCCAGCTGAGCCAGTCGTTCGAGGCGACCCCCTCCGGCAGCTGCGGGCGCTCTGCGAACCAGCGGTCCACCTGGGCGCGCAGCTCGGAATCGGCGTTCAGCCGGTGAGCAAAGGCGACGTCCGACAGTGCGCAGTCGAACCGGGCGAGCAGCTCACGCAGCGTACGAAGGCGCTGCAACTCGCCGGGTCCGAAGATGCGATAGCCGGACTCCGTGCGGGGAAGCTCGATCAGGCCGGCGCTCTCGATGTAGCGCAGCATTCGCGGCGACCAGCCGGTCGTCGCTGCGGCCTCGTTGATGGTGAGCCCCTCCATACAGGGGCAAACCTTACCACGATTGTGTCAAGGTTTGTCCTCGAGGGCTTCCTTGAGCCGGACGATCCCCGCGATCTCGTTCGGATCGACGTCGCCCAGCTCCGCGAGCCGCACGCTGACGAGGTCGCCCAGCATGACCAGCGACAGCACGCGCTCGAGGCGGGTCTCGCCGCGCGCGGGGACCCGCACGGCGGGCGCGCCGGCGCGCTCGACCTCGGCGGCGGTCAGGTCGATGCGCCGCTGGATGCGCGGGTGCTGGTCGGGATCCTCGAGGAACACGGCGGAGAAGCGCCCGGCGGAGGGGCTGCGCTCCCAGAAGCAGATCTCGTTGTGGTTGGCCTCCGGGAGCTCGGCGAAGAACGCCGCCGCCTTCGCGTTCTCGTTGATCTGCGTCTTCCAGCGGCGGGCCACGGCCGCCGTCGGCCCGGAACCGTGGATGACCGGGATCGTGCCGCGCAGGTCCGTGGCGAGCTGCTCGGCGTCCTCGGGCGAGATCGTCCGCAGCAGCTCCGCCGCGGTGTCGATCTCCGAGTGCAGGCCCGGGGCCGCGCCGCAGGACGCCGCGCACTCGAGCACGGCCACGATCATGAAGACGACAGCCGCACGCGGCTGCATGCCGGCCGGCACGCCGATCACGGGCACTCCCTCGGCGCGCGCCAGCTCGGCCAGCTTGCCCCCGGTGGTCAGCGCGACCCGGCCGGCGCCGGCGGCGCCCGCCGCCTCGAAGCACGCGAGCGTCTCCTCGGTGTTGCCCGAGTAGCTGGCGCACAGCACGAGGCTGTCGGGTCCCGTCCACGACTCGAGCGCGTAGCCGCGCACGGTCGTGATCGGGCGCGTGGCGCGGTCGCCGAGCGCCGCCGCCGCCAGGTCGCCGCCGATCGCCGACCCGCCCATGCCGCAGACGATCAACCCGCCGGGACGGTCCTGATTCGAGATGCCCGCCGACTGCGCCCGCCAGAGCGCGTCGCCGAGCTGGTCCGGCTGGGCGAGCACGTCGTCGAGCATGGCGCTCACTGCACCGGCTCCGCCGCCTCGACCCGCGCGCCGGCGGCCACCTCCGCCCCGGGATCCAGCCGCGCGCCGCTGCCGACCACCGCGTCGTCCCCGATCAGCGCGCCCGCGCCGGCGATCGCGCCCGGCTCGATGCGGGCGCGCTCCCCCACGCGCACACCCTCGCCGAGCACGCTCTCGACGACCGCCGCGTCGGCCCCGACCATCACGCGGTCGTGCAGGACGGACCGCTCCACGCGCGCGTCGCTGCCCACCGAGCAGTGGCGGCCGAGCACGCTCTGCGGCCCGACGTGCGCGCCCGACAGCAGGCAGCCGTCGTACACCAGCGAGCCGGTCTCGTCGCGGGCCGGCAATTTCGACCGGACCCGCCCCGCCAGCAGGTCCCAGGTCGCCTCGAGGTAGCGGTCGGGCGTCCCGATGTCGATCCAGTAGCCCTCGGCCGCGTAGCCGTGCAGGCCGTTGTCGACCAGCGCCGGGAAGATCTCGCGCTCGAAGGACACCGCGCGCCCCGCCGGGATCGTCTCGATCACCTCGCGCTCGATCACGTAGGCGCCGGCGTTGATCCGGTTGGTGGGCGGCTCCCCCTCGGCCTTCTCGATGAACCGCGTCACGCGCCCCTCGTCGTCGGTGAGCACGACGCCGTAGCTGGCGGTGTCGTCCACCGGGTAGAGCGCGAGCGTCGCGCGCGCGCCGCCGGCCTGGTGGTGGGCAAGCTCGGCGGTCAGGTCGATGTCTGTCAGGACGTCGCCGTTGAGCACCAGCAGGCGCTCCTCGAGCACGCCCTCGTCGAGCGCAAGCCGCACCGGCCCGGCGGTGCCCAGCGGCTCCTCCTCGACCACGTAGCGCAGGCGCATCCCGTCGTAGATGTCGCCGAGCACGCGCTTGACGCCGTCGGACATGAAGCCGCACGACAGGATCACCTCGTCCACGCCGTGGTCATGCAGCCAATCGAGCATGAACGACAGAAACGGGCGCCCCGCCAGCGGCATCACCGGCTTGGGGGTCGTGTAGGTGAGCGGACGCAGCCGCGTGCCCTCACCGCCGGCGAGCACCAGCGCCTGCACTACCTGCCGATGCCCTCGTAGGTGAACCCGGCCCCACGCAGCTTCTCGCGGTCGAGGAAGTTGCGTCCGTCCACCACCAGCGGCACGCGCATGCGTGCCTTCACCTCTCCGGTCCAGTCGAGCTCGCCGAACTCGGGCCACTCGGTCACGAGCACGACCGCGTCGGCGCCGTCGACCGCCTCGAGCGCCGACTCGCAGATGCGCGCGCCGCCGAGCATCGAGTTGGCGCTGCGGGTGGCGACCGGGTCGTAGACGCGCACGTGCGCGCCCTCGCCCTGGAGCCGCCCGGCGAGCACGATGCTCGTGGCCTCGCGGATGTCGTCGGTGTCCGGCTTGAAGGCGACGCCGAGCAGCGCGACCTCCTTGCCGACGAGCGAGCCGAGGTGCTTCTGCAGCTTGCCGATCGTGCGCCGCTTCTGGAGCTCGTTGACCTCGATCACCGACGTCAGCAGCTGGAAGTGGTAGCCGGTGTTGCCGGCCAGCTGCTTGAGCGCCTGGACGTCCTTGGGGAAGCAGCTGCCGCCGTAGCCGATCCCGGCCTGGAGGAACTTCGGGCCGATCCGCGCGTCCAGCCCCATTCCGTACGCCACCTCCTGCACGTCGGCACCGAGCTCCTCGGAGACGTTGGCGATCTCGTTGATGAACGAGATCTTGGTCGCCAGGAAGGCATTCGAGGCGAGCTTGATCATCTCGGCGCTGGCCACGTCGGTGCTGACCACGGGCGCCTCGAGCGGCGCGTACAGGGCGACCACCCGCTCGGCGTACTCCTCCGAGCCCTCGTCGGCCCCCACGACGACCCGGTCTGGCCGCATGAAGTCGCCGACCGCGTTGCCCTCCTTGAGGAACTCGGGGTTCGAGACGTAGCCGGTGCCCGGACGGCGGCGCTGGATCGAGCGCCCCGTGCCGACCGGCACGGTGCTCTTCATCACCAGCGCGTGCTCGCTCGAGTCGCCCAGCTCGTCGAGCACGCTCTCGACGCGCGACAGGTCGGCGTCGCCGGAGTAGGTCGGCGGCGTGTCGACGCAGACGAACAGCAGCCGCGTGTGCTCCAGCACCTCCGCCATGTCGGTCGTGAAGTGCAGGCGCTCGGCGTTCTGGGCAACCAGCTCGGCCAGCCCGGGCTCGTGGATCGGCACCTCGCCGCGCGACAGCGATTCGACCTTCTCGGGCACGATGTCGCGCGCCCAGACCTCGTGTCCGAGCTCGGCGAAACAGGCGGCCGTGACCAGGCCGACCCAGCCGACGCCGATGACGCCGATCGCTTCCTTGTCGTCTGCCACGGCCCGAGCAGGCTACAGAGACCGCACGGAGCGGGCGATGGCAAGCATCTGCTTCTCGGTGAGCGACAGAAGCAGGGTGTTGGAGATCCAGTAGACGGCCTTCTTGGTCCGCCAGGCGACCAGGCGCAGGCGGTCGCCGTCGTAGGCGAGCTCGTACGTGCGCTTGCCGAGTTTCCGCTCCTCGGTGATGCCCTCGAGGATCGGCGGGTTCTGCCAGGTGAGCCCCTGGAGGCCGTAGTACTCGCCGGCCCGTCCGGTCTGAAGGACCATCCGGTAGGCGCCGTGGCGCTTGCCGTCGGTGTCGCGCAGCTTGTAGACGCGCGGCGGGCCCGCGTAGACCGAGCCCTGGACGCGCAGCGCCGGGTAGAGCACCGGCAGCGTGCCGCCGGCGCCGGCCTGGACCGCCTGGACCGCCTGGTCCCTGCCGAACCCGGTGGCGTCCTCTAGCCCGCCGACCACCTTGAGCTTGTGCTTGCGCTTGGGGCGCTTGATCCTCTTGGTGGACTCCCCGCGCGGGCCCGGGGTGTCCTCGACGTTGAGGAACTCGTCCACCATCTCGGCGATCTGAGCGTCGGTCGCCTCGACGTAGCTGCCACCCAGCGTGCCGCGGAAGGTCACCTCCTGGATCGGCTGGGTCGCGGAGAACACGGCGAGCTTGAGCAGCCGCAGCACCTCGGCGTCAGACGAGCGCAGCGCGCGGTCGACACTCGTGTTGCGCCCGAAGATCTTCATCAGCCGGTCGCGGTTGTTGAACAGCTCGCCGGCCGTGATCTGCTGCTTGGCTTGGCGCAGGAAGTCCTGCTGCCTGGCGGCGCGCACGATGTCGGTGTCCTCGTGGCGGAAGCGCACGTACTGGAGCGCCTTGGTCCCGCAGAGGCGCTGGTAGCCGGGCTGGATGTTGATGTACGAATACTCGGCCGAGTCGTTGTAGTAGCGCCGGTCGATGTCCGTGTAGACGCAGCCGACCGCGTTGACGGCGCGCCAGAAGCCGTTGAAGTGGACGTTGATGACGTGGTTGATCGGCAGCTTGGTGACCGACCTGACCGTCTTCAGCGTCAGCGCGGGGCCGCCGATCTGGTAGGCCGCGTTGATCTTGTCGGTGCCGTGGCCGGGGATCTCGACCTTGAGGTCGCGCGGCAGCGACATGATCGCCGTTGCCTTCTTGTCGGGGTCGAGCCGCACGAGCATGATCGTGTCCGAGCGCGAGTCGCTGAAGGCGCCCTCGGAGTTGTTCTTGGGC
The DNA here is from genome assembly GCA_052038485.1 of Thermoleophilaceae bacterium. Lineage (GTDB taxonomy): Bacteria > Actinomycetota > Thermoleophilia > Solirubrobacterales > Thermoleophilaceae > JACVRW01. The sequence goes on along the minus strand of JBQGCL010000106.1, from coordinate 138,938 downwards.
CGCTTGTCGGAGCCGAGTATCAGCAGCGTCTGGGGCTTGCCCGGGTCGGTCGTCGCGAGCGTCCCCTTGCCCAGCTTGAGCTCCGGGCTGAGCTGGAAGACCTTGCGCACCTCGCGAATCTCGTGAAACCCGGCCACCGCCGCGGCACCGGCCGAGGCGAACACGACCAGGAACGCCCCCAACAGGAGGCGCTTCCACAGTCCGGGGCGGGGGATGTCGTCGAGCATCAGGCGATTCGGAGCGGGCGCTCGTCCTTGCCCAACCGGGCCGGGAGCAGGTTCACGAACTCCACCAGCGCCCGCCGATATTCCCCGAGCGACCGGATCGACACCCACTCGTCGGGACCGTGGTGGCCGCCGCCGACCGGGCCGAACTCGACCGCCGGCACGCCGGCCTCTAGGAACGAGATCGCGTCAGAGGCGCCGTCGCGGCCCACCGAGAGTTGCTCGCCGTCGGGCGGCGCGACCTTGGCGATCGCCTCGCCGAGCGTCTGCACGAACAGGTTGTCGCGCTCGACGATCGCGGGCTGGCGGTGGAACACCTTGACGACGCGAGCGTCCGGCAGCTCGTCGACGGCCGCGCGGATCGCGTCGGGGTCCTGCCCGGGCAGGTAGCGCACGTCGACGTCGATCGCGCACAGGTCGGGGACCTTGTTGAGCGCGTCGCCGCCGACGATCCGGCTCAGGTTGATCGAGGGCCGGTCGAACAGGTCCGAGGACTCGCGCGCGAACGGGAGGATCTCGATCTGGCGGAACACGTCGATCGCCTTGAGCACGGCGTTGTCGCCGATCCACGGCGTCGAGCCGTGGGCGGCCGTGCCGGTGACCTCGATGCGCATGGCCAGCACGCCCTTGGCCTGGATCCCGATGTGCAGGTCGGTCGGCTCGCCGGTGATCGCGAAGGCGCCGATGTAGCCCTGCTCGACCAGGTAGTCCGACCCGCGCTGCTCGACCTCCTCGGACTCCTCGTCGGCCACGCAGGCGAAGTGCACCCGCACGCCGCGCTGGGCGGCGAGGTCGTGGACCGCGAGCATCATCGCGGCGAGCCCGCCCTTCATGTCGTAGGCGCCGCGGCCGAACAGGCGGTCGCCCTCGACGCGTGGCGAGAACTGCTCGGGACGCGCCGGCACGACATCGAGGTGGCCGTGCAGGACGATCGTCGGCGCGTCGGCAGGACCGACCGTGGCGGCCAGCAGCGGCCTCCCGTTGTGCGTGGTGCCCGCCACCTCCACGTCGCGCGCCTCAAGCCAGCCCTTCACGAACCCGGCGGCACTCCGAATGCCCTCGAGGGTGGACGTGTCGTAGGTGATCAGGCGCTCGGCGAGCGCTCGTTCATCCATCCTGTGGAGCCAGAATAGAGCGCGAAGACAGACCTACGGGTGGTAGACGGGAAGCTCGGAGGCTTCGCCGCCGTAGACCGCCACCACCCGGATCTCGTCCGTGTCGACCCCCGAGCCGCTGACGCGGAACGCGTATCCCGACTTGGAGACCGCGGAGCTGTCCAGGTTCGCCACGATGTCGGCCCGCTCGATGTCGGGCACTCCCTGCGCGAGGAGCTGGTCGCCGGCGAACACGAGCACGCGTGTGGCTGGACGCTTCGCCTCCGCGCTCGCCGCCCAACCGCCGACGCGGATCGCGGGGCCGTCTCGCACCAGATCGTCGATCGCTCCCTGCACGTTGCCGTCACTCATCGGCAGCTCCTCGCCGCCGCCCACCAGCACCTGCTCGCCGTCCCGATCGACGACGCGGTAGTCGAGGCGGGCCACGTCGAGGGCCGTCAAGCGCGCCCGCCCGCCGATCCGCGAGACGGCAAGCACGTCGACGCGGTTTCGTCCGGACTCGAAGGAGTCGGGCGGCACCATGACGGCGAGCCGGGTCTCACCGCCGCTGCTGAACGTCTCGGAGACACCCCGAACTCGTCCGTTCACCGCGACGGCGATCGGCGTGCCGGCTTGGACGGCTCCGGTGATGCGCCCACTCAACAGGCTGGGGACCACCGGCGCGTCGGCTCGGAGAGGCGCGAACGCCTGGGCGCTGTTGAAATCGACCCGGGCCGGCGCCTTCGCGGCGGTGCGGAGCGGTGCGACCGGCTGCCCGAGGAGATCGCGGTTGGAACCGGTCGCGTACAGGCCCCGTCCGCCGTCGCCCGAGCCGAACAGCGACACGATCCGGCGCGCGCCCGCCTCGCGGGCCCGTACGAAGTCGTCGAACGGAGCCGACACGACGATGCCCCGTCCCAACTGGACGGCCACCGTGTCACTCATGTCACGGCCAGGGCGAATCGGCTTGCCTTCCGCGTGGTAGGGCAAGCGCACGTGCAGCGCATCCGCGATCGTCGGGACGGCGTCGATGTTCCGCACCATGGTGTCGTCGATCCCGCCACGCCGCTGGTTTGGATGCTTGATGAACAGAGGCACGGCCGCGATGTCGCTGAGGTTCTCCTGAGTCGGCGCGCGGCGAGGCTGACCGGCGCGGTAGCTCACCCCATGGTCCGCCGTGACGATGACGAGCGCCCGGTCGTAGACCCCGGCCCGCCGGAGACGGGCGATCACCTGCCCCACGATCCGATCGGCATAGCCGACCTGGAGGATGTGACGCTGCATCCCCAGCTCCGCGAACACCGGGTTCGGGTCCCAGTGCTCCTCCTGCAGGCCCGGAACGTCGGGGTCACCCGGGGGGTACTGCTGCCCGGTCGGGAGGTATTGCCAGGGGACGTGCGGCAGCACCAGGTGGGCGAAGTTGAAGGAGGGCCTGTCGCCCGCCGGCCCGATCCCGCCGATCAGGCTCTGCACGTCACTCGCCCGATCGAGCACGCTGCTGGGCGGAGGACCGAGCTTGTCGGGGTCTCGAGGTGGAGGGGTGGTGGGCGACGACGCGGTGTCGTCGCGGCCGCCGGTCTGGAAGTCGCCAAATGTCCGATCCACGGCGGGCAGGCCCGAGCGCAAGCCCTCGGGCAGCAACAGGTGCAGCGAGACGATCCCGAGGTCCTTGGCAAGCAAACGCAGCCGGGTCCGCACGCTGCCGCGCGGTCGGTCGCCGCACAGCTCCTCGGGGCACAGCTCGGTGGCGCTCTCTTCGACGTGAAACTCATATCGGTTCCCCAGCAAGGTGAAGACGCTGTTCGGAAAGTCGGCCTGGGTCGGCAGGGAGTCCTTCGGGGCGCGGCGCCCGGACAGCACCGACGGGACCGCGAGCGTCGTGGCGCTGTTCACCGCCGTTGCGTTCCGGTACCACGTGCCGTCGCGGGCGAGCTGCGCGAAGTGCGGGAACCGTGTGGCGTCGATCCGCTGTCGCGCGTCCATGAGCATGTTCGTGTCGAGCTCGTCGAACACGACGAAGACGACCGGCGTGTTCGACGTGATCCTGGCCTGAGCGGCGTCCTCCACGTCCTGGGGGAGGACGAGCTCCGACACGGGCGAGAGCAGCAGGAACCAGCCGAGTATCAGCGCGGGAGCCGGGCCGAGGACGGACAGAACCGTCGGCATGAAGCGTGTGCGGTCGTACGCCGCCGCGACCGCACCTCCCGCGATTACCGCAATCGCCACCAGCAAGCCGCTGGACCCGCCGATCACGTCGTCGGCGACTTGCAGCGCGAAAGCGGCCGACAGCGCGGCCACGAAGACGAGGTGCACCGCGTGCCTGACGCGCGGGAGACGCGCCAACAGCGCCTCCACCAGCACCAGCGCGGTTGGCACCAGGAGCACGGCGGCGAAGGCGAAGATGAGGATGTCCCCGCGAGTGTTCCCGCGGGCGACGAAGAACTCGGGCGAGTCGGCGAGCACGTCGAAGAGCGGCTGGGCGACGGCGAGCGACCACAGGACCGCGAGATGTACCCACCCGCCAAACAGCTCCCGCCGGAGCCCGCGGTCCTTGGACTGATCAACCCCCGTGCCGATTTACAACATCTTCACAAGCCCTCCAGCACCGCGCGCCGCTCGCGCTCGACCTCGGCCCGCACCCAGCATCCGGCCAGGTGGTCGTTGACGATCCCGCACGCCTGCATCGTCGCGTAGGCGGTAGTCGGGCCGACGAAGCGGAAGCCGCGCCGCTTGAGCTCCTTCGAGAGCGCCGTCGACTCCGGCGTCAGCGGCGGCAGGTCCTCGAGCGCACGCGGCGCCTTGCTCCTGCCCGGCGGCGCGTGCGACCAGACCAGCTCGGCCAGCGGCACGTCGAGCGCCGCGGCGGCCTTCGCGTTCGCGATCGCCGCCTCGATCTTGCCGCGGTGGCGCACGATCGACGCGTCCGCGAGCAGGCGATCGACGTCGCGCTTGCCGAAGCGCGACACGGTGTCGATGTCGAAGTTCGCGAATGCGGCGCGGAAGCCCTCGCGCTTGCGCAGGATCGTCAGCCACGACAGCCCGGACTGGAAGCCCTCGAGGACCAATCGCTCGTAGATGCCGCGGTCGTCGGCGACCGGCCTCCCCCACTCCTCGTCGTGGTAGGCGACGTAGTCCGGCGTCGAGCCGCCCCACCAGCAGCGCCGGCGGCCGTCATCGCCCTTGGCGAGCGCACGCATGGGCGGCGACACTACCGCGACCATCCGGTGGTACTCGGGGGTACGCTGGCGCGATGTCCGTGACCCTGCGCGAGCGCGTCGACGGCCTGAGGCAGGGCGACACCGGTCGCGCGGCCGAGCTCGGCGTGGCGATGATCGTCACGAACCTGCTCGCGCTGGGCTTCACGATCGTGTTCGCCCGCATCCTGGGCGACGACGGCTACGGCGACCTGGCGGTGCTGCTCTCGTCGTTCATCATCATGATGGTCCCGGGCTCGGCCCTCCAGGTGGCGGCCGCTCGCGAGATCAGCCACGAGCTCGCCGAGGGCAATCCCAACGCCGGCGCGGGCGTCTACCGCTGGCTCGTGCGCCTTGTCCTCGGCACGCTGGCGGTGGCCGTCGTGGCGATCCCGCTGCGCGGGGTGATCGCCACCGTGATCAACATCGACGAGGACTGGGCGGCCGCGGCGATCCCGGTCACCGCGATGATCTGGATGGTCGTCTCGGTCCTGCGCGGGGTGCTCCAGGGCTTCCAGCAGTACCGCACGGTCGCCCTCAGCCTGATCGGCGAGGCCTCCTCGCGGATCGCGTTCGCGCTGGTGCTGGTCGCGATCGGCCTCGACGTCACAGGCGCGTTCCTCGGCAGCGCGCTCGCGCTGATCGCCGTCGGGACGGTGCTGCTGGTGCCGCTGCGCCGTCAGCTCGAGGGGGTCAACCCGGAGCTGGCCGAGGACCTGCGGCTGCGCGAGCTGCTCGCCGGCGCCGGCGTCCCGGTCGTCAGCCTGACGCTGCTGCTGGCGCTTCAGGAACTCCACATCATCATCGTCAAGCACGAGGCCTCCGACGACGCCGCGAGCTCCTACGCGGTCGACGCCGTGGCCGCCAAGTCGATCATGTGGATCGCGATCGGGCTCGGCCTCTACCTGCTGCCGGAGGCGTCCCGGCGCGCCAAGCTCGGCGAGGACGCCCGGCCGATCCTCCTCCGTACGCTCGGCCTGATCGCCGCGCTGGCGGTCCCGATGGTGCTGATCTTCAGCGTGGCCGGGGAGCCGCTGCTGCGGATCGTGTTCGGGCAGGACCTGACCGACGCCTCCGACGCGCTGCCCTTCCTCGGGCTCGCGATGTCGCTGCTCGCCGTCTCCTACCTGTCCGTGCAGTACCTGCTGGCGATGGGCAAGGCGAGCTTCCTGGTCGTGCTTGCCGGCGCGCTGATCGTCGAGGTGCCACTGCTGCTCTCGATCGGGGACGACCTGACCGCGATCGCGATCGCCCTGTTCGGGATCCAGGCGGTCTGCGCGAGCGTGATCCTGACGATGGCGATGCGCCAGAAGACGCCCACCGGGCACGAGTACGCCCAGGTCTAGGTCTAGGAACGCCTCACCAGCACCTGGTAGTCGCCGAAGCGGCGCTCCGGCGCGTACTCGGCGGCGATATAGCGGTCGAGGATGCGCACCCCGCTCGAGCGGCCGGCGCCGTTGTCGTCGACGTGGTCGGCGAGCGGGCTGAGCCAGCGGATCACCAACGCGGGACGGGCCCGCTCGAGGTCGTGCACGATCTCGCGCTGCACCGGCGCGGTCGTGACGACCCCCGGCTGCATGACGTCGTAGCGAGTCGGGTTGGGGCGCCCGACGATCACGTAGACGAGCGGGTTGCCGACGTTGACGAGGTCGAAGCGCGGGTTGGCCACGAAGACGGGGTCGCCCGGCGGCACGCGCTCGCGCACGTAGCCGGTCAGCCGTTCGAGCGCTCTCGCCTCGGCCGGAGGTGCCTTCACGCCGTCGGCCACGTCGATGTCGATCGTCGACAGCGGCGGCGGGTCGAGCACCTGGATGCGCTTCAGGTCGAGGCCCTGGATCGCGATCAGCCCGAGCACGACCACGAGGGCCGCCGTCAGGACGTTGTTGCGCTCCTCGGCGGCCGCGGTCGCCAGCAGCACCGGCAGCACCGCCGCGAGCGGGATGTAGTGGTACAGGTCGGCGCGCGCGAGCAGGTAGAGCACGCCCGCGGCCGCCAGCGGCGCCGGCGCCCACAGGCGCAGCGGCAGGCGGCGCGCCAGTGCGACGGCGAGCCAGAGCGCGCTGCCGGCGAGCAGTATGTAGGGGTAGTAGTGCTCGAGGATCTTGTTGGGCTCGAAGCCGCCCTCCCAGGCGCCCGGCAGCGGCAGGCGCTGGAGGCCCTGCTCGTCGAGGGCGAAGCCGATCGTCTGGTCCCAGAAGTCGCCCGGAGCGGCGAGCACGACCGGCGCCATGAGCACGAGCGCCACGGCCGCCCCCGCGCCGAGCGCGCGCGCAATTGCACGCCGGCCGCCCGCCAGCACGGCCACGCCGGCCAGCGCCGCCAGGCCCAGATCGAGCCGGAACACGACGGCGAGACCGGCGAGCGCGCCCGCCGGCGCGGGCCGCTCGCGCGCCAGCAGCAGCCCGCCGAACGCCAGCGCCAGCGCGGTCGGGTTGGGGTGCGGGATGCTCGGAAAGGCCATCGCGGCGGCGACCGCCAGCCAGGCGCCGAGCGCCAGCGGCCGGGGCGCGTCGCGCCGCACGAGCGCGTAGGCCATCACGGCGACGCCCGCGTCGAGCAGCACCCGCACGATCCGCCAGACCAGCAGCGAGGGGCCGAACAGCCAGTCGAGGCCGCCGATCAGGAAGTACTGACCCGGCCCGTAGTTCGCGTAGAAATCGCGGTACGGCAGCTGGCCGTCGGCGATCCGCTCCCCCGCCTGGAGCATCAGCCCCTCGTCGTGCGGGTTGATCCCCCAGCGGATCGCGAGCGCGGAAAGCAGCGCGCCCAGCAGGAAGAGGACGACGGTCACACGCCCTAGTCTCCCCGCTCGTGCTGACGCTGGCCGTCACATACGCCGGCCTGCTGGGCGGCGCGGAGCGCACGCTGCTCGACTTCACACGCGGGCTGCCGGGCGGATTGGTGCTCGCCTGCCCCGAGGGAGAACTGGCCCAGCGGGCGCGTGCGCAGGGCGTCCAGGTGGTCCCACTGCGGGAACGGCCGCTCGAGCTGCGCGGCAGCCTGAGCGAGCGGCTGGGCGCCGGGCGCGAGCTGGCCGGCCACGGCCGCGACGTGCGCCGGCTCGTGCGCGAGGTCGGCCCCGACCTGCTGGTCGCGTGGGGCATGCGCACCGCGATCGTCGCCCCGGCGGCCGTGGTCGCAAGCGGCCGGCGCCCCGCGCTGCTGGTGCGCCACGTCGACGTCCTGCCCAGCCCCCAGGTGGCCCGCCTCATGCGAGCGGCGGTCGCGCGCGCGGACCGGGTGACCGTCAACTCCGAGGCCGTGGGACGCGACCTCGACCCGCAGGGCAGCCTCGGCGACCGCCTCAGCGTGATCAGCCCGGGCGTCCACCTGCCCGACTACGACGAGGAGTGGGCGAAGGCGGAGGACCCCGAGGTGCTGCTGCTCGGGACGCTGATGCCCTGGAAGCGCCCCGACCTGGCGCTCGAGGCGGTCGCGCGCGCCGCACAGGGCATCCCGCGGCTGCGCCTGACCGTCGCCGGCTCGCCGATGAACGCCGAGGGGGAGCGTCTGCTCGCGGGACTGCGCGAGCGCGCGGCGCGGCCGGATCTCGAGGGCCGCGTCACGTTCGCCGGCGAGCTCGCCGATCCGCGCCCCGCGATCGGGAAGGCGTGGTGCCTGCTGCACTGCGCCGACCGCGAACCGTTCGGCAGCGTCGTGCTCCAAGCGCTGGCGAGCGGGCGGCCGGTGGTGGCGCCCGCCGCGGGTGGCCCGGCCGAGATCGTCGACGACAGCTGCGGCCGCCTCTACCCGCCCGGCGACGCCGACGCCGCCGCCGGCGCGCTGGTGGAGCTGCTGTCGAGCCCCGAGCTGACCGAGCGGCTCGGCGCGGGCGGGCGCGCCCGCGCGAGCTGGTTCGAGGCCGACGACTCGCGCCGGCGATTCGCCGAGCTCGCCCAGGCCGCGGTGGCGGAGCGCGACCGAAGGACGGCCGAGCGGGCACGCGGCGGCGAGCGCGGACGCGGTGCCGAGCGGGCACGCGCGCTCGCGCGCCCGCGCGGGGCCGAGCGGGCGCGCTCACCCGCGACCCACCACGGCGCCGGCATGGCGCTCGTCACCGTCACCCACAACTCGGCCGCGGCGGTGGACCGCCTGCTGCGCTCCGTGGACGAGCACCTGCCCGGCGCGCACGTGGTCGTGGTCGACTCCGGGTCGACCGACGGCAGCGCCACCGTCGCCCGCGCCGCCGCGCCGCGCGGCACCGTGATCGAGCTTGGCGAGAACGTCGGCTTCGGGCGCGCGTCGAACGCCGGCGTGCAGGCCGTCGAGGAGCCGATCTGCGTGCTGATCAACCCCGATGTCGAGCTGGTCGACGGGTCGCTCGCCGACCTCGCCGCAGACCTGCTCGTCCCGAACGTCCCCGAGCGCATCCTCGCGCCGGTCGTGCTGTCGCCCGACGGCTCGCGCCAGCAGACCGCGCACCTCGACCCGGACTCGGGCCTGCTCTGGCTCAAGGCGCTCGTGCCGCCGGCGGCGCTGCCCGGCGCGCTGCGCGCCCGCGTCGACCCATGGACCTCGCAGCGCAGCTGCCGCGTCGGCTGGGCGGTCGGCGCCTGCCTGGTCGCCCCGACTCCGACGCTGCGGCGGCTCGGCCCGTTCGACGAGCGCATCTTCCTGTTCGGCGAGGACATGGACCTCGGGCTGCGCGCCGCCGACGCCGGGGTTGACACGTTCTTCCGGCCCGACGCGCGTGTCGTCCACGAGGACGCCCACTCGACCGAGCCGACGTTCGGCGGCGAGCCGTTCGAGCTGCTCGCCCGCCAGCGCCGCGCGGTGATCGGCGAGCGGCGCGGCGACGAGGCCGCCGAGCGCGACGACCAGATCTCGACGCTGACGCTGTTCAGCCGGATCGCGCTGAAGACGCTGCTGAGGCGCCCGGCGACGCGCGAGCGCCGCCAGCTGGCCGCGCTGCGGCGGGTACGCGACGAGCCGGCGCGGCTGGACCGGCCGGCCTAGACCGCCAGGATCACGGCGAAGCCGTTGCCGTCCCGGGCGTCCGGGTCGCGCGCCTCGAGCACCTCGAAGCCGACGTGCTCGCACAGCTCGAGGAACGTCTCGCAGCTCCAGACCGACCAGTGGCGGTCCTCGTCGGAGGTGAAGCCCGACTCGTGGCGCTCGATCAGCTCCGACAGCGGCGTCAGGTCGCGGTCGCGGTCGAACGTGCGGTCGCGGTGCGGCACCACCAGCACGATGTACCTGCGCGCCACGCGCGCCCACTCCTTCAGGGCCGCGATCGGGTCGGGGATGTGCTCGATCACGTGCGAGGCGAGCACGAAGTCGTAGCTGTCGTCGTCGAGCGGCAGCTCGTGACCGCGGGCGATGATGTCCACCGGCCGGGCGCGGCCCCAGAGCTCGCGCTCGGCCTCCTTGTAGACGGTGTCCATCTCGGCGTAGCGGTCGACGTTGACCACGTCGACCTTGAAGTCGTTGTGCGCCGCCCCGCCGATCTCGACCCCCTTGAGGCCGTCCAGGTACGAGTGGAACAGCTTGAGCAGGGCACGCCGGCGCCAGCGCGCCCGCGCGCGGTTGGGGTGCATGAAGAACTTGACGCGCTTGCGAGCGGCAAACGCGTGCTCGGCTAGCGCCGGCGCCATGGCAGCCATCCTAGCCCCGCCGCAGCGAGCACTATGACGCTTACATCCGCCCCCACCCGGTAGTGGCTGAAGCCGTAGGTGAGCGCGGTCGCGATCGTCGCCATCAGCACCGGAGCGAGCAGCGGCAGCAGCGGCCGCCCGCGGCGCAGAAGCGCCCAGCCGCCCAGCAGGGCGAGCGGTAAGAGCAGGAAGTACATGCCCACCTTGAACTTGCTCGCGGTGCGGTTGCGTCCGCCGAACTCGGCGTAGGAGATGTCCTTGCCGATCCCGTACAGGTTCCAGGTGCGGGCCACGCGCGCGGCCACCACCACCGGCACGCGCCCCAGGTGGTCCTCGGCGTACTCGCGCGCCACCCGCTCGCCGCAGTCGGAGTACTCCAGCTCGTTCTCGCGCAGCCGCTCGCAGCGCACCAGGCAGTTCGGCTGGATGAACCCGACGTTCACGTAGTAGGGCTCGTGGCAGTTCGCGACCATCGCCGTCAGGCCGCCGTTGGTGGACAGCAGCGGGAAGCGGTCCATCGTCGCCTCGTTGCGAATCACCCACGGCGCCAGCACGACGACGGTGGCGACGGTCATGACCGCGACCAGACGCACGCGCTCGCGTGCGCCCGGGAGCCGCACCGCGACCGCGAGGGCCAGCAGCGGGAGCAGCAGCACGGCCTCGGTGCGGTCGAGGATGGTCAGCCCGATCAGGGCGCCCAGCAGGGCGGCCAGCCGCGCGGACGGTCGGTCGATCAGCGCGTAGGTCGCGAGCAGCGTGAGCACGATCAGCGGGATGTAGAGCGACTCCGTCATCGCGACGCCGGCGAGCATGAAGAAGCCGGGGTAGACGGCGGCCAGGCCGGCGGCGATCAGGCCCGCACGCGGTCCGGCAACGCGCCGGCCGAGCAGCCCGAGCAGCGCAACCGAGATCGCGGCGACGACGCAGAGGACGACCCGGTGCGCGGTCAGCGTGTCGAGGCCGAGCACGTCGAGCCCGGCGAGCGCGAGCGGGAACAGCGGCGGGTGCTGGGCCGTCGGCTGGGGGTCGCCGCGCAGCAGGCTGGCGAGCGTCGAGTAGCCGTGACCGTCGGCGATGCCCTGCGCGAGCAGGTGGTACTGCGTGGTGTCGCCCGCGACGATCTCGTCGGGGCTGACCGCGAGCGCGTAGGCAAGCGCGATGGCGAAGCCGAGCGCGGAGAGGACGGCGAGCGCGATCGCGAAGGCGCGGCCGGAGAGCGCGTCGCCGGGAGGCGCCCCGTGACCGGCGGCGGGCGCGCTGCGGCCGGTCGCCGCCGCGGCGGGCGCACCGCCGCCAGGCGCGCCGCTCAACCGCCGCCCCTGTGCCGCACGAGCCGGGAGATGTGGCGCGGGACGCGCGAGATCAGCTCGCCGAGGCCGCCGCGGTCGCGGGCGTCGGCGAGGATCGCCGGGTACTGGCCGTAGGTGGCCCGCGCCAGCGCTGCGGCGGCCGGGCGGCGCGCGGAGCGCTGCTCGGCGCAGAAGCGCACGAGCGGCTCGGCGACCCGGCTCCAGCGCAGCGTCGGGGCCAGCTCGCGTACGCGCGTGGCGGTCTTCGCGTACTCGTCGCGATCGCCGATCAGCGCGGCGCAGGCGGCCGCGAACCCCTCGTCGTCCTCGGCGGCGACGGCCCGGCCCAGTCCGCGCCGCTCGACCAGCTCGCCGATCGCGTCGCCGGCCGACACCACCGACGGCAGCCCGGCCCAGAAGTGGTCGAGCACGCGCGTGCGGAACGAGAAGCGCGCCTCCAGGTGGTCGAAGTGGGCGCACACGCCCAGGTCGGACTCGAGCAGGTAGGCGGCCCGCTCCTCATACGGCACCCAGCCGCGGTTGAAGTGCACGCACTCGCCCTCGAGCCCGCGCTCGGCGGCGAACGCGATCGCCTCGTCGGCGCTGCTCGGGATCGTCGCCGGATCGACGGCCGGCCGCCCCACGCCGAGGAAGACGAGGTGCGCGCGGTGCCCCTGCGCGCGCAGCCGCTCGACCGCCTTGATCGGGGTGATCGCGTCGAGCCAGCGCCAGACGCCGCCCGCCCAGAGCAGCACCGGGTCGTCCGCGCCGATGCCCGGCCAGACGCCCTTGAGCACGCGGCCGCCCGTCTGCGGCGGCTGGTCGGGCAGCCCGAACGGCACCACGTCCACGAACGACCTGAAGGTCGGGTCCGCCTGGTAGCGCTCGACGTCGATCAGACCCGCCAGGCCCATGCCGCCCAGCCACAGGTCGCGCTGCTTCTCGCTCGCGCAGATGACGAGGTCGGCGACGGCGACCTGACCGAGCATCGAGCGCCAGGCGCGCCGCGGCGAGCTGCCACCGTCGCGGCCGGCGGCCTCGAGCACCTCGATCATCTGCGGGTTGTAGAGGTCCGCCACGAAGCGGACCGGCAGCTTCGCGACGTAGCGCAGCAGCTGCGGCGGGAGGCGCTGCGCCACGACCACGTCGTGGCGGCGGGCCGCTTCGAGCAGCGTGTCGAAGTCGGACAGCGATGCCTCGAGCAGCTCGACCGGCGCGTCGCCCGTGTCGCTCGGCGCGGGAGCCGCCACCGTCACCTCGCACTCGGCGGCGACCGCCCGCGCGAGCTCCATCACGCGGATCGGCGGCCCGGCCATCGTCGCACCGACCGGCTCGGCCGAGATGAACAGCACCCGCGTCATGAGGCCGGCGCCCGGCCGCGCAGGCGGAAGAAGTAGCGCGGCCGCACCCGCCCGGCGGCGTCCAGCCAGCGATACAGCGGCCGCAGCGGCCGCGGCAGCAGCAGGCCCGCGAGGTTGCGGTCGATCGGGTGTGTCTGCTCGACGACCGAGCTGCCGAACACGCCGTCGAGCAGCTCGCGCAGCGACGTCTCGGTGAAGAACTGGCGGTGGTCCACGTCGAGCATGTGGCTGAACTCGACCGGCACCGGATGGAAGGTCTGGGTGCAGTTGGGGGTAGTCACGAGCACGTTGCGGCGCGCCACCCTACGAGCCTCACCCAACAGCCGCGCCGGGTCCTCCAGGTGCTCGAGCACTTCGAGCAGGAAGACCGTGTCAACCGAGTCGTCCTCGAGCGGCAGCCGCTCGCCGTCGTACAAGCGCGCGTCCACGCCGAGCTCGCGGGCCCGCTCGACGTAGTCGGGCGCGACGTCGAACGCGATCACTTCGAAGCCCCGCTCGGCCAGGCGCTTCGAGTAGCCGCCCAGCCCGCAGCCCAGGTCGAGCAGCGACGGGCCGCCGTGCTCGGCGACGAAGTCGACCAGCGACGGCTCGACCTGCTCGAGCGCGTCGGCGTCGCGGTACCAGTTGCGGGTGTCGCGCAGGCCGCGCGGCATCTCCATGGCCTAGCTCCTCAGCCCCGTGACCACCTCGCGGCTGACCGGGCTGATCGCCCACAGCAGCGCCGCGTAGGCGAGCGCCCCCACGGGCGCCAGGACCAGGACAGGCAGGTCGCGCGCCAGCCACAGCCCGCCGGCCATCGCCACGGCGGCGACCAGCGCCGCGGGCAGCGTGCGCGGCACCGGGAAGAACTCGAAATGGCGTCTCATCAAGACGTACGAGCCTGCCAGGATCAGCAGCTCCGATGCGACGGTGACGATCGCGGCCACCACGATCCCGTACCGCGGGATCAGCAGGAAGTTGAGCCCGACGTTGAAGACCAGCGCCGTCACGTTCAGCCAGAGCGCGCTTGTCTGGCGGTTCTTGGCGATCAGCGCCAGCCCGAACACGCCGTTGACCCAGGCCAGGGCGCCGGCCGCGAGCAGGATCCGCAGCGGCTCGGCGGCGTCCGCGAAATCCTCGCCGCTGGCCAGCTCGACGATGTCGGGCGCGAGGACGAGCCCGCCGGCCACGAACGGGACGCCGAGGATCACGAGCACGTCGCTCGACACCTGGATCATCCGCAGCGCGCGCGGCTCGTCGTGCTCCACCGCCTCCGACAAGAGCGGGAAGGTGGTGTTGACGAAGATGTAGCCCGCCACCAGCGCCAGCTCGAGGATCCGGTAGGCGAGCGTGTAGAGGCCGACCTGGCTGTACGGCTCGTACAGCGAGATGATCAGCGTGTCGGCGCGGAAGTAGAGGGAGTTGATCGCGAGCGCGAGGCCGAGCGGCAGCGCCGCCGCCAGCATCGTCCGCCACACGACCGGGTCGACCCGGAAGCGGATCGAAGCCAGACGGCGGGTCACCAGCCAGGTCACGATCAGGGTCGCCAGCGCGCCGCCCCCCGCGGCCAGCATGACGGCGTAGAACCCGAGGTCGAGCCAGACGACGATCAGGACCAGCAGCAGCGAGGTCGCGCGGCCGAGCACGTCGCCCACCACGGCCCGGCTCATCTGAAGCCGCGACTGGAGGATCGCCACGTAGGTCGTGGTGATCATCCCGAACAGCAGCGGCCCTCCGGCCAGCAGGATCGCCACCCGCACCTCGTGCTCGTAGGGCAGCAGCAGGCTGACGCCCGCCGCGATCGCGATCACGGCCAGCGACAGCAGCAGCCGCAGGGTCAGCACGTTTCCGACCAGCTCGTCGGTGCGCGAGCGGTCCTTGCTGATCTCCCGCACCACCGTCGTGAACAGCCCCACGTCGGCGAGCACGCCGAACAGCTGCATGTACATCAGCGCGAGCGTGTACTTGCCGTACTCGCTCGGGCCGAGGTAGCGCGTGAGCACGGCCAGCGACGCAAGGCCGAAGCCGAGGACGATCCCCTTGCCGGCGATCTGGACCGCCGTATTCGAGGCGACGCGCCGCCGCGCCGAGGGCGTCATGGCCCTAGTCTCCCGTCTGCCGCCGCCGGACGCGTCCACTTGTAGGGTGGACGCAGATGCGCGAGGTCGTCCTGCACGTGCTGCTGGCGCTCGCGATCCTCGCGCTGGGTGGGGCGGCGCTGCGCATCGTGACGCGCGTGGCGCCCGCGGGTCTCGAGCGCGCGATCGCGGCGTTCGTGGTCGCCGTCGCCCTGGCCGTCGGCGAGGCGCTCGTCCTGGGCCTGGTCGGGCTCGGCGCCAGCCCCGTGTCGCTCTCGCTGGCCGCGTTCGCCACCTGGGCCGCCGCGCGGGCGCTGCCCGATCCGGGGCCCTCTCCGGCGACGGAGCTCGCCGGCTGGTGGCGGGTGCGCACGACCGCGGAGCAGGTGGCGACCGCCGTCGCCGCCGGGGCCTTCGCCGCGTGGGTGGTGTGGCTGCTGCGCTACCCGTCGATCGGCTTCGACAGCACCTTCTACCACTACGCCGACATCGCGGGCTGGATCGCGAACGGCAAGCCCGGGTCGCAGCTCTACCTCAGCTATGACATCCCCTATGGCAACTACCCGCTGACCGACGAGGTCGCCCAGACCTGGGCGGCTGGGATCGCGCGGTCGTGGGTGCCGATCTCGCTCTGGAACCCGCTCATGCTGGCCGCGCTCGCCGGGGCGACCTGGCAGACGCTCCGCAACCTCGAGGTTCCCGGGCGGATCGGCCTGCTGGCGACCGCGGCGCTCGTCACGACGCCGCTGATCCTGCGCCAGCTCAACGAGCCGCAGACCGACCTGCCCGCGCTCGCCTGGCTCGCCTGCACGGCGGCGCTCGCCACCGGCGCCGGACGGCGCCCAGCGCTGCTGGTGCCGGCCCTGGTGGCCGCCGGGCTTGGGATCGGGACCAAGGCGACCGTGGCGCCGGAGGCGGTCTTCGTCCTCGCGTATGGCGCCTGGATCGCGCGCGACCGCCTGCGCCCGCTCGCGGGCTGGCTGGCGCTCGGGCTCGCCGGCGCCGTCGTGGTGGGCGGCTTCTGGTACCTGCGCAATTTCGTCCAGCACGGCTCGCCGCTGTGGCCGTTCGTCGCCGCGCCGTGGGGCGACGAGAGCCCGCGCTTCCTCGGGCTGATCGACCAGAGCTTCATCGACCGCCCCACCGACACGCTCGACGGTCGCCTGGGCGACTACAACGAGCTGCTCGGCGGAGGCTGGATCGCGCTGGCCGGCGGGCTCGCCGTGCTGCTGCTCGGGCTGCTGGCGCCGCTGCACGACAAGCGCCTGCGCCGCTCGCTGCGCTGGGCCGGAGCGCTCGCGGTGCTGGGCACGCTGATCTGGTCGGGCTCGTGGGGAACCGGCCTTCAGACGTCGCCGGAGCTGCCCACTCCGGCGGGCTGGCCGATCTCGACGATCCGCTACCTGCTGCCGGCGATCGCGCTGGCGATCGTCGCGGTCGCGCTCGCCGCCCGGCTGCCGGGCTGGCTGGGGCGGGGCGCCGTCGCCGTGCTCGCGCTCGTGCTGGGCTGGAACCTCGTGCAGGACTTCGGGCTCGGGTCTCCCTACACGCCGTCGATCCTCGTGTTCGCGGCCGGCGCGCTCGTCGGGCTGGCCGCGCTGGCCGTCGGGCGCCTCGTCCCGCGCGTGCCGCGCGTGCCCGCCTGGGCGGTGGCGGTGGTGGTCGGGGTGCTGGCCGCGCCGGTCGGCAACGGCTACATCGATCGCTCCGTCGACGTGGTGGGCACGACGGCACCCGCCGCCGGGATCGTGAAGTGGTTCGCCGACCAGCCCGGCTTCGGCGACGACGACTGGAAGATCGCGATCGCCGCCCGCGGAGTGCCGGCGACGCTCGCCGGGGACCACTTCACGCACGAGCTCGAGCTGATCCCGCCCGACGGCTCGTGCGCGGCCATGCGGCGCATCCCCGAGCGGCAGCCGCTGTTCGTTTCGAGCGACCACTGGTGGGTCGGGCTGATCGGCGTGAACCCGTTCAACGGGCCCGACTGCATGCAGGGCGAGCAGGCCGCCTACACCTGGTTCGACCTGAACGTCTACCGGCGCTAGCCCTCAGTCGAGGATCAGGTCCTCCTGCCAGCGCTCGTCCTCGGTCCAGGCCGGCTGGTCGGCCTTGTCGAGCACGAAGTTGCCCAGCACGAGGTGGTCCATCTCGGTTCGCATGAAGCAGCGGTAGGCGTCCTCGGGCGTGCAGACGATCGGCTCGCCGCGCACGTTGAACGACGTGTTGATCACGACCGGGCAGCCGGTCAGCTCGTCGAACGCGCTCAGGATCGCGTGGAACTCGGGGCTGTCGCGCCGGTTGACGGTCTGTAGCCGGGCCGAGTAGTCGACGTGGGTCACGGCCGGGATCTCCGAGCGCACCTCGTTGACCCACTCGCGCAGGTCGCCCGAGCGCGGGTGGCCGTTGGCCGCGCGCAGCCGCTCGCTCACCGCGGCCGTCAGCATCATGTAGGGCGACTCGACGTCGATCTCGAAGTACTCCGACGCCCGCTCGGCGAGCACCGCCGGGGCGAACGGCCGGAACGACTCGCGGTACTTGATCTTCAGGTTCATCGTCGACTGCATCGTGGGCGAGCGCGCGTCACCGACGATCGAGCGGTGCCCGAGCGCGCGCGGGCCGAACTCCATGCGCCCGAGGAACAGCCCGACCACCTTGCCGGCGGCGATCAGCTCGGCGATCCGGCCCGCCCAGCGCGCCGGATCGGCGATGTGCTCGTGCCGGTAGTCGTGCCACCGGAGGAAGCGGCCGATCTCGTCGTCCGAATAGGCAGGGCCCAGGTAGGCGCCGCCCATCCCGTCCTCCGAGCCGTCCACGGTGCGCTCACCGTCGGCGATCTGGTGCCACCCGTACAGGGCCGCGCCGACGGCGCCGCCGGCGTCGCCCGCGGCCGGCTGGATCCAGATCCGGTCGAACGGACCCTCGCGCTGGAGGCGGCCGTTGGCGACGCAGTTGAGCGCCACCCCGCCGGCCAGGCAGGCGTCGCGCTGGCCGGTCGTCGCGGCGGCGTGGCGGGCCATCCGCATGATGACCTCCTCGGTGACCACCTGGACCGAGCGGGCGAGGTCCATCTCGCGCTGGCGCAGCTCGCTCTCGGGCTCGCGCGGCGCGCCCTCGAACAGCCCATCGAAGCGCCGGTTGGTCATCGTCAGCCCGCCGAGGTAGTCGAAGAAGTCCAGGTTCGTCCGAAACGACCCGTCCTCGCGCAGGTCGATCAGGTTGTCGAGGATGCGGTTGACGTAGCGCGGCTCGCCGTAGGGCGCCAGCCCCATCAGCTTGTACTCGCCCGAGTTGACGCGGAAGCCGCAGTAGTAGGTGAAGGCCGAGTAGAGCAGGCCGAGCGAGTTGGGGAACAGCAGCTGGCGGTCGATCCGGATCCGGTTGCCCTCCCCCACGCCGATGCTGGACGTGGCCCACTCGCCGACGCCGTCGAACGTGAGTACCGCCGCCGACTCGAACGGCGACGGGAAGAACGCGCTCGCCGCGTGGCTCTCGTGGTGCTCGGTGAAGTAGAGGTCGTCCGGCATCGCGTAGCCGATCTCGCGCAGCCCGCGCTCGATCAGGTACGGGATCCAGAGCTTCTTGCCCGTCCAGAGTGGGATCGCGTCCTTGAACGAGCGCCAGCCGGCCGGACCGACGCGCAGATAGGTGCGCAGCAGCCGGGCGAACGTGCTGATCGGCTTGTCGTAGTAGACGATCGAGTCGAGCTGACCCGACTCCACGCCGCCCGCCTGGAGGCAGTAGCGGATCGCGTTGATCGGGAAGCCCTCGTCGTGCTTGCGGCGCGTGAAGCGCTCCTCCTGGGCGGCCGCCACCAGCTTGCCGTCGCGAACGAGCGCGGCCGCCGAGTCGTGGTAGAAGGCGCTGATCCCGAGGACGTTCACCGGCCGGCCACCTCGAGCAGCTGCGGCTTGATGCGCTTGTAGATGGCCGCCGCCACGACGCGCGCGCCCAGCTCGTTGCTGTGCACGAAGTCGTACATGACCGGCTTGTCGGTGCGGTCCCAGGCCGTGCTCAGGTCGACCGTCTCGGGCGGCAGGCCGGCGCGGGCCGTGCGGGTGGCCACGCGCCAGGCGTCGGGGTCCGTGGCGACCCCGCGCAGCGCGAAGTCCTCGCCGTCGACGAGCCGCTTGCTGAACACGGTGGGCTGCCAGAAGAAGTCGGCCTTGAAGCCGTATCTGTCGGCCAGGGCGCTCACCACGCCCACCCCGCGCCTGTAGATCGAGGCCGCGTAGCGGCCGGCCGCGGAGGCCTGGCCGGCTTGATCGCCGACCCACGGGGATCTGAGCACGTCCTCCGGCGGCTCGTCCGGGTCGGTCAGCAGCCCGAGCCGCTCGCCGACCCGGTGCACCGCGCTCACCCTCGCCCAGGCGTCGGTGAACCCGAGCAGCCCCCCGCGACCCGAGGGCGGGCGCGTGAGGCCATACCCGAGCTGGGCGCTGATCTGGCGGCTGAGCGTCGTCTCCAGGTCGCTGTGGGCGCCCTGCGAGAACTGGCTCACGAGCTCGTTGCCGCCGTCGTAGAAGACCGCGACGTCCGGCTTCTGCCCGGACGTGATCAGGTCCTGGAGCTTCAGCGACTCCTGCCAGTTGACCCACGCCGGCGTCGCATAGTTGACGACCCGCACCGGGATGCCGTCGGCCTCCGCCAGCCGCGCCACCTCCGACGGGATCGTGTGCCCGTCGCGCTGGAACCAGCCGAACATCGCCGACCCGCCCAGGAAGTAGACGTCGACGGGGTCGCCGCCCGCCGGCGCCGGCTGGTAGCTGCGCCGGATGTCGTCCTTGACGTTCACGTAGCGGCTGTCGAAGTCGGCCAGCCTCCAGCCCAGGAAGGCGTCGTAGTACTTGCCGTCCCAGGCGTGGGTGATGTCCCAACCGAGGTCGTGACGCCACGGCTCGTCGCGCCCGGCGGCGGCATTCGGGACCAGCAGCTGCGTGTTCGGCGACCCGGTGGCGCGCGGGGTGTCCTCGCGTCCATCGAGCGCGTCGAACAGCGAACCGGCGGCGACGTCGACCACGAGCAGCAGGATCAGCACCAGGAGCACCTTCCGCAGCACCGGGAACGGCAGGGTGTCGCGCCTGATGCCCTCGACCGGCATGCGCTCGTACGTGTAGAGGTGGCGGTGCAGCGCCCGCGGCCGGGCCGGCGCCGGCCTCCAGAAGGTCGCGTCCTCGGGCGAGCCGCCGAGCGCGAGTGGGTCGAAGCGCAGGAGCCGCATCACCAGCGACACCGGGGTGAAGATCAGCAGCTGCATCGCCCCCAGCAGCACGAAGCGCAGCCCGCGTCCGGCGACCGACTGGATCGCGTGCTCACCGCGGTCGACCGCGCGCGCGACCGCCGGCACCGTCGCGGACAGCAGCGTGACGGTCGTGATCAGGACCGCGAGCCCGACCGCCGCCGGCTCGTGCCCGAGCAGCCACAGCACCACGACGACCGCGGCGGCGGCCAGCCAGCGCCAGAGGACCTTCAGCCGCGGGTGCCGGCCCGGGCCGCGCTCGGGCACCGGCGACCAGTCGGGGGGCTGATCCTCCCGAGCTGCACGGGTCTCGTCAGTGACCGAGGTGGACACAGGGGCTAGAACAACGGATAGAGCGTGACCGGAGCGGCCGCCTGACCCACCGCGATCAGGACGGCCGCGAGTGCGAGGACCAACGTCAGAGCCGGAACCCACCAGGCCCGGTTGACCACGGCGTAGCCGACGAACTCGCCAGACAGCCTCAAGAGGTGGCGGGCCCTCAGCATGCGACTTAAGTTAGGTCATGTCGACGGGCGGCGCGGCAGCTCGGTCGGCTGCGCGCGCCTCGAGGGCGTCTGCGCCGATCACTCTGACCTCTGGCAGCGGGACGATGAAGCGCCCGCCCGCTTCGAGGTACTCGCCCTCGCGCTCGAGGAACTCGTCCAGGAAGTGCCAGGGCAGAACCAGGTAGTAGTCCGGCTTCATCGCCCGCGATTCGTCCTCGCTGATGATCGGGATCCCCGTCCGGATCGTCTCCGAGCCCCACTTGTCCGGGTTGCGATCGGCGGCGAACGGGATGATCGAGCGGTCGAGCCCGGCGTACTGGAGGATCGTGTTGCCCTTCGTCGAGGCGCCGTAGATGTGGATCGTCTTGCCCTCGCCCGCCACGCGCTCGCAGAGCTGCTTGAGGTCGTCGCGGACGCGCTCGACGTTGCGGGCGAACTGCTCGTACGGAGCCGGCGAGTCGAGCGCCATCTCGAACTCGGCGACGCGCAGCCCCTGGAGCCGCTCCGTCGCCTCGGGGCTCGGTTCGCGCCTGCCCGCGTGCCCGATGAACAGCCGGATCGACCCGCCGTTCATGTCGTTGAGCTCGGCGTCGGTCAGCGCCAGCCCGGCGTCGGCGAGCAGCCGCTCGATCACCGCCAGCGAGTAGTACTCCAGGTGCTCGTGCACGATCACGTCGAAGGCGTTCAGGCGCAGCATCGTGGGCAGGTAGTGCAGCTCCATCGCCCAGATGCCGTCCTCCGCCAGCGAGTCGGCCACCTCGCGCACGAACGCGCCCGGGTCCTCGAGGTCGTAGAACATCGCGATCGAGGTGATCGCGCGGGCCTTCTGGTCCGGATGGCGCTGCTTCAGCGTCCGGGCGCTGAAGAAGTCGCGCACGACCTCGTACCCCTTTGCGACCGCGTAGCGGGTCACGTCGGAGGGGTCGAAGCCGATGAACCGCAGATCGCGCGAGGAGTAGCCGTCGAACAGCGTGCCGTCGTTGCAGCCGATGTCGATCACGAGGTCGCCGGGACGGAGGTCGCTCAGCCGCTCGACGCCGCGGGCGATGCCGTGCAGGTTCTCGGTCATCGTGCGGTTGACGCCGCTGCGGTACCAGTACGACTGGTAGAGGATCGGCCCGGGCACCGTGTGGCGCAGCTGGAGCAGCCCGCACGCGTCCTGGTCGCGCGTCATGTCGCAGCGCACCAGCTCCAGCGGAATCGTCCGCTGGACGGGCAGCTCGCCGCCCGGCTCCGGGAAGGCGCCCGCGATCGAGTGCTGACCGAGGTCCAGGACCGGGGCGAGCTGGGACGACCCGCAGACCCTGCAGGTGGTCCGCGTGCGCAGGCTCGTAGGCGCGGAGCTCATGCCGAACGGCGACTATAAACGCAACCAGTGCGCCCCCGAGCAGGTTGCACGCGGCCCGGCGCGGCTCCGCCGCGGGCTGTCTAGGATCGCCGCGATGGAGCGCGGGCTGCCCGTTCGAGTGGGCTTCGGGGTGGGGCTGGTCGCCGGCTGCGTGCTGGCGCTCCAGGTCCTGCTGACGCGCTTCTTCTCCGCCTCGCTCTTCTACCACTTCAGCTTCCTGTCGATCTCGCTCGCCCTGCTGGGGGCCGGTGCGGGCGCGATCGCGGTCTACGTGCGGCCCGACTGGTTCGACCGGCGGCCGCTCGAGGAGCAGCTGGCGCGCTGGTCGATCGGCTTCGCGGCGCTGCTGCTGGTGATCCCGCTGGTGCTCGCGCGGATCAAGTTCGGCTCGACCGACGCGGTCACCGGCCGCTTCGTCGGCCTGCTCGCGCTGACCAGCGCGCTGACGACGCTGATGTTCGCCGCCGGCGGGACCGTGATCGCCCTCGCCGTACGCGGATATACGCGCACGATCGCGCGCCTGTACGCGTTCGACCTGGTCGGCGCGGCGCTGGGCGCGGTCGCGGTGGTCCCGCTGATGTGGGCGATCTCGGTGCCGACGCTGCTGGTGGCCTTGTCCCCGGTGGCGGCGCTCGCGGCGCTGCTGTTCTCGGCCGGCTGGGCGCCGCGGGTGGCGCGCGCCGGCGCGGCGGTGCTCGCGCTGGGCGCGGTCGGCGTCGGGGTCGCCGCGGCGACGACCGTCTACGAGCCGAAGCCCGCCAACCTCGAGAACGTCGACCCGGTGTTCGACAAGTGGACGCCGCTGAGCCGTGTGGTCGCCTACGGCGCCAAGCCGGGCCAGAACTTCGCGCCGTTGTTCTTCGACCGCGGCGGCGCCCCCGTGGCGGGCTACCAGCGCGGCGGCCACATGCCCAATTGGAAGGACCTCGCGCTCGGGCCGCACTCGCTGGCGTTCGTCTTCGGCGGCACCGACCGGGCCCTGCTGATCGGCCCCGGCGGCGGGCGAGACATCCTCAACGCGCTCTCGTCGGGGGTCCAGCGCGTCGACGCGGTGGAGCTCAACGCCGCGATCCGCGACGCCGCCGACGACGGGCTGCGCGACTTCTCCGGCTCGCCCTACACGCTGCCCCGCGTGCACACGCGCATCGGCGACGGCCGCACGGCGCTGGTCGAGGGCGACGCCGACTACGACGTGGTCCACCTCGGCTTCGCCGACACGCTCTCGGCCGGCTCGGCGCAGGCGTTCACGCTGAGCGAGAACAACCTCTACACGGTCGAGGCGTTCGACGAGTACTTCGACCACCTGCGGCCGAACGGCGTGCTGGCGGTGTCGCGACCACGCCGGCTCGTCGGCGACGAGGGCCTGCGCGTGACCGTGCTCGCACTCGAGACGCTCCGCGAGCGGGGCGTGGAGCACCCCGAGCGCAACGTCGTCGTGGTGATGGGCCGCGACATCCTCAACGAGCTCTACGCGACCACGCTGGCGCGCAAGCGGCCCTGGACCCAGGCCGAGCTGACGCGCGTGCGCGCGCTCGCCCGCGTGCGCGGCGAGGGCGTGGCGTTCGCGCCCAACGGGCCCTACCAGTACGAGTGGGCCGATCTGGCCAAGGCGCCGTCGGCGAAGGCGTTCTGCGAGGGCTACCGGCTGGACGTGTGCGCGCCGACCGACGACAAGCCGTTCTTCTTCCAGATGCGCCGGCTGAGCTCGCTCGGCGCGGACGACCCCGGCTACATCTACGCGGCCGAGCCGTTCCTGGTGCTGATCGTGACCTTCGGCATCCTGGCGGTGCTGTCCCTGACGCTGGTCGCGGCGCCGCTGTTCCTGACCGCCCGCCAGGATCGCCCGCCGCTGACCGCACTCGGCTTCTTCGCGGCGATCGGGCTGGGCTTCCTGACGCTCGAGATCGTGCTGATCCAGCGCTTCGTGCTGTTCCTAGGCTTCCCGACCTACGCGCTCTCGGTGGTGCTGTTCTCGCTGCTGCTCTGGACCGGCGCCGGCTCCCTGCTCGCCGGCCGGGTCGCGAACCCGCGCGCCGCGCTCACGGCGGCGCTCGCCATCGCGTGCGCGCTGATCGCCGCCAGCGCGTTCCTGCTCCACCCGCTGCTGGCGGCGCTGATCGACCTCAGCTTCGCCGCGCGCGTGATCGTCACCGTGCTGCTGCTGGCGCCCGTCGGGGTCGCGCTCGGGATGGCGATGCCGCTTGGGCTGACGCGACTCGCCGCCCTCTACCCGCGCGGCGTGGCCTGGGCCTGGGGCGTCAACGGGATCGCCTCGGTGGTGGCCTCCGCCGGCGCGATCACGGTTGCGATCGTCGCCGGCTTCCCGGCCGCGACGCTGGTCGCGCTCGCGTGCTACCTCCTCGCGTTGGCCCACGTGCGGCTCGGCGCCTGGGCGGGCCAGCCCGCGCGGGAGCCCGAGCGCAAGGCGGTCGTTCACAGCTAGCGGTACGCACCGCTACGCTCCCTCGGCCATGCGTCGCGCTGTCCTGCTGCTCGCGGCGGCCATCCTGTTCGTCGGACCCACGGTCCTGGCCTTCAAGACCGGCGGCTATTTCGAAGAGCCTCGCCTCGTCGCGACCTGCGTCGTCTGGGCGCTCGTGCTAGCGCTGGCTTTCGCCAGCCCGCGCCCGCTGCCCTCGTCGCGCGCCGGCTGGGCGGCGCTCGGCGGGCTCTGCTTCATCACCGTCTGGACCGCGGTCTCGTTCGCCTGGGCGCCGCTGCCGAGCCCGGCCACCGACAACCTCGTGCGGCTGCTGCTCTACACCGGGACGCTGCTCGCCGCACTGGGGGTGCTGCGCGATGCCCGCGCGGCGCGCGCGCTCGAGCCGGCGCTCGCCGCCGGCACGCTCGTGGTGATCGGGTACGGGCTCGCGGGCCGGCTGCTGCCCGACCTGCTCGAGTTGAGCAAGTCCTCGCGCGCCGACGGCCGGCTGGAGCAGCCGATCACGTACTGGAACGCCGAGGGCGCACTCGCGGCGATGGGCATGGTCCTCTGCGCCAGGCTCGCCGGCGACACCACCCGTCCGCTCTGGATGCGGGCGTCCGCGCTCGCCGGATCCGTGCCGCTCGCGCTGGGCGCCTACCTGTCCTACTCGCGCGGCGCGATCGCCGCCGGGCTGATCGGGCTGCTCGTGCTCGTGGCCGCCGCCCCCACGCGCACACAGGTGCGCGCGGCCGCGACCACGGTCGCCGCCGGCGTCCTGACCGCGGTGTGCTCGGTCGCCCTGCCGGGAGTGGCGTCGCTCGAGGGCGGCCCGGACCAGCGCGCGACAGACGGCGCGACGATGCTGCTCATCCTGCTCGCGGTGATGGCGGCTGCCGCCCTGCTCGAGGTGTGGATGGACCGCGGCGAACGCAGCGGGCGCCTGCGCGCCTCGACGCTCGCCACCGCGCGCCAGCTGCCGGCGGTGGCGCTCGTCGCGCTCGGTCTGGCGCTGGCCAGCCTCGTCGCCAGCGGGCTCGCCGAGCGCAGCAGCGCCGAGACCCCGTCCGAGATTCGCGGTCCGGCGCGGCTGACCTCGGTCGACTCGCGCCGCTACGACTACTGGCACGTCGGCGCCGATGCGTTCGTGGATCACCCGATCGAGGGCGTCGGCTCCGGGGGCTTTCGCACGGTCTGGCTGCGCGAGCGGCCGGTCGCCGGCTACGCGCTCGAGGTGCACTCGCTGCCGCTCGAGATGGCGGTCGAGCTGGGCCTGGTCGGCCTCGCGGCCTTCGCGTTGTTCATCGGCGGGCTGGGTGCCTCCGCGGCGCGCGCGCTGCGCCGCGAGCGGCTCGCGGTCGCCGGTCCGGTGGCGGCGGGGGTCGTCTTCCTGCTGCACGCGACGATCGACTGGGACTGGCAGGTCCCCGCGGTGACGCTGCCCGCGATCCTGCTGTTCGCGGCGGTGGTGGCGCTCGCGGAGCGCCGGGCGGGGCCATCCGACGGCCTCGACGACCTGATCGCGAACTGGGACCTCAACGGCGCGGCCGAGCGCGAGCCGCGCGGCGCTACAGCGACGCCAGCGGGTTGAGGCGCCGCAGCGCCGCCGCCGCCTCCCGCGCACGGGCCGGGTCGGTGGCGCGGGTGGCGCGCCAGAGCAGCCGCCAGGCGTCCGCGTTCTCGGGCTCCGCGCGCACCAGGTCCTCGGCCACGCGCGCCGCGGCCCGCGGCCGCCCGCGGAACAGGTAGTACTCGGCGCGCGCCAGCTCCGGAGTCGTGCTCGGGTTGAGGAAGCGCGCGTCCTCGAGCTTGTCGAGGTTGCGCTGGAACTCGCGCTCGCTGAGGTCCGTGTCGAAGAGCAGCTTCTGTGCGCCCGACTTCCCCACGAAGTGGTCGCGCACGAGCACTCCGCCCCAGGCGAGCACCAGGGCCGCGCACACCGCGAGCACGACGCGAGGCAGCATGCAGGGATCATTGCGCACGCTAATGTCGCCGCCGCCGATGGCCAGCGACGGCTACATGCCCCAGGCGGTCGGGCCGCGCACCAAGCGGGCCCTGGCGGCGCGCGGCGCGCGGCCGGTGATCGGCGACTACGCGCGCTTCGGCACCGGCCTGCTGGCCGGGCTGCCCTGGTCCCTGGCGGGCGGCCGCGGCGGGTTCGACTTCGGCGGCGAGCGCCACCGCTACCTCTACCACCGCTACAAGTGGACCTGGCTCACCGAGCGCGCCGTCGAGGTGCCGATCGCCCGCTCGTTCGTGGCCGGCCACCCGCCCGAGCGCGTGCTCGAGGTCGGCCACGTGCTCGGCCACTATGGGCCCCATGAGCACGTCGTGGTCGACAAGTACGAGCGGGCGCCGGGCGTGCTCAACGAGGACGTCTTCGAGCTCGACCGTCTGGGCCGCTTCGACCGCGTCGTCGCGATCTCGACGCTCGAGCACGTCGGCTGGGACGAGGACCCGCGCGACGCCTCGAAGTCGCCCGCCTCGCTGCGTGCCGTCCAGCGGCTGGTCGCCCCGGGCGGCAAGCTGCTCGTCACCGTGCCGGTGGGCTACCACCCGGGCCTGGACGCGGCGATCGAGGCGGGCGAGTTCCGCTTCGCCCAGGCCGGGGCGCTGCGCCGTCGGCAGTTCGGCCCGCACTGGGAGGAGGTGCCCCCCGAGAGCGTCTGGGGGACGCCCTACGACTTCCTGCTGTACTCGGCGCGCGCGGTGTTCGTGGGCGTCATCGACGGCCCGCCCGCCTGACTCGCGCGGGCGCTGCCGAGCGCCCGCCAGCAGGCCGCCAGCAGCAGCACGAACGCTCCGACGCCGACCCAGTGCGCCTGCATCAGCTCGACGCTGTACTCGAAGTTCCAGCCGCCGCGGTCGCGCGGCGAGATGACCGCGTACATGATCGGGACGACCAAGCCGAGCAGCACGGCCGCGCCGGCCGTAAGCAGGCGCGGGCCGATCCCGCGCCACAGGATCAGCGTGAACAGCGGGAAGATCACGACGCCGGTGCGCTTGGCCAGCAGCAGCGCGAGCGGAACGGTGACGGCCAGCGAGATCGCTGCCGCCACCGGCAGCGACATCCGCCCCGGCCGCAGGTCGGGCCAGCGCGCCGGGTCGGGCGCTGCCAGCTCGCCGCGGCGCCCGGCCCAGGCGCCCCAGAGCACGAACGCGAGTAGCGCGAGGGAGGCCAGACCCGCGACCAGGTAGCCGAGCTTGGCGGTCCCCTGCGGGGCGAACTTGAACGCGACCTCGCGACAGTCTGCGGGCGCCAGCCAGCCGTTCGCGAACGCGTTGATCGGTCGCGGCTCGCCCAGCGAGCGGCCGTCGCAGGAGGCCTCCCAGCCGACCGAGTAGCTCTGCCCGAGCACCAGCCACGAGGGGGCATCGACCTTCACCCGCACCCCATCGAGCGAGCTGTTGTGGAGCTGCCCGGGGTCGACGACCTGGCCGCCGCCGCGGTCGGGCGGCAGCCCGTCCGGCGCCGCCGAGCGCATCCGCAGCAGGTCGACGCTGAAGGTCCCCGGAAGCGAGCGGATGCGCTGGATGTCGCGGCCCATGGCCACCGGGCCGTCGCAGCCGGCCGCCCGCAGCGGCTGGCCGGCGTCGAGCTCCTCGACGGTGCCGGCCGGGCGCAGCGGCACGCGCCGCCCGCCGACGTCGACCATGACGCTGCCGCAGGCCGCGTGCAGCGGCCCGCTGCGCGGTGGGTCGGCGGGCGCCAGGCCCGGCACCGTGATCGAGCCGATTCCGACCGCGCGGCCGGTGCGCTCGCGCCGGGTGGCGTCCGCCGGCCACTCCGACTTCAGCACGGTCAGCCGCAGCGAGCGGGTGCGGATCGGCTCGGGCAGCTCGACGACGCCGTCCTCGGGGCCCACGCGCAGCGGCGGCGTCGCGCCGCCCGGCCAGCTCAGGCGGACCACGGTCGGCCGCCGGACCGCTCCGGGCGCGCGGCCCAGCGACAGCCGGCTGATCTCGAGCGGCCGCTCGCCGCGCCAGGAGATCCACGGGAGGGGCGCCGACGGCGGCTCCCAGATGCTGACCCAGGCGGTCGAGGGGTCGACGTCGAAGGCGCTCGAGGCGCGGTAGCGCGCCTGGTTCTGGAAGCGGCTCGACGAGTCGAAGCTGTCGCCGCCGCGGAGGCCCGCCAGCCGGTCCAGCTCTGGGTCGCGCGCGTCGACCGACGGCTGCACCCAGGCGTCGAGCTCGAACGACCGCTCCTCCGGCGCGAACACGGTGCGGTCGATCTGCTTTTCCACGTCCTGGCGGTTGGGCAGCAGCTCGAGCAACGGGCTGCCGGTCGCGCGGTCGCGCTTGGTCGGCCGGTCGCCGGTGTTGCGCTGGAACACGTAGCTGAGCGCCACGTGGCTGAGATCGCGCCCGGCCAGCGCGCGCGCCGTCACCACCGGCGTGCGCAGCGTCTCGCTCACGTGGACGCCGGGAATGCCGATCTCGCGGAAGCCGCCGGAACCGCGCAGGTCTGAGTTCGGCTGGTCGACGCGGGTGAGCGTGATGCGCAGGCGCGTCACGTCGTGGAGGTTCGTGCGGACGCGCGTGGTGCCCGGGCCGAGCTCGGCGCGCACGCCGTTGATGTCGACCTCGCGCTCGATGCCGCGCCAGTCGTGCACCGGCAGCAGGTCGACGTACGGCACGTCGCGCGGGCGCTTGAAGCCGACCTCGAGCCAGCGCCGGTTGGGGCGCAGGTAGCGCGCGGCCGCCCACAGCGTGGTCGGGTCACCGTCGAAGGCGTGGATCGCCGAGCGCTCGGGGAACGGCAGCGGACCGCCGCCCTCGGGCGCGCGCAGGTAGGTCGCGCCGTGCAGGACGGCGACGGTCTGGGCGTCGCTCCCGCGGTCTGGGAACGGCTCGATGCTGGCCGAGTTCTTGTCGAGCGGCTCGGTCTCCGGCAACACGCGACCGTGGCTCTGGAAGGTGTCGGTCGGCAGGAAGGACCAGCGCCGGTTGGAGTCGGTCACGACGACCTCGGCGCCACCGCCGGCGTAACCCTGGAGCTCGGCATCGGTCAGGTCGCCCGCGTAGAGCAGCGGCCGGCTGTCGGGCAGCGCGCCGAACGCGGCCAGCCCGGCCAGGCCCTGGGCGGCGCCGTCGACGATCGTCGGCGGCCCGGTCGGCATCACCTGCACGAGCCCGCGCCCCGGAGGCAGGTCGTAGCGGCGCACCTCGGGCTCGGGGCGCGCGGGGCCGACGTCGCCCTTCGCCGGCGGCAGCGCGCGCACAGGGCCGTAGCTGCGCGCGGGCGCGCCGAGGCCCTGGTCGTCTAGCGCCTCCGCCGCGGTGGCGGGGTCGACGGCACCGCTGCGCGCGATGTCGTCGTCGCTGCCGGTGATCACCGCGCGCACGCCCATCAGCCCGAGCAGCGGCTTGAGCTGGCCCGGGAAGAGGCGCTGCTGCTGGACCAGGCCGTCGACGGTGGTCAGCAGGTCGGAGGCGTGCGCCTCCGCGTACGGGGTCTCGTAGCGCACCGCGACCGGGCGCTTCGTCACCTTCGGCATGATCGAGTCGACCGTGCCACCCCACGTGTAGAACGCGAAGATCTGGCCCGGCAGCACCATCGCCCGGGAGTTGCGCGGCAGCTCGCGGTCGAGGTCGCGCCCGGCGTCGGTCCAGGCGGCCGGAATGCGGTCCCAGGTGATCTGCTTGTCGGGCGCGGTGCCGCGCGTGAGGGGCAGCGCCTGGAGCGCGATCAGCGCCACCAGTGCGAGCGAGCCGCCCGCCAGAGCGAGCCGGGCACGCGCCGGGCTCCAGCCGCGCACGCGGTCCCAGGCCAGCTGGGCGGCGATTCCGAGCAGGCCGGCCAGGCCGACGCCAACGAGCGGCGCCGCCTTCTGGGTGGTGCGCATGAAGCGCAGCAGCGGCAGGTCGTGGTAGACCCACTCCATCGCGTGGCGGACCGGGGTCCCGCTCGGGAAGCCGGCGACCTCGATCGTCACTCCGGCGAGCAGGATCAGCATGAAGAAGGGGCCGTAGCGCCAGCGGCGGCTCCAGACGAAGCCGGCCACGGCGAGCGCCGGCAGCAGCAGCGAGGCGCCCACGACGAAGGGGTTGAACAGCATCGTCCCCTCCTCGCTGAAGAGTGGACGCTCGGTGCCGTGGAAGCCGATGCTCGCGTACGAGGTCCAGTACGCCATCAGGCGCAGCACCTCGGTCGCCGAGTTGGTGTTCCAGATCGCCCGCGGCCCCTCGGTGTACTGGAGGAAGTCGACGCCGTAGCGGGCGTGGACCACCAGCGGCACGATCCACCACAGCGACGCCAGCAGGCTGAGCCCGGCCGCGCGTGCGAGGAAGCGGGCGGCGTCGCGCCAGCCGACCGCGCGCACGACGACCTCGTAGACGAGCAGCACGAGGGGGCCGACCAGCATCCAGCCGAGCACCGCGCCGTTGATGCCGCCGCCGGCCGAGGTGACGACCAGCGCGAACGCCGCGGCGCCCCACCAGCCGCGCCAGTCTCGCCAGCCGTCCGCGTCGCGCACCGCGCGCACGCCGCCGAGCACGATCACGAGCAGCCAGGGCAGCGCGACGAAGCCGAGCAGGATCGCCGTCGTGCGGAAGGTGAAGACCGTCGTGTACGGGTTGAACGCGTAGAACGCGGCCGCGACCAGGTGCGCCGGCCCGCGCGGGCGGCCGACGAACGCGTCCATCAGCTTGAGCATCCCCCACGCGGCGAGCGCGAGCAGCGTCCCCAGCCAGAGCCGGTGCGCCAGCCAGGGCGACACGCCGATCCAGTCGAGCAGCGCGAAGAACGGGCCGGTCGGCCAGAGGTAGCCGGTGTACTGCGAGCTGTGGACGGCACCGAGGTCGTTGGTCGGCGTCCAGACCGAGAAGACGCGCTCGAGCAGCTCGCCCGGGTTTACGTGCAGGTCGATCTTGGTGTCCGACGTGGCGCGGCCGGGCCGCTGCCAGAGCGCGACCATGTACGCGAGCGCGACGAAGCCGAGCGTGGTCGCGCGGTCGAACGTGAGTCTCCGCATGGGCCGCGAGCAGAGTATCTGCGACCTAGACCCACCGGCCCCACTTAGACTTGCCGCGGTGTCGAAGGCTTTGAACCGGCTGCCCCGGAGTTTCGCCGGGCGGCTGGCGCTGATCGTCGCTGCGGGGGTCGTGGTGCGGGTGCTCTACACCGTGCTGGTCGCTCCCTGGCCGCCCGAGGTCTCGGACGACCAGGTCTTCTTCCACCTGCAGTCGCAGCTGATCGCCGACGGCAGGGGCTACATCCAGCCGCAGCTCGAGCTCGCAGGCGTGATCCGGCCCACGGCGGCCCACCCGCCGGCGTTCCCGACCGTGCTGGCCGCGCTCGCCAAGGTCGGCCTCACCGATCAGGTCGCGCAGCGGCTGACCGGCACCCTGTTCGGGTCGGTCACGCTGGTCGCGATCGGGCTGCTGGGGCGGCGCGTGGCGGGCGAGCGCGCCGGGCTGATCGCCGTCGCCGTGGGCGCCGCCTACCCGCTGCTGATCACGGCCGACGGCGCGCTGATGAGCGAGTCGCTCTACGGGATGCTCGTGGCCCTGTCGCTGCTGACCGCCTTCAAGCTGATGGACGACCCGAGCTGGCGTTGGGCGGCGCTGCTCGGCGTGCTCGGCGGGCTGGCGGCGCTGACGCGCGGCGAGGCGTTCGCCTTGCTGGCGCTGCTGCTGGTGCCGCTTGTGCGACGTCCGGCCGGCTGGCGCGCGATCGCCGTGACCCTGGTCGCGCTGGTCGTCGTCCTGACGCCGTGGACGATCCGCAACTACTCGACCTTCGACCGGCTCGTGCTGGTGTCGACCAACGCCGGGGCCGTGGTCGGCGGGGCGAACTGCCAAGCGACCTACTACGGGCCGAACATCGGCGGCTGGAACATCCTCTGCGACCGGCCGTGGCCCGGTCACAACGAGGCCGAGGAGACGTCGCGCCAGTTCAAGGACGGCGCCCGCTATGCGCGCGACCACGTCGGGCGCTGGCCGGTCGTGGCGGCCGCGCGCTTCGGCCGCGCGTTCAGCTTCTTCCAGCCCTTCCAGACCAACGCCGGCCGCTCGCCGGGCTGGCAGAACGCGGGCGTCGTGATCTACTGGCTGCTGCTGCCGCTGGCGGCATTCGGCCTGCTTACGCTGTACCGGCGCCGGGTCTCGATGTGGCCGATCGTCGCGCCGATCCTGATGGTCGCGATCACCACGGTGGTCTTCTACGGGTTCCTGCGCTTCCGCCAGCCGGCCGAGATTTCGATAGTCGTGCTCTCGGGAGTGGCCCTCGACGCGCTCTGGTCACGCCGGTCCGCTCGCCGTCCTGATAAGACGCAGCCCCTCGCGCATGCCCCCTGAGCTGACCATCCTCATGCCGGTCTACGACGAGTCCGAGCGCATCGGCAAGGCGCTCGAGGACGTGTTCGGGACCCACTGGCCGTTCGAGGTCGAGCTGATCGTCGTCGACGACGGCTCCACCGACGGCACGCGCGACTTCCTGCGGTCCTACGACTGGCCCTCGTGGGCGCACGTGCACTACCACGAGCGCAACCAGGGCAAGGGCGGCGCCGTGCGCACCGCGCTCGGCCACGCGACCGGGCGCTTCTCGGTGATCTTCGACGCCGACCTCGAGTACAAGGCCGGCGAGCTCGTTCCGCTTGTCGCGCCGCTGCGCGAGGGGCTCGCCAACGCGTCCTTCGGCGTCCGTGTGTTCGACGGCTACACGAGCCACTCGTTCCTCTACGTGATGGGCAACCGCTTCGTCACGCTGGCGGCCAACGTCCTGTTCAACGTCTACCTGCACGACCTGATGACGTGCTTCAAGGCGGTCCGCAC
The DNA here is from genome assembly GCA_052038485.1 of Thermoleophilaceae bacterium. GTDB lineage: Bacteria > Actinomycetota > Thermoleophilia > Solirubrobacterales > Thermoleophilaceae > JACVRW01. The sequence goes on along the minus strand of JBQGCL010000106.1, from coordinate 105,835 downwards.
GGACATCTTCCGCGACCTCCGGCTGCGCGAGAGCGGCTTCACGATCGAGCCGGAGATCGCCGCCCGGCTGATCCAGCACGGCGAGCGCATCTACGAGGTGCCGATCAGCTACCGGGCGCGCAGCTTCGAGGAGGGCAAGAAGCTCACCACGCGCGACGGGCTGCGCACGCTCGCGACGCTGGTGCGCTGCCGGCTGCGGCCGCTGAAGCGCTGACGCCGATGCGCTCGTTCCGGGTGGGGCTGGGCCTGATCGTGCTCGCGGCGGTCGTGCTGCGCGTGCTGCACACGCTGTTCGTGGCACCCGACACCGCCGGGCTGAGCGACTCGTTCTGGTACGCGGTGGCCGCGCAGAACATCGAGCTCGGCAACGGGATCGTGGCGGTGCTGCCGCCCAAGCTGTCGCTGGTGGCGAGCGCGCAGCACCCGCCCGCCTACCCGGTGGTGCTGGCGGGTGCGATCAAGCTCGGCATCGACGGGGACACCGGCTGGCGGCTGCTTGGCGCCCTGTTCGGCGGGCTGACCGTGCTGGGGATCGGGCTGCTGGGCCGGCGCGCGGGCGGCGCTGCCGTCGGCCTGGTGGCGGCTGGGATCGCGGCGGTCTACCCGCTGATGCTGGCGGTCGACGGGGCGCTGCTCGCGGAGACCCTGTATGGGCCGATCGTGGCGTTCACGCTGGTGGCGGCCTGGGACCTGGGCGAGCAACCGACGTGGTGGAGGGCCGCCTTGGTGGGCGCGGGGGTGGCGCTGGCGACGCTGACCAGGTCCGAGGCGCTGCTGCTGCTCCCGGTGCTGGCGCTGCCGCTGGCGTGGCGAGGGCCGGGCGGGCGGGCGCGCTGGCTGCGGCTGGGAGCCGCTGTGGCGGCGTGCGCGGTCCTGCTGGCGCCGTGGGTGATCCGCAACTGGTCGGTGTTCGACCGGCCGCTGCTGTCGACCAACGACGGCGCGCTCTTGGCGTGGACCAACTGCGACCAGACCTACCACGGCCACTACCTCGGCTACCTGGTGCCGGAGTGCGCGCCGCACGTGACCGGCGACGAGGCCGAGCAGGCGTCGAAGCTGAGCCGCCACGGGCTCGACTACGCCCGCGACCACGCGGGCCGGCTCCCGGTCGTGATGGCGGCCCGGCTGGCGGGCACCTGGAGCCTGTACGACCCGTTCCGCTTCCCCGACCCGGGCCGCAACGAGACCGTGCTGCGGATCGGCATCTTCTTCTACTGGGCGCTGATCCCGCTGGCGATCCTGGGCGCGGTGGCGCTGCACCGCCGCGGCCGCCCGTTGTGGGTCCTGCTGGCCCCGATCGCGGTCGTCTGCCTGGTCGCGATGGCGACCTACACGTCGATCCGGCTGCGCTACCTGGCGGAGATCCCGTTCGTGGTGCTGGCGGGCGCGGGCGCCGTGGCGCTCAGCTCGCACGTCCGCAGCAGTGCCCGCGCCTCTGAACTGCAGCAATAAAGGGTGGGCTCGAACGAACCTTGTCGAGTTTCCGGCGCATAAGGGGGATAACTCGACACGGTTCCCCCTCAGGCCGCGTCCCACCCTCATTGCCGCCGTTCAGCCGCCGTACGGCGACCGCAAGCGATAGAGCAGCACGCCGCCGGCGTCGACCGGCCGCACGCCCAGGCTGTCGAGCATCCGCTTGCGCTCGGGCCCCAGCACCGCCTTCTCGGCCACGACCGCGGTCACGCCCTTCGCGTCCACGAAGCGGCGCAGCTCGGCGTTCGCGTTGGGGCCCGCCTGGCCTGAGATCAGCATCCCGAACGCCGGGTAGCTCGTGTACTCGCGCGGGAAGGCGCCCACGCCGCCGCCAACCAGCTTGAACGGGAAGTCCTCCTCGGCCTGCCAGCGCATGCTGTCGCCGATGATCGGGATCGGCATCACGTTGTCCTGAGCGGTCAGGTGCTGCTTGTACTCGCCGGTCGTGAAGAACGCCGGCGTGTAGACCGGCGCCTTCCAATAGGCGCTGCCCACCCAGGGCACGATCGCCACCACCGCCAGCAGGCCCAGCGCCCAGGACGCCGGGCGCGGTCCGCGCGCCAGCATCAGCGCCACGATCAGCGCAGCGGCGAGAAACGCGTACAGCGCGAACCGCTGCGGCACGAGCAGCTCGATGCCCGGCAGCCGGTCGACGACGCTCCAGGGCAGCCCGAGCCGGGTCACGTCGCCGTCGACCGTCAGGCGGTGGCCCAGCCCGCACAGCGCCGGGATCGCGAAGCAGAGCCCCAGCAGCCAGGCGGTCCGGCTGCGGCGGTTGCGCCACAGGTAGAACCCTATCAGCAGCAGCAGCGGCAGACCGAAGTAGGCCAGCCCGCCTTACGACGGCGGCGTGCCGTTGATCTCGTGGGTGTCGGCGACGAGCAGCGACGAGTCCGGCACCACCCACGAGATCAGGTCGTTGGCGTAGAGCGGCGTGTTCTGCTCGGGCGTCGTGTGCCCGTGGAAGAGCATGTGGAACAGCGCCGGAGTCGCTAGCACGGCGGCACCGAGATAGCCGGCCAGGATCACGCCGGCCGTGCGCAGCAGCAACGGCCGCCGCTCGACGAACAGAGCGAAGGCGAGCGCCAGCGCGATCGCCGCGAAGATCGTGAACGTGACCAGCACGTCGTTGCTGGTGAAGAACTGGATCGCGAGCCCGGCCGCGACCGCGGCGAACAGGAAGCGCTCGGAGATGCGCCCCTCGAGCCGCCACAGCACGAGCAGCACGAACAGCGGGATCAGGGCGACGAAGTAGAGGTGCGGCGCGCCCTGGAGCATGCGCAGCATGTACGGCGAGAAGCCGTACAGGTAGCCGGCCACCAGCGAGGGCGCCGTCGCCTTCGTGACGTGGCGGGAGAGCAGGAAGGCGGTCCAGGCGCTGACGGCCGGGGCGGCCAGCGCGAGCACGTTGTAGGCGACGACCGGGCCGAACGCGAACGTGACCGGTGCGGCCAGGTAGCTGGGCCCCGGGACCGCGGTGACCCAGCTCAGGTTGTAGCCCTGGGGGACGAGGATGTAGTCGGTCAGGAACGGGTTGTGGCCGTGCACGAGCGCCCACGGCCACCACTCGTAGAACCAGGTGTAGATGCTCGGGTCGATCGTGTTGGAGGCGATCAGCGTGTCGCCGAAGGCGTCCCGGATCGGCCAGCCGAAGAAGACCAGCGCGAGCACCGCGTACAGCGCGAGCGGCCAGAGAGCGCGCAGCCAGGCGGGGCTCCCGCTCGGCGAAGCGGGCGCCGCTTCGCCCGGCGGAGACGCTTCGCGCAAGGTGCGCGGCAGCTCGTCCCACGGGCCCAGCCCGGCGATCGTCGGGCGCACCTCTCGGAAGCCGAGCGCCCAGCCCGCGATCATCGCCAGCCCGCCCAGCGCGAGCGCCGCGATCCCGGCCTCCACGCCGCCGTACGCCTCGTGGCGCGCCATACCGAAGGCGGCCAGCACGGCCAGCGCCCCCAGGGCCAGCCCCGCCCAGGACCAGCCGCCCCGCCCCCGGGCGCGCAGCGTCAGCCGCGCCGCCAGCGCGGCCACGACGAGCCACAGCCACCCGGTCCCGTCGGTCCACAGGGACTCGCCCGTCGGCGCGTCCTGCGGCAGGAAGATCGACACCGCGACCAGGGCGGCGCCCGCCAGCACGATCGCCGCCGGCACGCCTCAGGCCCTCCGCCGCCAGCCCACCAGCGCCGCCGCGGCGAGCCCCAGCAGCGTGACCAGGCTGATGACCCAGCCCCACGTCCAGACGGCCGGCTCGTAGCGGAACTCGACGGTGTGCTTCCCGGGCGGGACCGCCACGCCGCGGATCAGGTAGTCCACGCGCTGCACGTCCGCGTCCTCGCCGTCGACCTTCGCCTTCCAGCCCGGCGCCCAGCTGTCGGTCAGGACGAGCAGCGAGGGACGGTCCGCCGTGGCCGACACGACCACGCGCTCGTCCTCGTAGTCCGTGATCTCGGCCCGGCCGGCCGCGCCGGTCCCGCTCGTCGCCACCCCCGGCGCCGGCTCGTGCGTCACGGCCACCGCCCGCGCGTCGAAGTCCGGCGCGGTGACCGCCGCGTAGGCCTGGTTGTCGTCGGGCAGCACCGTCTGGGCCCCGACGAGGAAGGCCCGCGGCAGGGCGTGCGGGTTGCTGTATACGCGCGCATCGGCTCCCTCGTAGGCCACGCTGAGGTCGAGCGGCTCGTCGCGCACGTCCTGGAGCAGGCTGCCCACGCCGAGCAGCCCGAGCGCGCGCAGCGCCTTGTCGCTCGACCCGGCCGTCTGCGGGCAGAACGCGTACAGGCACGCCGGCTTGCCGGCCACGTTCTCCTTCCAGAAGCGGTCGTAGCGGCGCTCGATCGGGTAGTCGTAGCCGCGCGCGTCGTACAGCCCGTAGCGCATCGACAGGTCGGGCGTCAGCGGTGGCAGGCGCGCCTCGGTGTTGGTCACGTCGAGCCCCACGAAGCGACCGGGCAGCTGCGACTGGAGGTAGCGGATCGCGCCGGTCGCGGGCTGCTCGGCGTGGTCGACCGGGATGCCCGGGTTGTAGCCCATGCCCGCCTTGAACAGGTCCCCAGCAACGAGCACGAGCGCGATCGCCACGAACGCGGTCGCCCCCAGCTTGCCCCAGACGCGGAGCGCGATCAGCCCGCACGCGAGTGCCGCCACCACGAGCCACTCGAGCAGCGACGCGAAGCGCACGACCTCCTTGAGCGCCTCCGGCGGCCCGGCCACGTTCAGGTTGGCGAGGTCGGCGTTGCCGCCCAGCGCGGCGGGCACGAAGCTGGGCGGATCCTGGAAGAACCAGGCGACCTTGAGCGAGTCCCAGAACCGGCCCGGGGCGAGCGTCCCCTTGGCCGCCATCACGACGAGCGGGAACGCCACCAGCGCGGCGCACAGGCCGACCAGCAGCCGGCGCCGCGGCACGGCGGCCGAGCTCAGCTCGTCGAGCCCCCAGCCGGCCAGCAGCGCAAAGCAGAAGACGAAGATGATCGCCAACCGCGAGTTGTGCGCGGTGCTGAACCCGGGCAGCTGGGTGACGAGGTCGAAGAACGGCGGGATGCCGGTCGCCACGGCCAGCGCGAGCACGCCGATGACCGCGAACGCCACGCGCTGCCAGGCACGCGGCCGCAGCACGAACGCGGCCACGGCGAGCATCAGGGTCAGGGCGCCGACGTAGTAGGCGTTCTCCTCGAGCGCCGAGGGGAACTCGATCGGGGTGCGCGTCTGGCGGCCCCAGTAGTCGTGGACGAACAGCCCGAACAGGTAGCGGCGCGCCCCGTGCGATGCGCCCAGGAAAGAGCGCACGTCGGAGTCGACCGAGCGCCCGACCAGCTCCAGGAACGGCAGCAGGGTGATCGCGGCGAGCAGCGTGCCGGCGACCAGGGCGCCCCCGAACGTGACCGCGCGCAGCGCGAAGTCGCGCCAGCTCGCCGGCCGCAGCGCCACCACCCGCACGGCCCAGTAGAGGACCGCCATCAGCAGGGTGTGGAAGCACGACTCGGGATGGCCGCCGAAGTACTGGAGCGCGACGAACGCGGCTAAGCCCGCGAACGGCAGCGGCCCCGGCCGGCGCAGCAGGTGCTCGGCCATCAGGCAGATCCACGGCAGGAACGCCCAGACGCTCACCGTCGGCCAGGAGACCCAGGTGACCATCCACATGCTGAAGCCGAACACGAGCCCGGCCATCAGCGCCCCGCCGAAGCGCATCGCGAGCGCACGCGCCAACAGGAACATCCCAAAGGCCGACAGGAAGATCTTCAGCGCCGCGATCACGCCCAGCGAGCGCCACAGCGGCAGCACGTAGCCGGGCACGTTGAACGGCGAGAAGACCGCCGACTGGGAGTTGGCCAGGTAGGGCCGGCCGGCCATGATGTGGGGGTTCCAGAGCGGGATGTCCGGCAGACGGTCGCGCGTGGTCTCGAGGAACGGCTGGAACACCTGCACCGAGTCGGCCTGCTCGCGGTTCGACCCGAACGGCGTGGGCACCCCGGCGGGCACCGACGACTGCCACGGGCCGGCCGTCCAGAGGAAGTCCGAGGCCGACAGCGTCCGCCCGGGCACCAGCCCGGGCGCGAACATCAGCAGCGACAGCACCGCGTAGATGAGCGCGGCCGCGGCCGCCGGGTGCCGCCGCAGCACCCTAGACCCGCCCGCGCCGGCGCAGGCCGACGATCACAGCGGCCAGCAGCGCCAGCAGGCCGAGCACGGCGATGATCCACCCGGCCCGGAAGCTGGCCGGCTCGTAGGTGAACCCGACCGTGTGCGTGCCGGGTGGGACGACCACGCCGCGCAGCAGGTAGTCGACCCGCTCGATCGGGACCTCCTTGCCGTCGACGGTCGCCTTCCACCCGGGGAAGTGGACGTCGGTCAGCACCAGCAGGCTGCGGCGCGCCGCGGTCGCCTCCACCTCCACCTTCTCCGCCGCGTAGCGGGTCAGCTCGGCGGTGCCGGCGCTCGCGGCGCCGCCACCGCCCTGCGGGATGCCGGCCACGGCCTTCTCGGTGACCGCCACCTCACGCCCGTCGAAGCCCGGCGCGGTCACGGTCCGCAGCGCCTCGCCCTCCCCCGCGACCGTCTGCTGGCGATCGACGAGGAACACGCGCGGCAGCGCGGCCGGGTTGCGGTAGACGCGGCCGTCCTCCTCGTCGTAGGCCAGCCTCAGGGTCGGGGCCTTCAGCGGCTCCTCCTCGGGATCCTGGAGGAAGTCGGTGACGCTCAACAGGCTGAGCGCGCGGATCGCCGCCGGCGTCGCGGTGGCGAGCACGATCGGCTGGGTGAAGTCGGGCACACCGGGCGCCACGTTGCGCCGCCAGAGCTTGTCGTAGCGCTTCTCGGCCGGGTAGTCGTAGCCGCGCGCGTCGTAGAGACCGAAGCGCATCGCCATGTCGGGTGGCAGCGGCTGGAACGAGAACTGGGTGCTGAGGCCGACGAAGCGGTTGGGCCGCTGGCCCTCGAGGTAGCGGATCGCGCCGGTCTCGGGCATCGCCGCGTCGGCGGTGGGGATCGCCGGGTTGAAGCCCATGTTGGCCCTGAACAGGTCGACCGCGAGCAGCGAGAACGCCAGCGCCACGAACACCCCCGCGTGCAGCGGCCGGATGCGTTTGAGCCGCCAGGCGACCAGCGCCACCGCCGCGCCCGCCAGCGGGATCCACTGGAGCAGCGCGCTCATCCGCACGATGTTCCCCACGGCCGCGTCGCGCGTGTCGAACGGGTCGACGGGTGGCGGGTCGACGAAGCCCCAGGCCACCTCGACTGCCTTCTTGAGGCCGTCGGTCGTGAGCGTCCCGGCGCCGATCATCCAGACGAACGGCACGGCGAAGATGACGCCGGCCGCGCCCAGCACGAGGGTGCGCCGCCGCCCCTCGACGCGCCCGCTCAGGTCGTCGAGCCCCCAGCCGGCCAGCAGCGCCAGGCCGAACAGGCAGTAGATCAGCATGCGCTGGTTGTGCGCGCTGTTGAAGCCCGGCGCGTACTCGGTGAGCAGGTCGAACGCCGGCCCGGTGCCGACCACCATCGACGCCGCGAAGATCCCGTACAGCGCGACCGCGACGCGCGTGGCGGTCGGGCGCAGGATCAGCGCGGCGCTGGCGAGGATCAGCGTCAGACCGCCCGCGTACCAGCCGCGGATCTGCATGAACGGGTCGATGTCCGACTGCTGCGTCGGCCGGCCCCAGTAGTCGTGCAGGAACAGCGCCCCGAGGTACTTGCGCGGCCAGAACCCGGACGGCTCGCCCTGGCGGCGGTCGAGGTCGCCGGAGTTGAGCAGCAGCTCGAAGAAGGGCAGCAGCATGACCGCCGCGATCGCCGTTCCGACGACGTAGGCAGCCCCGAACGTCAGCGTCGGGCGCACCAGCGCGCGCCAGTCCTGGCGCTCGTTACGGGCCCGCAGCAGCAGCCGGAAGGCGAAGAAGACCAGCGTCGCGAAGAGAGCGTGGAACGTCGTCTCCGGATGGCCGCCGAAGTAGGTGCAGGCGACCAGGGCGGCCAGACCCGCCGCCGGCAGCGGCCCCGGTCTTCGCACGAGCAGCTCCGCCAGCGCGAACATCCACGGCACCAGCGGGAAGATGTTCGTCAGCGGCCACGACAGCCAGACGATGAAGAACGTGCCGAAGGCGAACACGAGGCCCGCGATCAGCGCTCCGCCAAAGCGCATGCCGAGCACGCGCCCCAGGACGTAGGTTCCAAACGCCCCGAAGAACAGCTTGAGCGCGGCGACGAAGCCGAGCGACCACCAGAACGGCAGCAGGAACGACGGCCAGCTGAACGGCGAGAAGATCGCGTTCTGGGCGTTGGCCAGGTAGGGGCGGCCGGCCGAGATGTGCGGGTTCCAGAGCGGCATGTCGGGCAGCCGCTCGCGGCTGTACTGGTGGAACGGCTGGAACACGACGACCGCGTCGGCCAGCTCGAAGTTGGAGCCGAGCCCCTCGACGTACGCAGGCCGGTCGGCCTTCCAGGGTGCGTTCGCGTAGAGCAGGTCGGAGCTAGAGAAGCTGCGCCCGGGCACCAGGCCCTGCCCCACCATCAGCACCGACAGGACCGCGTAGATCAGCGCTGCGGTCAGCGCCGGCCGGGCGGTGAACCATGCCAGGGCGCGGCGAGCGTGCTGTTGTCGTTCGGCGGTCGCGATGCCCGAATCTGCCATACAGTCGAAGATCGCGCGGGGTCGATGCCCTCACCCTCCCGACGGCGGCACCGGCGCGAGCGATGAGAATAACCAAGGTGACGCCGCCGACCCCCCGCCTCAACCCGGTCGACCTGAGCGTGGTCATCCCCGCGTTCGACGAGGCCATTCGCCTGCCCCCCACGCTGGCGCGGATGCGCGAGTACCTCGACGCCGGCACGGACAGCTACGAGGTGCTGGTAGTCGACGACGGCAGCCGCGACAACACCGCCGCGGTGGCCGCGGCGCTGGCCGGCGAGTGGCCCCAGCTGCGGGTCCTCCAACTGCCCGAGAACCAGGGCAAGGGCGCCGCGGTGCGAGAGGGCATGCTCAATGCGGGCGGCGCACTGCGTGCGTTCAGCGACGCCGACCTGAGCACGCCGATCGAGGAGCTGCCGCGCCTGCGCGAGCGGCTGGGCGGGGCCTGCCAGGTGGCGATCGCGTCGCGCGACGCGCCCGGCAGCGACATCCAGATCCACCAGCCGGCCTGGCGCGAGTTCATGGGCCGCACGTACAACCGCATCCTGCGCCTGCTGGTCCTGCCCGGCATCCGCGACACCCAATGCGGGTTCAAGCTGTTCACCGCGGAGGCGGCGGAGGCGCTGTTCGCGCCGCTTGAGACGTTCCGGTTCGGATTCGACGCCGAGGTGCTGGTGCGAGCGCACCGGCGCGGCTGGGAGATCGCCGAGGTGCCGGTCAAGTGGCGCCACGTCGAGGAGTCGCGCGTCGGCGGGATCGGCGACGCGCTGCGGATGCTCTACGACCTGGTCCGGCTGCGGTTCAGGCGCCTCTAGTCGCCACCACGCCGAGCGAGACCCCGGCCGGCAGCCGTACCCCATTTGCGATCAGGCGGGCCTCGCCGCGTGAGGGCAGCTCGAGCAGCCGTCCGACCCCAGGCGAGCCCAGCGAGCAGTCGGACTCGGCCGTCTCGGAGCCGCCGTTGCGGTCGGCGCGCCGAAACGCGCGCACCGCGGCCACGCCGGGCAGCAGGGCAGTGAAGAAATAGGTCGTGAAGCTGGGCGTCCAGCCGGCCGCGACGAGCTGCGTGCGCATGCGCCCGGCGGTGTAGCGGCGCTTGTGGTGCAGCGACTCGTCGTGCTGGCTCCAGAGCCACGTATACGCAGGAACCGTGAGTACGAGCCGCCCGCCGGGCGCCGCAACCCGGCCCAGCTCGGCCAGCGCCAGGCGGTCGTCGTCGAGGTGCTCGACCACGTCGGTGGCGACGATCAGGTCGAAGCGGTCGCTCTCGAACGGGAGCTGCTCGAGCGCGGCCTGCCGTACCCCATTCAGGCCACGCAGGCGGCAGAACTCGACGGCCTCGGCCGAGAAGTCCACGCCCTCGACCTCCCCGAGCGTGGCGTACTCGACCAGGTTGCGCCCGGTGCCGCAGCCGGCGTCGAGGATGCGCGGCGAGGGGCCCAGCGACGCACGTTCGAGCAGGGCCTGCACGACCCTGCGTCGCGAGCGGAACCACCAATGCCTGTCCTCGAGCTCGTAGAGCTCGCGGTAGCGCCACTCCTCCAACTCGCCTCAGCTCCCAGACGGGCGGGCCGGCTCGGGCGCGGCCTCCGCGGCGTCCGCGGTCATCGCCCGGCTGCGGTCACGCCGGGGAAATCGCCCCCGTTCAGCCTTGACGGCCCGCCGGACGTTGCGCCGGGCCTGGACCAGCTCGACGATCACCGGGATCAGCACGCGGTGCATCGACAGGCGCGAGCCCTCGCGGTCGTTCCAGACGATGCCGGCCTCGCGCACCCTGAAGCCCAGGCGGCGCGCAAGCGCCAGCACCTCGATGTCGAACGCCCACCCCTCGAGGCTCTGGTGGCGGAACGCGGTGTCGGCGACCTCGGAGCGAAACAGCTTGAAGCCGCAGAAGATGTCGCGGCTCGGCTCCTTCATCGCCAGCCGGCACAGGTTGAGGAAGTTCCAGCTCGCGACCCGGCGGCGCAGCGGCTGGGTCTTGTCGACGCGCGATCCGGACACGTTGCGCGACCCGATCACCACGTCGGCGTCCTCGATCAGCTCGACCATCTCGCCGAGGGAGGCGAGCGAGGGGAGGCAGTCGGCGTCGCACATCAGGCGCAGCTCGCCGGTCGTGTCGAGCATGCCGCGGCGCACCGAGTAGCCCTTGCCGCGGTTCACGTCGTTGCGCAGCAGGCGCACCTTGTCGCCGTCGAGCAGCGGCTTCAGGGTCTCGACCGTGCGGTCCGTGCTGGCGTTGTCGACCACCACGATCTCGTAGGTCGCGCCGCGCTCCTCGAGCCAGGCGCGGGCGGCCGAGACCGTGCCCGCGACGGTCATCTCCTCGTTGTAGGCCGGAATCACGACCGACATCCACGGCGCCATGGCGATCAACTTACCGTGGGTTGGCCTCCTGTGTATTAGGTTCCTGTCGATGCACGACCTCGACGACGTCGTGATCCTCTGCGGCGGTCGCGGCACGCGACTGCAGGAGCACACCATGTCGATCCCCAAGCCGCTGGTCGAGATCGGCGGCGAGCCGATCGTCTGGCACGTGATCCAGATCTACGCCGCCCAGGGCTTCAAGCGCTTCCTGCTCTGCACGGGCTACAAGGGCGAGCTGATCGAGGAGTACGTGCGGTCGCGCGGGTGGCCCGACGACGTCGAGGTGCGCTGTCTCGAAACGGGCCTCGATACCCCAACCGGTGGGCGCCTACACCAGGCGGGGGAAGCCCTCGAGGGCCGCTCCTTCTGCGCCACCTACGCCGACGGCGTGGCCGACATCGACCTCAACGCGCTGACCGCCTTCCACCGCGAGCACGGCAGCCTCGGAACGATGACCGTGGTCCGGCCCGAGCTCCAGTTCGGCGTCGCCGAGCTCAACGGCGACGGCCGCGTGCGCGGCTTCGCGGAGAAGCCGCGGCTCGAGCACTGGATCAACGGCGGCTTCTTCTGCTTCGAGCCGGGCGCGCTCGACTACATCGGCGAGGAATCCGTGCTCGAGCGCGAGCCGCTCGAGCGGCTGGCCGCCGAGGGCCAGTTGCACGCCTTCCGCCACGACGGCTTCTGGGAGTGCATGGACACCTACAAGGACTCGGTGCTGCTCAACGACGCCTGGTCGGCGGGCAACGCCCCCTGGAAGATCTGGTCCTGACCGGGCGGGAGGCCCGCCTGCCGGCGCATCACGCTCAGATAGGAGCGCGCCGAGCTGTCCCAGGTGAACCCGCGCGCGCGGCGCTCCGCGGCGTCCCCGAGCGACTCGCGCAGGCCGGGATCGTCGAGTAGGCGGCGCGTCTGGGCGATCAGCCCGGCCGTGTCGTTTGCGAGCAGGCCGGTGGTGCCGTCCACGATCGACTCCGGCAGCCCGCCGATCGCCAGCGCGATGCTGGGCGTGCCGCAGAGCGCCGCCTCCATCACGGTCAGCGACCAGCCCTCGGACTGCGACGCGGTCATGTTGATCCAGGCGCTCCCGTACAGCTCGGCCTTGCGCCGCTCGTCGACGTAGCCGTGCATGGCGACCCGGTCGCTCAGACCGCGGCGGGCGATCTCCGACTCGAGGTCGGGCCGGTGGTCACCCTCGCCGACGACGTCGAGCCCGAGCTCGGGGATCGCCTCGAGCACGTCGAAGATCGCCTCGACGTTCTTGTAGGCCTTGAGGCGGCCGACGAAGATCAGCCGCGGCCGCTCGGCGCGCGTGCCGCGCGCGTACTTCTCGCCGTCCACGCCCAGGTACTCGACCGTTATGTGGTCGCGCGGGATGCCGTCGCGCACGAGGTCGTCGCGCGCCGCGTTCGAGATCGTCATGAACGGCGTGCGCCTGTAGAGCAGCATCAGCGGCAGCCGCTCGGCGAGCCAGTAGACCAGGTGGCCGGCCAGGCCGAACTCGCCGATGAACAGCTCGCGGTGCACGTGGTGGACCATCGCCACGCGCGGCTTGCGCAGCCACAGCGGCGTGAGGAACGTGATCCCGTTGATCACCTCGACGACCACGTCGGCGTCCCTGCCCACGCCGCGCATCACGGTCAGGAACGCGCGCGGGAACACCGTCGCCCTGTTGCCGGCGCGGTGGACGGTCAGCCGGGGGCCCAGGTGCTCGACCTTCTTGGCGCCCGGATAGCTGCCGGTGACGACGGTGACGTGGTTCCCCCACGCCACCCAGCGGCTCACCTGGGCCTCGATGTTGGCGCCGTTACCGCCTGTGTCGTGGTGGGTCCAGTCGCGGTCGGCCAGGACGAGAATCTTGAGCGGTCGCGGTTCGACGGTCGCGGCCATGGGGCGGAGACGGTAGCGGTAACCGGTGGCATGCGCGCCGTGTGACCCTTATCGTCTCCTTCCATGCCGGCGAGCGTTTGGCTCTTCCTGCCGACCTACAACGAGGTCGGCAACCTCGACAAGGTCGTCCGCGCGACCGTGGACGCGCTCGAGCGGGTCGTGCCCGCCGACTGGCGCGTGCTGGTCGTGGACGACGCCTCGCCCGACGGCACCGGCGAGCTGGCCGACCAGCTCGCCCAGGAGCTCCACGGCGTCGAGGTCCTGCACCGGACCGGCAAGGACGGGCTCGGCAAGGCCTACCTGGCCGGCTTCCAGTACGCCGTCGAGCGCGGCGCGGAGTTCGTGATCGTGATGGACGCCGACTTTTCGCACGACCCCAACCACCTGGCCGCCCTGATCGAGGCCGCGCAGTCGAGCGACCTCGTGCTCGGCTCGCGCTACGTCGACGGGGGCGAGATCATGGACTGGCCGCGCCTGCGCCGCTTCCTGAGCCGGTTCGGCTCGATTTACGCACGCGCGATCCTCGGCGTACGCATCAACGACCTGACCAGCGGCTTCCGCTGCGTCCGCCGCCAGGTGCTTCAGACGATCGAGCCGTCGACGCTGCGCGCCCAGGGCTACGTCTTCAACATCGAGCTGACCTACCGCGCGCTGCTGGCGGGCTTCAAGGTCACCGAGGTGCCGATCACGTTCCGCGACCGCGAGGCCGGGCAGAGCAAGATGTCGCTGCCGATCGCGTTCGAGGCGCTGATCCTCGTGCCACGGCTGCGGCTGGAGCTGAGCGGCCGCCGCCGCGAGCAGCTGCGCGCGGCGGGCAGCCAGACGCGCAGCCGGCGGCCCTTTCGGGGGCTGAGCCGCCGCAAGGAGCGGGTGAACGGGTCGGAGCCGGCGGTGCTGTCGCGCCGCGACGAGACCTAGGCGGCTAGGGCAGGACGTCGCCGGCCCACGGATCGAGCTCCTTCAGGTGGCGCAGTGCGGCGCGCCTGGCGGGGCCCCGCTCGGCGAGGTAGGCGAGAAACCAGCCGCTGCCGTTGTCCGGCTCGTCGGCGGTGACCTGGCGCGAGAGCTCGGCCGCCCGCTGGCGTTGCCCGATGAACAGCCGCAGATTGCCCTCGGTGAGCTTGGGAGCCTGATCGGCGCTCCAGAAGCGGGCGTCCTCGAGCGCCTCGAGCGCGTCGCGCGCCCTGGCCGTGGAGATCGGCGCGTCCCTCATGGCCGCGACCGCGGATTCTCCCTTCGCCTCCAACCGCGCGTTCCGATAACCCACCGCGAGCCACGCTCCCACGCCCACGGCGAGCACGACCAGGGCGGTCCGTACGAGCGCGTTTTTCATCGGAGCCGAGTGTAGGCAAGCTCGGCTACTGTGGGCTCCGATGCGGAGATCGGTGCTGGCCGTAGGCGCCGCGGTCGTGATCTTCGGACCGACCGCGCTCGCCTTCTTCTCGGGGGGTTACTTCCCGGAGGCCAGACTGATCGCCGCGGGCGCCGCCTGGGTGCTGGTGGTCGTGCTCGCGCTGGTGGCGCCTCGCCCGCTGCCCTCGTCGACACCCGGCCGGGTCGCGCTAGCCGGCTTCGCGCTGCTGACGCTCTGGACGGCCGTCTCGATCGCCTGGACCCCGCTCGGCGGGCGCGCCCAGGGCGACCTCCAGCGCCTGCTGCTCTATCTCGGCTTCTTCTTCGCGGCGACCGTGCTGCTGCGCGGTGCACCGGCACGGCGCTGGCTCGAGCCGGGGCTGGTGCTGGGTGCCTTCGTCGTGATCGCCTACGCCCTTTCGGAGCGCCTGCTGCCCGGCGTGTTCGAGTTCGAGCGCAGCAGATCCGCCGCCGGGCGCCTGGAGCAGCCGATCTCCTACTGGAACGCGCTCGGCCTGCTGGGGGCGATCGGCTTCGTGCTCGCCGTACGCGTGGCGGGCGACCCCGAGCGCCGGCCGGCGCTGCGCGGCGCCGCGGCCGCGGCCGGCGTAGCGCTCGGGCTGGGCGTCTACCTGTCGTTCTCCCGCGGTGCGCTTGCCGCGGTGGCGGCCGGGGTGCTGTTCCTGGTCGCGCTCGCTCCGGAGGGCCGCCCCCAGCTACGGGCCGCGTTCGCGCTGGTGGTCGCGGCCGGAGTGGCGGCTTTCGTATCGAGCCTGCTGCCGACGGTGGAGTCGATCGAGCGCGGCGAGCAGGGCGACTCGACCGAGGGTCTGATCATGTTCGGAGCGCTGGTCGCGCTCGCGCTCGCCGCCGCGTTCGTGGTCGCGCGGCGATCGCCGGAGCGAGCAGAGGCCGAAGCGGCCCCCTCGCTGCGGGTCTCACGGCCGACCGCGGTGCTCATCGTCGCCGGCGTGCTGATCGTCGCCGCCGCGCTCGCGGCGGCGGTGCTCGAGGGCAAGCCCGAGGGCACGTCCCCGGTCGAGGGTGCCGATCCCGGCCGCCTGAGCTCGATCGACACCAATCGCTACCGCTACTGGGAGGTCGCGATCTCCACGTGGGCGGACCACCCGGTCCGGGGGCTCGGCTCCGGCGGCTTCGAGGTCGAGTGGCGCAAGCAGCGCGACCGTGTCGACAAATCCGGCGACGCCCACTCCCTCTACCTGGAGACGCTCGCGGAGCTGGGGGTGATCGGGTTTGCCTTCCTGCTCGCCTTCCTGGCGGGTACGGCGGCCGCGGTCGTGCGCCTGCACCGGATCGCGCCGGGCCCGGCCACGGCGCTGGCGGGCGGGATGGCCGCCTGGGCGGTCCACGCGGGACTCGACTGGGACTGGGAGATGCCGGCCGTGACGCTGCCCGCGCTGGCACTGGGAGCCGCCGCGATCGCGTGGAGCGAGGAGCTCTCCGCCCGTCCCGCCTGGCGTGAGCAAGAGGCCGATCTGGTAGGAATCTGACGATGCGTTCCAGCGCGAAAGTCATCTTCATGCTGCTCACGCTGGCACTCGCCCTGCCGGCCGTCGTTCACGCCCAGAGCGCGGGCGACGACCAGTACGTCGACCCGTTCGAGGGTCAGGGCGGCGGCGGGGGCGGCGGCGGTGGTGGCGGCAACGGCGGCGGCGACAACGGCTCGCAGACCGGCGGGTCGGACGACGGCACCACCTCGACCACCGCGCAGACAACCCCCAGTGACACCGCGGGCACCACGGCCCAGGGCACCGAGTCCGACGAGGCGACGCTGCCGAACACCGGGCTCGACCTGCTCCCCGTCGTGCTGATCGGCGCGTTCCTGCTCGGCGCCGGCATCGCGCTGCGCCGCGGCGCGCGGCCGCCGGGCCCGGCAGCGAGCCTGGCCGGTATGGGGCCGGTCGCCGTCCCGCGTGTGGCGCCACCCCCCGCCCCACGTCCGGCGTCGCCCACCGGGCTCCCGGCGGTCGGGCTCGGGATCGTCGGGCTGTTCATCCTGAGCAAGCTGCTCAGGCGACGTGCGTGACCGGGTCGCCACCCGCCGGGGTCGGCACCGGGCGGGCACCCTCGGTCAACGGCGCCGCTAACGGAGCGGGCGGCTACCCCGTCGGGGAGTCGGTAACCCGGCGAGCGGCGCCGGTGGTGATCGACGCGCGCGCCGCCGCGCGCCGGGAGATCGGCGGTGTCGAGCGGGTGGCCACCGAGATGGCCACGCGACTGCCGGCGATGCGGCCCGACCGCTATGCGGTCGCGCGGCCGCCCAGCGCGTTCGCGCACCGCGCGGGACACCTCTGGGAGCAGGCGCTGCTGCCGGCGACCGTGCCGCGCGCACGCGTCATCTACTGCCCGGCCAACCTCGCGCCCGCGGCCTCGCGCCGCAGCGTCGTGGTCATCCACGACCTCGCCGCGCTGCGCCACCCCGAGTGGTACTCGCCGCCCTACGCCTCCTACCAGCGGCGCATCCTGCCGCTGCTCGCGCGCCGCGCCCGCCGCGTGATCGCTCCCTCCGAGTTCTCCCGCCACGAAATCGCCGCCGGCCTCGACCTCGACCCCGATCGCATCGAGGTCGTTCCCAACGGCGTCGACGAGCGCTTCTCCCCGGCCGCCGACGCGGAGGAGGCGCGCCGCGAGTACGGGCTGGACGGGCCCTACGTGCTGGTGGTCGGCACCAGGATCGCCCGCAAGAACGTGTCGGCACTCGCCGAGGCGGGACGCAAGCTGCGCGAGCTCGGCATCGAGCTGGTCTCCGCCGGCTCGGGGCGCGCCTACATGCGCGCCGGCCACGCGCCGCCGATGCGCGCGCTCGGCTACGTCGAGGAGCGTCACCTCCCCGGGCTGTACGCGGGCGCGCTGGCGCTCGCGATGCCCTCCCTCTACGAGGGCTTCGGGCTGCCGGTGCTCGAGGCGATGGCCTCCGGCGTGCCGGTTGTCGCCGCCGAGCGCACCGCGCTGCCGGAGACCTGCGGCGACGCGGCGATCCTCGTGGACCCCAACGATGCGACCGCGCTCGCCGACGCGCTTGCGACCGCCGCGACCGACGCCGACACACGCACGCGCCTGGTGAGGGCGGGGCTCGACCGCGCCGTGGCGTTCACCTGGAACCGCACCGCCGAGCTGACCGACTCCGTGATCGGCGCGGTGCTCGAGGAGGACGAGCCGATCGTGGCCGTCCCCGCGGCGGCACGGCGCACCCAGCCGTCCACCGGCGTCGCCGTCTCGACGATCATCGTCAACCACGAGCGCCGCGATCTCCTCAAGATGTGCCTCGAGTCGCTCGAGCACGCCCTGCGGGCGGTCGGCGAGGAGACCGAGCTGATCGTCGTCGACAACGGCTCCGCGGACGGCTCGGTGGAGCTGGTGCGCGAGCGGTTCCCGACCGTCAAGGTCGTCCCGCTCGAGCGCAACCACGGGTTCGCCGGCGGCGTGGCGCGCGGGGTCGCCCAGGCGCGCGGCGAGTGGATCGCCGTCTTCAACAACGACACCACGGTCGAGCCGGACGCGATCCGGGTGATGCTCGACGCCGGGCGGCTGCACCCGCGCGTGGGCTCGGTCGCGGCGCAGATGCGCTTCGCCGACCGGCGCCACCGGCTCAACTCGGCCGGGCTCGAGCTCGACCGGCTCGGCGTGGCCGCCGACCGGCTCGTCGGCACGCCGCTGGCGGAGCTGCGCGAGAGCGCCCCCTACGAGGTGTTCGGGGCCACCGGCGGCGCGGCGATCTTCCGTAGGCAGATGCTCGATCAGGTGGGCGGCTTCGACGAGAGCTTCTTCGCGTTCTTCGAGGACGCCGACCTGGCCTGGCGCGCCCAGGCCCACGGCTGGCGCGCCCTGTACGCGCCGGAGGCGGTCGTCTACCACCACCACTCGGCGACCGCGCAGCACGGCTCGCCGGCCAAGCTCTACCTGGTCGGGCGCAACCGCGTCCGGACGCTCGCCAAGAACGCATCCAACGGGATGCTGCTGCTGAACGCGCCCTGGATGCTGGCCTACGACTCCGCCTACGTCGTCTACGCGTCGATCAACAGCCGCTCGCTCGCCGCGCTGCGCGGGCGCATCGACGGGCTGCGCGAGTGGCGCACCTACCGCCGTAGCGGCGCGCCGCACCGGCGCCCGCTGTCACTGCGCCGCCCGCTCGGCTTCCGCCGCGCGCTTCAGCGCCACCGCGGTTACACGGAGCACCCGGTCGCCGAGGCCGACAGCGCGTGACGGCCGGGCGCCTGGCCATGCGCTCGGCCATCGTCCATGACTGGTTCCAAGGCCTCCACGGCGCCGAGCGCACTGTGGCCGGGATGCTCGACCTGTTCGACCGGGATCCCGACATCTACACGTTCCACGCCGCGCACGAGGTGCTGCCCGACCGCCTGGACAAGGCGATCGTGCGCGAGTCGCGAGTGGCGCGCCTGCCGGGTGTGCGCCAGCGAGGCCACCACCCCGGCCGCTGGCGCTGGCTGCTGCCCTACATGCCGCGCTGGTTCGAGCGCCTCGACCTCGGCGCGTACGAGCTGGTGGTCAGCTCGTCGCACGCCTGCGCCGCGGGTGTGCACACCGCGCCGGGCGCGCTGCACGTCTGCTACTGCCACACCCCGATGCGCTACGTCTGGCTGGCCCACGCCGAGCGCGACCGTGTCCGAGGCGTCAAGGGCGCGGCGCTGTCGGCCTATCGCGGGCGCCTGCGGCGGTGGGACCGGCGCGCCGCCCAGCGGCCGGACGTCTACGTGGCCAACTCGACGGCGGTCGCGGAGCGGATCGAGCGTTTCTACGACCGCTCCGCCGAGGTGGTCCCACCACCGGTCGCCACGACCGACTTCCCGCGCGACGTGGAGCGCAACCCGGTGCACTTCCTGTGGGTGCACCGGCTCGTCGCCTACAAGCGCCCGCTCGAGGTCGCCGAGGCCTTCCGCGGGCTGCCCGACCTGCGGCTGACGATGGTCGGGCTGGGCCCGCTCGAGGACCGGCTGCGCGCGAGCCTCCCGCCGAACGTCGAACTGCGCGGCTGGACCGAGCGCGACGAGCTGGCGCGCCTGTTCGCCGGGGCCGCCGGCTTCATCCACGTCGGCGAGGAGGACTTCGGCATCTCGATGGTCGAGGCACTCGCCGCCGGCACGCCGGTGCTGGCCGCCGACCGCGGCGGCGCGCGCGACATCGTGCGCCCCGAGCGCGACGGCGTGCTGATCTCCGACCCTGCCAACCCCGCTGCGATCCGCGCCGGCGTGCGCGAGCTGGCGGAGCGCTCGTGGGACGTGGCGGCGCTGCGCGAGAGCGCCGGGCGCTTCTCGGAGGAGCGCTTCCGGGAGCGCTTCGGGGCGGTGCTGCGCGCCCACGGGGCACGCTGAGCCGCCCGCCGCTACTTGCCGCCCTTGGCCGCCTGATCGATGAACGCCTGAGCGTTCTGGAGCGCACGGTCGATGTAGCGGTTGTTGGCGAGCCGCCACTCGCCGGACTCGCGCCGCAGGTTGAACGCCATCGGGACGCGGACCCGGTCCTCACGTCCGTTCGGGTACTGGAGGACCCGGTTGCGCAAAGCCAGGATCGTCGCGGAGCTGCCGCTCTCGTCCACGTCCATCACCCGAAGGCCCGCCTTCAGGTCGAGGAAGTCCGGGCCGAGCTTCAGCTGCTCCTCGAGCTTCGCCGGGGTGAGCTTCAGGTCGCTCACGTAGTAGCGGGAGGCGAGCTCGGGGCTGTTGAACTGGAGCGCGCGCCACCACAGCAGCACCGTGCGCTCGGGCGAGCCGGCCGGGTACCTGGCCAGCTGCTGCTTGGTGACGATCTGCGGCTGCTCGATGCGCCCGCGCAGCTCGCCGAGCTCGCCGCAGCCCACGAGCGCCACGACGGCGAGGACGATCGGCACGAGGGCGGTCTTGTTGCTCATGGAGCGCACGCGCAGCGGCAGTCTGGCGGCTTTGCCGGCGCCCTGCGCCGTCAGGCGGGAATTTCTATAGCTTGATTTCGATGCGGCTCACGGGCGTCGGCAGATTCGAGCGCGTCGTGGCCGCGCTGGCCGGCGGCGGCGTCGCGGTGACCGCCCTGATCGTGGCCATCGGCGGCGCGCCGGTGGCGTGGCTGCTGCTCGGCTTCTGCGCCGCCGTCAGCGCCGCCGCGCTCGCGATCCAGCTCCGGCACGCGCGCTGGTTCGAGCCGCTCACCGTGATCGCGGCCTTCGCGCTCGTCTCGTTCTCCGCCAGGGCGCTCCAGCTGTTCCTCGGTGCCGACGACCTGCTCAGCTACTACCCGCCCTACGACCTCGCGGACGAGTACCTGCGGATCGAGATGGGCGAGACCGCGCAGTTCGTCACGCGTGAGCTGAAGGAGCCGCTCGAGCCGGCGCTCACGCGGGCGATCGGGACGGTGGCCATCTTCGTCGCCTTGGTCGTGGTCGGCTATCTGCTGCCGTGGGGCCCGCGACTCGGCGAGCGCCTGTCCCGGCTCGGCCGCGGGGTCGCCCGTCCCGCCAACCTGCGCGCGGTCGTGCTGATCTGCGTGGCGATCGCGGCGATCGGCCAGACCAGCCTGCTGGTGAAGGTGGGCGGACCCTCCGAGGCGCTCGAGACCTCGTTCCGGCACGCGGTCCTGCGCGGAGGGCTGGTCGACCACTTCCTGATCGGCTTCGGCGTGGTGGGCCTGCTCGTCTGGATGGCCTGGGACCCGCCGCGATCGACGCGCGCACGCGTGGCGTTCGGCCTGGTGACGGTCGAGATGTGCGCGTTCTTCGCGCTAGCCGGATCGCGCACGCGGGTGGTCCTGCTGCTGGCGATGCTCGCGGTCCTGGTCCACTACCTGTGGCGCCGCTGGCGTCCCCTCGAGGTCGCGGCCGCCGTCGTGCTCATCGTGGTGCTCGCCACCGCGCTGCTGGGCGTCCGGCAGGCGACCGGCGACGAGAGCACGGGCGAGGCGCTCGGGTCCGCCCCGACCTACATCGAGCGCCCCCAGGGGATCCTGAACGACCTCAACGAGTTCGACTACCTGTTCGAAGCGACGACGGTGATCGGCTCGTCCGACAGGTACCGGCGTCCGGCGGAGTTCCAGTACGGCAACGGCTTCTGGCAGGCCGTCCACCCGTTCGTGCCCGGCGCCATCGACGCCGGCAAGCCCGAGAGCCGCGACCAGGAGTTCCGCAAGATCATCTGGGGCAACACGAAGGGCGAGGGCCGTCCCTACACGATCATCGGCGACTTCTGGAACGACTTCGGGTTCGCAGGGGTGATCGTCGGGTCGCTGCTGTTCGGGCTGTTCTGCCGGGCGATGCTGGGCCTGGTCGCGGCCGGTCAGGAACGCGCCGGCAGGGAGTTCCGCGCCATCCTCTACGCCATGGGGTTCACGCTGGTCTACGTGGCGGTGTCGACCACCTACTCCGTGACCGTGGGCTTCCTCGTGATCTTCGGGCTGCCGCTGCTGCTGACCGTGTACCTGATCCGCCCAGCCACCGAGTACGCCGGCAGGCGGCTCGCGAGCCGGGCGGGAGCGCGCGAGAAGGCCTCGATCCCGTGACGCCGGATCCGCCGCTGAACGTCGGGGTCGCCTTTCACGAGCCCGTCGTCGGCGGGTCGGCGATCGGCGTGCTGCGGGTGCTCCCCCAGCTCGAGGCACGCGGGTGCTCGTTCACGTTCTGGACCCCCGGCGACGGCCCGCTGCGCCAGGAGCTCGAGCGGCGCGGCTACAGGGTGGCGGGCGAGCCGCGCCCGCTGCGCTACAGCCTGCCCGCGCTGCGCACCCCTCCGGGCGCGGTCGCGCGGCTCGCCGCCACGCCCGGCTACCTGCGCCGCTTCAAGCGCTGGGTTCGGCGGGAGGCCCCGGACGTGCTGCACGCGAACACGCTGATCATGCTCCCCGAGGCGCTCGCCGCGCGGGCGGGCGGCGCGCCCGTGTTCCTGTACGTGCACGAGATCCTCCCGCGCGGGGTCAAGGGAGCCGTGGCGGCCGCCGTGATCCGGGCGACCGCGCGCCGGGTGCTCACCAACTCCGAGACCAGCCTCGCGGCGCTGCGGCGCCAGCGCGTCCCCGCCGAGATGGCCTACTACGGGATCGAGCTGCCGCCGGCGTCGGCGCGCGCCCAGAGCAACGGCTCGCTGGTGGTCGGTGCGCTCGGGAACGTCTCACGCCGCAAGGGCTCCGACGTCTTCCTCGAGGCCGCCCAGCTCGTCCTCGCGCAGCGTCCCGACGTCAGGTTCCGCCTGATCGGCGAGTGCCCCGACGGTCCCGACCGCGGCTGGGCCGAGCGGCTGGTGGCCCGCGCCGGCGAGCTCGGCATCGAGTCCGGCGTGACCAGCGACCCGTTCGCGGAGCTGGCGGGCTGGGACCTGCTCGTGCTGCCGTCGCGCAGCGAGCCGTTCGGGCTGGTGCTGATCGAAGCCATGGGGATGGGTCTGCCGGTGGTGGCGACCCGGATCGACGGGCCGCGCGAGATCGTGACCGGCGACACGGGCCTGCTGGTCGACGTGGACGACGCGCGCGGGCTGGCCGACGCGATCCTCGAGCTCGCGCAGGATCGCGACCGGCGCGAGCGAATGGGGGCCGCCGGACGCGCGCGCGTCGAGGACATGTTCTCGCTCGAGCGACAGGCCGACGCCGTCTACCGCGCCTATCGGGATGCCGCCGGCTGAACCGGCCGCGGGCGCGGAAGCCCCCTGGAGGGTCAAGCGCCTCACGCGCAGCGACCGGAAGCTGCTCCAGTCGTCGACGCCGACGCTGATCTCGCGCACGCTCGCCCGCCTCGGGCAGTTCGTCTTCCTGCTGGCGGCGGCGCGCATGCTGAACGTGAACGAGTTCGCGGTCTACTCGTACATCGTCGGCCTGTACGCCACCTTCAGCATGCTGGCCGACACCGGCGTGCCGACCGTCGCGAGCCGCGAGGTGGCCGCGGGCAGGGAGCCGACGCGCGTGGTGTTCTGGTCGGGCATCCCCGCGATCGCGCTCGGCGCGCTGGTCGCGGGCGGCGCGCTCGCCTTCTTCGGCCTGGTCGACTCGGGACCGGGCAGCGCCGGGACGCTGCTCGGCCTCGCCGCCGCGTATGCGGCCGCCAACACGTTCTTCAACTACCTGAGCGCGATCCTGCGAGGGATCGGCCGCTTCCAGCTCGAGGCGGCGCTCCAGCTGGGCGGCATGGTCGTCGCGGTGGCCGGCGGCATCGCGATCATCGCGACGGGCGGGACGGTCACCGGCGTCGTGGGCTGGTTCGCGCTCAAGGAGGTGCTGCACGTGGCGGTGCTCTACCTCGTGCTGCGTCACGAGGTGAAGGGACCGGCGCGCCCCATGCCGGTGCTGTTCCGGCGGCTGTTCCGGGCGGGTATCGGGCTCGCGGTCGCCGCGCTCGCGATCGCGGTCGCGACGCGGGTGCCGCAGATCGTTCTCGGCAACACCGGCTCCGAGGAGGAGCTGGCCTGGTTCTCGGCCCCGGCGCGCCTGGCCGACACGATCTTCAATCTGGCGTTCATCGGGGCGTTCGCCCTGCTGCCCGGCATGAGCTACCTGTACGTGAGCGACCGCCCGCGTGCGGTCCGCTTCGTCGGCCGCCTGGTCGGGGCCGCGGCCGTCGGCGGGGCGCTGCTCGGCGCGCTCAGCGCGATCCTGGCGCCGACGATCATGCAGCTGCTGTTCGGCGATCGCTTCGAGCCGGCCGGCGATCCGGCCGCCGTGCTGCTCGCCGGCCTGCCCGCCTACGCGGTGCTCGGCATCGCCTGGCACGGACTGATCGCCTTCGAGCACGACCGCGACGTCCTGCCGGTCGGGGCCGTGGGAGTGCTTGCCTCCGTGGCTTGCAGCGCTTTGCTGATCCCGTCGGGCGGCGACGTCGGCGCGGCCTGGGCGTACCTGGTGCCGGTGGCCGCGATGAGCCTCGCGGCGGGCGGGCTGCTGCTGCGCCGCGCGACCGCGCAGGCCACCGCGTCGAAGCCCTGAAACCGGTCTCCCGGCCCCTACCGGTTGTCCCTAGCGCGTTCCGGTGTTCGGGGCTATCGTGATTCGTCGGAGGTGCAGCCCGTTGGTACCGAAACCCACGGACGCGCGTCCCTAGCGCCCGCTCAAACGCCCGACCGCCCCCTGCGGCGGCTGCGTACGCGCAAGGACTCGCTCAGACGTCGGCTCCTATTCGCAGCCGACATCCTGACGACCCTAATCGCGGTCGGCGTGATGACCCTTGTGGAGGGCACAACCGACCCGCTTTGGGTACTGCCGACGCTGCCGCTCTGGATCGTCGTAGCGAAGTTCGAAGGGCTCTACGACGCGGATCATCCGCGCATCTGGCACCTCACCACCGACGAGGTGCCGGCGATCTTCCACTGGGTCACGCTGTCGGTCGCCGGCAGCCTGTTCTTCATCCGCGCGCTGCCCAACGAGACCGTCACGCTCGACAGCGCGCTGGCCCTCTACCTGACGGCGCTCGCGTGCGCCTTCCTGCTTCGCTCCGTGGCGCGCGGGATCTGGCGGCGCCGGGTCCCGCCCGAGCGCGCCCTGGTGATGGGTCACGGCAAGCTGGCCGACGCGGTTGCACGCAAGCTTGCACTCGAGCCGGGCCACCATCTGTCCGTCCTCGAGTACGCCAGCCACCCGAACGGCAACGGCAACGGCACCGGGCACCGCGAGTTCAAGCTCGAGGAGCTGACCCGCGAGGACCTCGAGTACCTGCTCACCGAGACCGGCATCGAGCGCGTCGTGCTGGCCGTCCCGGAGCTCGACGAGGCGACCCTGGCGCGGGTCGTGTCGGCCTGCCGCGGGACCGGCGTGAAGCTGAGCGTGATGCCGCCGATGCGCGCGATGCTCGGCACCGCCGTGCAGCTCAACCACATCGCCGAGATGCCGGTGATCGAGTACGGCACCTGGGGCACCTCGTGGTCGACGATGGCGCTCAAGCGCGTCGTCGACGTCGTGCTGTCGGCCATCGGGATCGTGGTGCTCGCCCCCGTGATGCTGGTGATCGCCGTCGCCGTGCGGCTCACCTCGCGCGGGCCGGCGCTGTTCCGCCAGGTGCGCGCGGGGCGCGACGGCAAGCCCTTCAAGATCCTCAAGTTCCGCACGATGTGCCGGGACGCCGAGCAGCGCATCAACGAGGTGATTTCGCCCGACGACCTCATCGAGCCGATGTTCAAGCTGCGGCGGGACCCGCGCGTGACCAAGGTGGGGCGCTTCCTGCGGCGCACCAGCCTCGACGAGCTGCCGCAGCTGTTCAACGTGCTGAAGGGCGACATGAGCCTGGTCGGCCCCCGGCCCGAGGAGCTCTGGCTGGTCGAACGCTACGGCGAGACGCAGCGCTTCCGCCTCCAGATGCGCCCCGGCCTGACCGGCCCGATGCAGGTGCACGGCCGCGGCGAGCTGAACTTCCAGGAGCGCCTCGCGGTCGAGCGCGAGTACGTCGAGAACTACAGCATCCGCAAGGACCTGAAGATCCTGCTGCGCACCGTGCCGATCATGTGGCGCGGCCCCGGCGCCTACTAGGCGAGCAGGGCGCGCAGACGCGACGGGGTCGGCACGAACGCGCCCCAGGGCGTGTCCGTCACCCGCTTGTACGCGAACAGCATCGCCGCGAACACGGTCGCGTACGAAGCCGTCGACACGAGCGCGGCCGCGGTGATCCCGCCGCTTCGCAGGAAGGCGAACAGGCCGGCCACCGTAACGAGCATCCCGAGCAGCTGCGCGAAGGTCGCCGTGAACGGGCGGCCGGCCGCGTACACGCCGGCGCCGAGGATCGACGAGCCCGCAAACAGGACCACGCCCGGCAGCAACAGCAGCAGCGGCTCGGCGGCGTCACGGAACGAGTCTCCGTAGACGAGCCCGATCAGCGGCCGCGCGAACAGCGCCAGGAAGCCGGCGAGCACGGCCGCCACGGCCAGCGACGCCCACAGCGAGCCGATCACCTTGGCGCGGCTGCGCTCGGGGTCGCTCGCGGCGGCCGGCAGCACCAGGCCCGCGAACGTGTTGGACAGCTGGTGGACGATCAGCGACAGGTTGGCCGCGATCGAGTACAGGCCTACGTTCGCGTTGCTCACGAAGGCCGGGAGCATCGCCACGTCGAGCCGCGCCGTGACGTTGGTGGCGACCGTCGAGCCCTGGCCGCGCACGCCGTACCAGAGCGAGGTGGCCCCCAAGCGCGGATCCAGCGGCCCGACGCCCACGCGCGCGACGCTGCGCGCCAGGCCGGCCGCCATGGCGGTCGAGGATCCGATGATCGCCCCGATCAGCGCGCTCTTGACGGTCAGGTCGTCGCCGATCCAGAGCACGATGAAGGCGACCGCGATCAGCGCCGCCTGGGCGAAGCGCAGCACGTTGTAGACGAAGAAGTCGTGCATGCCGAGCAGCAGCCCGTAGTTGAGCTCGAGGCCGACCACGAGGACGATCGAGAACATGAACCAGCGGCCCAGGTCGAGCGACTCCTGGTCGCCGCTGAAGATCGCGGGCAGCAGCAGCTCGCTGATCGCGATCGCCACAACGGTGAGCGGCACGAGCATCGCCGTCCAGGTGGTCAGCAGCCGCGGACCGTCCTCGGGCCGGCGCGCGATGTAGTAGCTGAGGCTCTGGGCCACGCCCATCGCGAACAGCAACCCGGCGAGCTGGGTGACCGTCGTGAGCGCGACGAACACGCCCCGGCCGCTCGGCCCGAGCGCCCGCGCGGTGACGATCCCGGTCACGAGATTCGCCACCAGCGTCAACCCCGAGAAGACATAGGTGACGATCCCCGCCCGCACGAGCCCGCGGGCCAGCAGCCGCCGCAGCATCGTCACACCGTATGCCAGCCCGTCACCGGAAGCTGACCAGGACCAGATCGCCGGCCAGGTCGAGCTTCAGCCGGCGAGTCTCACCGCGGCGCAGCACTGGCCGCTCGGAGACGCTCGGGCGCCAGACCGTCACGTCGCGCGCCGTCAGCCCCCAGAGCAGCTCGACCGGAACGCTGCCGGGGTCGACCGCGCGCCGCTCGTCGGTGTCCCAGACCGACACCGGGCGCCAGATCGCGATCGCGCGCGAGCCGTCGCGTCGCGCCAGCATCAGGTGCTGCACGTCCTCGTCGTCCGGCGACCGCAGGTCCCACGGCAGCGCCCGGGGGCCCGGGCCGGGCGACGACCGCACCGCCGCGATCAGCGTCTTGATCGCCGTGAACGCCGGCTTCGGGGACAGGTCGTTGCGCAGCAGGCCGAAGTGCTGCTCGGAGTCGACCAGGCCCGGCTCGGGCTTCTCGTCGAGCAGCTCGTAGACGAACGTGCGGCGCACGCCGGCGGCGTAGGCCGCCACCAGCGCCCGCGGCAGGTAGACGGCGGCCGTCGCCTCGGAC
This sequence comes from Thermoleophilaceae bacterium, assembly GCA_052038485.1. GTDB lineage: Bacteria > Actinomycetota > Thermoleophilia > Solirubrobacterales > Thermoleophilaceae > JACVRW01. Next base: position 78,380 of record JBQGCL010000106.1, on the reverse strand, counting down.
ACCGGCGGCTGCCCGGTGCTGGCGGCGAGGGCGTTGTGGTAGCCGAGCTCGGTGAAGAAGGCGCCCTTGCGGATCCCGGCCGGCCTCGCCTCGTGCACGGCGGTGCCGATGGTCGGCTCGGGCGGCCCGCCGAGCGCGTAGGGGTGGGCGTTGTACAGCCCCGGCAGGTTCTCGGGCAGCTCGACCCGGCTGGGGCCCATGAGGACGCTGGGGCCGATCAGAGTGACGCCGGGGGCCTCCTTGCGGACGGCGGCGCTCAGCGCCGGCATGTAGGCGGTCAGCCGGCCGACCCAGCCCGGGTCGCCCGAGTTGTCGAGCTCGTTCGGCCCCTCGAAGGCCGCGATCCGGTCGCCCAGCACGCGTACCGACTGCTGGACGTCCGGGGCCGGGTCGCGCGCCGCGTCGGTGATCAGCGTCATCCGCATGCCTTCGCGGGCGGCCGCCGGCATCACGGTCTCGATCGCCTGGCCGGCGAGCGGCTGCCCGTCGCGCAGGTTGTGGATGCCGAGCTCGCGCAGCCGGTCGATCACCTCCACCTGGCGGGCGTAGGCGGTGTCGAGGAAGTTGAAGTGGACGTTGACGCCGATGGAGTCCACGAGCCCCGCGGCGGGCCTCTCGCCGGCAACCTGCGGCGGCGACGAACCCTGCTCCTCGGTGATCTCCAGGATGACCGCCGCGACGGCGAAGACGACCACGGCAGCGGCAAGCGCGAGGATCGTGCGGCGCCTCACTGGTCGCAATCTTGCAGCCTGGATCGGCCCGATGCCGCAGTCCAACGCGCTGGACGGATGTTTGAGGTTCCGCGTGCGCGGCAACGGCAACACTCGTGCTCGCATTGCGTGGAGTCGCCGCCACCGTTCTCGCCGTCCTTGCAATAGCCGCCCCTGCGCAGGCGCAGTCGGAGCCGTTCGTCGGTGCCAAGTCCTCGCGCGCGCTCGGCGACTCCGTCGGCGTCAACCTCTTCCTCGCCTGGATCGACACCGCCTACGGGGACTTCCCCACGGTGCGCTCGCGCCTGCACGAGCTCGGCGTCCGCTACATCCGCGACGGCCTCTGCCCCACCTGCTCCTACAACGTCAACCGGCTCAACCAGCTGTCCGCCGAGGGCATCAAGGCGAACATCATCGTCGGGACGCTGGCCGGCGGCGACGCCCAGATGAACGCGACCCTGAACGGGATCCGCGACAAGGTCCGCGGCGCGGTGATCTCGATCGAGGCGCCCAACGAGCCCAACCTCACGGGCGACCCGCAGTGGATCCAGCATGCGCGCGAGTACCAGCAGCGCCTCTTCACCCGCGTCAACTCGGAGCCGGCCCTCGCCGGGCTGCCGGTGCTGTCGCCGGCGGTCGGCTATCCGGCGACGACGAATCAGCTCGGCGATCTGACGGCATGGGCGGACAAGGGCAACTTCCATCCGTACCCGAGCGCGTTCCAGCCCTACCACGACCTCGCCGTCCTGCGGTTCCAGGCGGCCGGGGCGACGGGCTCCAAGCCGCTGGTGGCCACCGAGTCGGGCTACCACACAGACCTCGGCACGACCGGCGGCAACCTGCCGGTCTCGGAGCGCGCCTCCGCGCTCTACTCGCCCCGGCTGGTGCTGGAGGGCTTCCGCGGCGGCGTCGAGCGCACCTATTTCTTCCAGCTGGCCGATCCGTGGACCGATGCCTCCAAGCCGCCGGGACTGCCGCTGACCGAGAACCGCTTCGGGCTGCTGCGGGCGGACCTGTCGCGCAAGCCGGCCTTCCTGTCCGTGCGCAACCTGCTGCGCGCCGTCGACGCGGACTCCGCACCGGTGGCGGCGCCGGGCGGGCTGCACCTCGGGTTCGACAGCGCGCCGGCCGACCTGCGCCAGCTGCTGCTGCGCTCCGCCGACGGGACCTACTCGCTGGTCCTGTGGCGGGCCGTGAGCGTCTGGAGCGCGAGCAACCGCGTGGACCTGTTCCCGGCGAGTGACCGGGTCGAGGTCGCGCTCGGCGACCGGATCTCGCTGGCGCGCCGGTTCAACCCGGTCGACTCCGGCGAGGAGCAGCAGCGCTGGACGTCGCCGTCGCGGCTGGCCGTCGACGTCGGCGGCGGACCGGTTGTGCTCAAGCTGACCCCGCGCGGCGTCGAGACGGGCGGCGCCGGCGAGGGCAAGAGGGCGTCGAAGCGGCCGCGCAGCTGCGCGTCGGCGCTGAAGGCGCGCAAGGCGTCGCGCTGCTGCGCCGGCTCGAGCAAGGCCAAGCGCAAGTCGAAGGCCAAGCGCCGCAAGCTCGCGCGCCGCCAGATGCGCGCCAGCTGGCGCCGCGGCAAGGTCCGCTGGGTGCAGACCTGCGTGCGGGCGACGCGGCGCTAGCCGAGCCCCTCGACCAGCTCACGCAGACGCGTGCGGAACACCTCCGGGCGGAAGCGCTGTGCGTGCTCGCGGATGGCTCGCGGGTCGAAGCGGGTCAGGTCGCCGCGCAGCGCCCGGGCGAGCCCCGCCGGGTCACCCTCCGGCACGAGCACGCCGGTCTGCTCGGGCAGCACGGTCTCGCGCGCGCCGCCAGCGTCGATCGCCACCACCGGGCGCCCGGCCGCCTGGGCCTCCACGGCGGCGATGCCGAACTCCTCCACGTTGGGCACGACCAGCGCGGCGGCCTCCGCGTAGAGCCCGGCCAGGCGCTCGTCGTCCACTCGCCCGAGGAACTCGGCCGCCTGCCCGTAGCGCTCGCGCAGCCGCCCCAGCTCGGGCCCTGTGCCGACCACCTTGATCTGCCGGCCCGCCGCGACGGCCGCCTCGATCGCCACTTCCGGGCGCTTGTGGCGGACCAGCTCGGCCACGAACAGGACGTGCTCGCCGGGAGCTCCGATCGAGAAGCGGTCGACCTCGACCGGCGGGTGAAGCACCTCGGCGTCCCGGCCCCAGAAGCGGCGGATGCGCTCGCGCGCGATCTCGCCGGTGGCCAGGAAGCGGTCGACCGTGGCCAGCGCGCGCCGGTCGAACGCGCGGTGCCGGCGCAGGAAGAAGTCGAGCATCGGCCGCACCGCCCGGGGCACCTCGGCGAGCGCGCGGTCGCGCTCGTGCCAGGCGTAGCGGAACGGCGAGTAGCAATAGCAGAGGTGCTTCGCCCCCGGATCCGGGCGGACGCCGTGCGCGAAGGCGCTGCTGCTCGACACGACCGTGTCGTAGCCGCTCAGGTCGAGCCGCCGGACCGCGGCCGGGAACAGCGGCAGCATGCCGCGGAAGCTGTCCTGGCTGGCCCCGAGCCGCTGGAGCGGCGAGGTCGTCACGGAGTGGCCCGCGAAGCGCCCGCCGGTGCCCTCCTCGTCGTAGAGCAGCGTGAAGATCGGCGCCTCGGGCCAGACGTCGCTCATCGCGGCGAACGTCCGCTCCGCGCCGCGCAGCACGAGTAGGTAGTCGTGAACCAGTGCGATCCCTGACACGCGGGGATCGTACGTCCGTCCGGATCGGCAGCGAGCACCGTCAACCCGGGCACGCGAACGCCGATGCGTAATCACATGCGTGCAGTCTTCGCCCGACTGCTCGTGGCTGGGGCGTGCTTGCTGGCAGTCGCGCCGGCTGCGAGCGCCCATGCCGTGAAGCCCAAGAGCGCGGCCTCGTTCCGCGACTCGGTCGGCGTGGTGACCCATGCCGTCTACTACGACACCGCCTACGGCAACTGGCCGCGCGTGGTGGCCAGGCTCGACGAGCTCGGCGTGAAGCACCTGCGCGACGGCATCTACGGGAACCCGGCGCCCCAGTGGCGCGACTGGAACGAGCGCTACTTCAGGGCCGTCGACCTGGCCGCCGCGCACGGGATGCGGTTCGACTTCATCGTCGGCAAGCCGGGCAACCCGGCCGGGACGATCGACCAGCTGCTGGCGGTGGCCGGCGGCCGGCTGCGCCACGCGACCGAGGCGCTCGAGCAGCCCAACGAGGTCGACCACTTCAGCGGCACGCACGGCTGGGCGGGCCGGCTCACCCGCTATAGCCGTGAGCTCTACCGCAAGGCGAAGCGCAACCCGGCCCTGCGCGGGCTGCCGGTGATCGGCCCGGCGTTCGGCACGCCCACCGGCGCGCGCCGCGTCGGCGACCAGCGCGCCTTCCTCGACGTCGGCAACATCCACCCCTACACCTACGGGCTGTCGCCCGACTCCCGCCAGGTGCGCGCCGAGCTCGCCCGCGGGAGCACCGTCTCGGGCCGCAAGCCCGTCTGGGCGACCGAGGCGGGCTACCACAACGCGATGCGCGGTCCGGCCGACCAGCAGCCGGGTGTCTCCGAGCAGGTCGCCGCCGTCTACCTGACGCGCACGTTCCTCCAGCACTTCGCCTCCGGCATCCGGCGCACCTACGCGTACGAGCTGCTCGACGAGAAGCCGGACCCGCGCGGGCGCGATCCCGAGCAGCACTTCGGCCTGCTGCGCCGCGACTTCTCCCCCAAGCCCGCCTTCACGGCGCTGAAGAACCTGCTGACGCTGGTCGGCCCGGCCGGCGGGCGCACCCGCCAGCGGCCGCTGCGCATCGGCGTGCGCGGACCGGCGGACGTGCACCAGCTCGTGCTGCGCAAGGCCAACGGCAACTACCTGGTCGCGCTCTGGCGCACGGCCAGCATGTGGGACATCGAGCACAAGCGGGGCGTGCGCGTCGCGCCCAGGCGGGTGACGGTGACGCTGCCGGACGCCCGACGCGTCCGCGCCGGTGACCCGGTGCGCTCGCGGCGGCTGGTCAGGGCGCCGCTGAGCCACGGGCGGGTCGCGCTGCTGATGGCCGGGCGGCCGGTGGTGCTGGAGGTCGCGGCGCGGCGCTAGTGTCGCGCTGCGTGGGCTCGGACCTCACCGACTACTACCGCGGGTCGAGCGAGTACCGTGCGATGCTCGCCGGGCAGGACGAGTCGATGTTCGCGCAGTACCTGTCCTACTTCCGTCGCTGGGGTGAGCCGGGATCGCGCGTGCTCGACGTCGGGTGCGGGATCGGGACAAGCACGCGGATGCTGCGTGAGGCCGGCTTCGACGCGGTCGGCACGGACAGCTCGGCGCGCTTCCTGCCCGACGAGCCGGGCTTCTTCGTCGCCGACTTCGCCCGCCGGACCGATCTCGAGGACGGGGCCTTCGCGGCGGCCGGCGCGCTCAACGTGATCGAGCACGTGGCCGATCCGCGCGCGTTCCTCGACGAGCTCGTGCGCGTCGTCCGCCCCGGCGGGCTGGTCGTCGTCTGCTCGCCGAACCTGACCTCGCCGCTGGCCGGCGCTCGGATCCTGGTCGACCTGACCCGCGGCCGGACGCCCTACCTCGGCCTGCGCTCCAGACGTGCCGCGCTGGCCCTGCTCGCGCGCAACGTGGGCCGGTCGACGGCCGCGGCGCTGGGTCGCGACGCGTTCGCGCGGCGCGCGCACACGCTCGCGTCCGGTGTGGTCGGCTACGACGCCGACGCGATCTACTGGAGCAACGCGGCCGAGGTGCGCCGCCGCCTGGAGCGGCTCGGCTGTGAGCTGGTCAGCTATCAGGGCGAGGGCCGTACGGCCGCAGCGCGGCTGATCGCACGGCTGTTGCCCTCGTTCGCGGGCCAGCTGGCCGTCGTGGCCCGAGTGGGGAGCTCGTCGCCCGGCCGGATGTAAGGTGGACTGTCCGTCCCGGGGTGGACGGTCCCGTCCCGGGTCGGGTTCGATGAGAATCCTGTTCGCCAACCACACCAGCGCCTGGAGCGGCGGCGAGGTGTCCCTGATGCGCCTGGTGGAGAGCCTGCGCGGGGAGCACGACGTCTGCGTCGCCTGCCCGTCCACGGGGGCGCTGACGGACGCCGTGGACCGCGCCGGTATCGAGCGCTTGCCGGTGCCGACCGTCGACGCGAGTCTGCGGCCGCACCCGATCCAGACCCCGCTCGGCATCGCGCAGCTCATCTCCGGCGGGGTCGCGCTGGCGCGGGCGGCACGACGCTTCCGCGCCGACGTGATCCACGCCAACAGCACGCGCGTCGGGATCATGGCCTCGACGGCGCGGGTCCCATACGTCGTCCGCGCTCACGAGCACGTGCCGCTGACGCGCATGGGCAGCATGATCCGCTCCCTGCTGGTCCGCACGGCGGGCGGGGTCGCCGCGGTCTCCGACTACACGGCCGCCAAGTTCAACGATGGGCTCCGCCGGCCGGTCGCGACGCGCGTCTACAACAGCATCGACCACGCCCGCTTCAATCCCGAGGTCCAGCCCGCGCCGCTGCGCGAGCAGCTCGGGCTGGGCCCGGACACGGCCCTGCTCGGGCAGGTGGCGCAGATCACCCCGTGGAAAGGACAGGACGTGGCGATCCGAACCCTGGCGGGAGTGCGTCGCGCCGGCGTGGACGCCCACCTGGTCATCGTCGGCGAGGTGGTCTTCGGCGGCAGGGGCGTGCGCTACGACAACCACGCCTTCAAGCGCTCGCTCGAGGCGCTGGTGGACGAGCTCGGCGTGCGCGACGCGGTGCACTTCCTCGGACAGCGTGACGACGTCCCCGGGCTGCTGCGCGCGCTCGACCTGTCGCTGCTTCCGTCATGGGAGGAGCCGTTCGGGCTGGTCACGGTCGAGAGCATGGCCGTGGGCACGCCGCCGCTTGTGGGCGAAGTCGGCGCCGGTCCCGAGCTGGTCGACGACCGCGCCTGCGGCCGGACGCTTCCGCCCAAGGACCCCGAGGCGTGGGTCGGCGCGGCCACCGAGCTCCTGCGCGACCGGGACGCGCTTGAGCGCTTGAGCGCGGCCGGCCCCCCGGCGGCCGCCCGCTTCACCGACGCGGCTCACGCACGCGGGATGCTGGCCGTCTACGGGGCCGCGATCGCGCCCCCGGTCGCGGCGGCCGGCCGGCGCGACGATCGAGCGGAGGCGCCGTGGGCGGGCTGATCTGGCGCGTGCGTTCCGCCGGCAGCGGGCCACGCGTGACCCTTCTGCGCGGGGACCTCGCGTTCACCCTGGTCGCGGGTGGCGCCGCGGCGATCGTCGTGGCCGGCGCGCTGATGGTCTCTGTGCAGGCTGCGACGGCGTTCACGCTGGTCGCGTTGGTCATCGCCCTCCACCAGTACAACCGCCAGTGGGGAATCATCGCCGTGTTCGCGTTCTGGTTCATCGCGCCCGGCCTGCGCCGCCTGGAGGGCTTGATGACCGGCTACCTGGAGAGCGATCCGCTGTCGCTGGCGCCGTTCCTCGCCACGAGCGCGATCGCGGGTCTCGAACTGCTCAACTTCCACGTGCCGACCGTGATCCGGCGCGTCCTGCTCGCGGTCGCCGGGGCGTTCGCGATTGGCCTTCCGCTGGGGCTCGTCGCCGGGCCGAGCTCGGGGATCTACGCGTTCGTGGCCTACCTGGCCGCCGTGTCGGCGGCCGTGCTCGGCGTCGGCGAGCGCACGCTCGCTCGGGACAGCACGCTGCGCAAGGTCCTGCTCTACGGCATGCCGGTGGTGTCGCTCTACGCGATCTACCAGCACATCTTCGGCCTGCCGAACTGGGACCAGTCGTGGCTCGAGGCGACCCAGTTCGGCAGCATCGGCATCGAGGGCGGCGAGGCGGTGCGCGTGTTCTCGTCGATGAACAGCCCGGGCACGCTGGGCGGCCTGCTCGGGCTCACGCTGTTGATGTTCCTGACGGTGCACCGTCTGCGCTGGCCGGCGGCGCTGGCGCTCGTGATCGTGGGCGTCGCGTGCTCGCTCACGTTCGTGCGCTCGGCCTGGCTCGGCCTGATGGTCGCGGGGGTCGCTCACGTGATCGCCTCCCGCGGGGCCAGCGCCCGGATCATCTTCGGGGCGGTCTTGGTGACCGTGCTCACGGCGTTCGCGCTCTCGCCGGTCAGCTCGACGGCGCGCAACGTGGTCGATCGCTTCAAGACCATCCAGAACCTCGGCCAGGACACCTCGGCCACCGAGCGGAAGGCAACCTTCGGCGACACGCTGCCGGTCGCAGCCACGGCCCCGATCGGTCACGGGCTGGGCAGCGCGGGCGAGGCGACCAAGCTCAAGGGCGAGTCGCTGCTGCGGGCGCCCGACAACGGCTACCTGGCGCTGATGTACCAGGTCGGGCCGGTCGGCTTCCTGATCGTGGCCGGCGCGCTCGGCTATATCCTGATCGCGGCCTGGAACGGCGCCAGGGCGCGGGCCCCCGGGCAGGATCTCCGCCTGGCGCTGTTCTCGATGTTCGTCTTCCTGCTCGTCACGCTCGCCGCGGGCGACGAGTTCTATGGCAGCCACGGCGTCGTGCTCTGGTTCATGGCCGGCCAGATCCTGGCCTACGACTTCCGCCGCCGCAGTCAGCTGGAGGCCGAGAAGCGCGCCGCCTGGATGGCCTCCTCGTAGAGCTCCTCCAGGCGATCGGCGACCCGCGACCAGGCGAAGCGCTCCTCGACGGCCTCCCGGTTGCACGCGCCCATCGCGCGCCGCAGGTCCGCATCGCCGAGCACCTCGGCGAGGGCGCCGGCGAGGGCGGCCGCGTCGCCGGGGGGCACCTTCCGACCGCCGCCGTCCGGGATCAGCTGCCCGAGGCCTCCCGCGTCCGTTGCGACGACCGGCCGCGCACACGCCATCGCCTCGAGCGCGCTCATCCCGAACGGCTCGCCGTAGGAGGGCAGGCAGTAGACGTCGCACGACTGCATGAGCTCGCGAACCTGCGTCCGATCCACGCGGCCGAGCAGCTCGACGCGGGCGAGCGCGGGCGACTCGCGAAGCCGGCGCCGAACGGTCTCGCCCTCCGGTCCGTCGCCGGCCACCTGCAGGCGCGCCTCCGGCAGCCGCGCGGCGACGGCCTCGAACGCGTCCAGCAGCACGTGGATGCCCTTGCGGACCTCGAGGTTGGCGAGGAACAGCGCCGTCTGCCCCGCCGGCGCCGCCTCGGGCGGGCGCCAGACGCTCTCGTCGATGCCGTGCGGCAGCTCGCGCACGAGCGCTCGCCCGGAGGCCACCTTGGAGACGGCATCCGGGGTCGAGAGCAGCAGCGTGGTGGCCCGCCGCTGCTGCGCGGCTCGCACGAGGCGCTTCACGCGCAGCGTCAGCGGCCCGACCTGTGCGTCAGCCCCGGGCCCCGACGGGGCCCAGTCGGAGTAGTACGGGCCGAGCAGCAGCGGCGTCCCGTCGCCGGGCAGCGCGAGGCTCACCCCGACGTCGACCGGGTTGAGCTGGTGGGCCGCGTCGAACCGGCGGGCGCGGGCCAGGCGCCGGTAGAGACGCCCCAGCTCCCACATGAAGCGCGGCCGTCCTCCGTTTAGGGGATAGAGATGCACATTCGGGGGCAATTCGCCCTCGAGCGCGACGGGTCCGGTGGCCACGTGCAGGTCGTGCCCCCTGCTCGCGAGCTCGCGTACGTGACCGAACGCCGCCAGCCCGTCCCCGTGCGGGAGGTGGTCTGTAAACAGCGCCGAAGGGGCAATAAGGAAGAGCCGAAATGCCACACGAGCATCATGAACGGTTCCCCATGGCCCGATCGGAAGACCTCCGGTAGCCTGAATTTCTTGGCTTCCCAAGACAACTCAGCCACGTACGGAATCGAACCGGCGACCCGCGAGCACGTCTCGCTGCTGGGTGTCTTGCGCCGCCGTGCGTGGATCATCGTGCTGGTGACGCTGCTGGCGGGAGGCGCCGCCGCTGCACTCGCCTACGCCACGCGCAACACCTACGCTTCGACGTCCAAGCTGCTCTTCCGCCAGTCGATCGGCGCCGAGCTGAACGCCCTGAACCTGCTTCCGGGCACCTACGACGCCGACAACCTTGCGCTCGACAACGTCGAGGTCGTGGGCTCTCGTCGCGTGGCGGACGCCACGGCGACGCGACTGCGGGCGCTGGGGGAGGACGTCGACGGCAAGGAAGTCGCGGACAACGTCGAGGTGGCGCTGGCCAAGAACTCCGACGTCGTCGACATCACGGCGAAGGACACGAATCGCGAGGACGCGGCGCGCCTGGCCACGATCTACGCCGAAGAGGCCGCCAAGATCGCCAACGCGGACGAGCAGAAGCAGGCGCAGCTGGCGCTCGCCAACCTCCAGCAGCAGTACAACCAGCTGCCGGCCGATCAGAAGGAGACGCCGGCGGGTCGCCAGCTCCAGATCCACATCCAGCGCATGACCACCGTCGCCGACGTCGGCGTCGGCAGCCCGCGGGTGATCCAGGAGGGGGTGCTGCCCACGTCCAGGGCAGGCAATCCCATCGAGACGATCCTGCTGGGCGTTCTGTTCGGCGCGCTGCTCGGCGGCGGCCTGGCGCTCGTGCGCGAGCAGTCCGACCGCAAGCTGCGCCGCACCGAGCAGGTCACGGCCGCCTTCGACGCGCCGGTGCTGACCACGGTGCCGCGCAGCCGCGCGTTGAAGCGCCACAAGCCGTTCGCGGACCTTCCGCCGCAGATCGCCGAAGCCTTCCGAATGCTCCAGATGAACCTGCGCTTCGCTCGCGAGGAACCGGTGCGCAGCGTGCTGGTCACGTCCGCCCGGACGGGCGAGGGCAAGACGACGGTCGCCTGGAACCTGGCCGCCGCCGCGGCCTCGGGCGGCCTCTCGGTCGCCCTGGTCGAGGCGGACCTGCGGCGCCCGAGCCTCGCCGACCGCTACGACCTCGAGCAGGCGCCCGGCCTCGCCGAGGCGCTCCAGGGCGAGGTCTCGATCTCGGCCGCGATGCAGACGATCCTGCCGATCCAGGGCAGCGCGACCCCCGTCGGGCATCCGCGCCCGCTGCACGTGATCGTCGCCGGCCAGCCCGCCCCGAACCCGTGGGCGCTGATGCAGTCGTCGGTCATGGTCCGCGTGCTGGAGGTGCTGCGCAAGGACCACGACATCGTCGTGATCGACACCCCGCCGCTCCCGCATGTGGCCGATGCGATCTCGCTGCTGCGCCACGTGGACGGCGTGCTGGTGACGGCTTCGGTCAACTCCACGCGGGGGCCGGAGGCCAGCCGGCTGCGCGACCAGCTGCAGGGCTTGGACGCGAACGTGCTCGGCGTCGTCGCCAACGGCGGCTCGGCCCTCAGCGGGTACGCCGCCTACGCCCGGGCGACCGCCGCCACCACCGCCGCGAGCAACGGCAACGGGCACGCGGGCACGCCGATCGTCGTCCGCGACTCGGGCGACCCGCCGCGCACGCTCTGAGCGTTAGCATCGCTCCATGGGGGAGCCCGGCACCGGCGCTCAGCCGCTCGCTGCCAACCTCGGCTGGCTGCTGTCCCAGGCCAGCCACGCGCTCAAGACCGAGCTGACGGCGGCGCTCGAGAGCACCGGCATCTCGCCGCGGGCGCATCACGTCCTCAAGACCGCGATGCAGGGCGAGTACACCCAGACCGAGCTGGTACGCCTCGTCGGGCTCGACAAGACGACGATGGTGGTCACCCTCGACGAGCTCGAGGCCCAGGGGCTGGCCGAGCGGCGCCCCCTGGCCGGCGATCGCCGCGCTCGGGTGATCGTGGTCACCAAGGCGGGGGCCGCCAAGGTGCGCCAGGCGGAGGCGATCGCGGCGCGCATCCACGATGACGTCCTCGAGACGCTCCCGCCGCGCGAGCGCGAGGCCCTGCTGAGCGGGCTCGCCCGGCTCAGTCGGTCCGGGCCGTGAACTCCGGGCTGCGCCGGCTGAGCACGTAGGGGATCGTCCGCGCCAGGATCTTGGCGTCCAGCCACATCGACCAGTTCGCGCAGTACAGGTAGTCGATCGTGACCATGTCCTCCATCGGCACGCGGCTCGAGCCGAGGATCTGCCACGGACCGGTCACGCCCGGCGCCACGTGGTAGCGGCGGCGCTCCCAGCCCGAGAAGAGGCGGTCCTCCTCGGTCACCAGGGGCCGCGGGCCGACCAGGCTCATGTCGCCGCGCAGGACGTTGAGCAGCTGCGGCAGCTCGTCGAGCGACCTGCGCCGGAGGAAGCGTCCGAGCCGCGTCGCGCGCGGGTCGTCGGCAATCTTGAACATCGGAGCCGCCTCGTTGAGCTCGGTCAGCTCGTGCTTGCGCTCGTCGGCGTCGTGGACCATCGTGCGGAACTTGAGCATCTGGAACTCGCGGCCGTGGCGCCCTACACGCGTCTGGCGAAACAGCACGGGCCCGGGCGAGCCGAGCTTGATCCCGAGCGCGATCAGCAACAGCAGCGGGCTCAGGACGACCAGCATCACGGAGCCGACCAGCACGTCGAACGTCCGCTTGAGCAGCCGCGACGAGGGCGACAGCCCGAATCCCGGCACCGACAGCAGCACCTGGCCGCCGAGATCGTCGAAGACCACCGAGGTGCCGATCACCTCGAGCATGCGCGGCAGCACGGCCACGCGCACCCCGCAGGCGGTGGCAAGGCGCACGACGTCGACGACGTCCCCGCCGCCCTCCTGCGCCGGCGCGACGACCACCCGCTCGATCCGGTGGGCCTCGACCACGGCCGGCAGCTCGTCGATCGTGCCGAGCACCTTGTCGATGCGCTCGTCGTCCAAGTCGCCGCCCACCCGACCCACGACAGTGGCGTTGAGGCTCGGGTCGGCGTTCAGCTTGCGCCGGATCAGCGCGGTTGCCTGAGCGTCGCCGATCACCAGCACACGCTCGCTCGCGGTCGTGCGGACCACGACGAAGCGCGCGAACGCGCGCGTGACGATCATGCTGACCGTGAGGATCGCCCAGAGCGGCAGCGGGTGGGATCCGCCCGTGTACTGGATCGCCTGGATGCCCTCGATCGCGAGGGCGAAGATCGCCGCCGTGGCCACCATCCGCGGCGCCTCGTCGAGCGTCGTCTTGTGCAGCACGAACTGGTCGCGGTCGTACAGCCCGGCCATCTTCGCGAGCAGAGCGTAGAAGGGGAGGTAGGCGATCACCCAGGGGGTGAGCTCCGCCTCCGAGAACGGCAGCACGGTCACCGCGAACGTCGCCGCCACGACGGCGATCATGTCCGCACCGACCAGAGCCAGCCGGCCGATCGTGTCCCTGCGCCGGGTCTGAGGAGAGCTTTCGAGCTGCTCGACCGGGAGCTCGACGGCTCCGATCGCGGCGAGGGTCCGGTCGGTCAGGCTCATTTCAGGCATCGGCTCCCATTGTGCACCTGCTCACGCAGGTCCGCGCCAGCCGCCTGGGACGTTACCTGCAGCGTCTGGCGTCTTCGCCCTTTCGGCAACCTTCGTACTTCGCGGCGAGGCTGGTGTACGTCCTCAGGATCGGCATCGGAGAGAACACGTTGCCCCGGCGCCGAGTCAGCCCCGTGAAGCGGTAGGACACGTCCGTGAAGCTCGACTTGGCGTCGTATGCCGTCGCCCACGAGAACCAGTACGCCTGGCTGATCCGCAGCCGGCGCTTGACCTTCACGAGCCGGTGGTAGGCCGCCTTCATGCGGGCCTTCTGCCCCCGCGAGGTGGTCTCGAGCCCCAGCAGCCTTGCCTTCGGCACCTTGCCGATCGCGGCCGGCCAGGTCAGCTCGGTGAGGATGATCGGCTTGCGACCGTCGCCGCGCTTGCGCATCTCGGCGCGCACGCGCCGCACGATCTCGAGCATCCGGTCCACGCTGGCGCGGACCGAGTTCGGGTCGTTCGTGAACGGATGCACGGCGATCGTGTCGAAGTAGCGCTTCGCCCCGGCGCGGTAGAGGTCCTTGATCCCGCGCCACTGGGTGTAGCCCGCGATCGCAACGAACGAGCCGGCAACCACGGTCGCCCCGCGATCGGCCCGGTGGATGACCTGGTACGAGGCCTTCAACGCCTTCGTGTAGCTGCGCGCCCAGGGCCGCTTCGACCAGAACCAGGGCGCCATCTGCTCGTTCCAGATCTGCCACTGACGGATGGGCACGCGAGGCGTCGTGGGGTTCTGCCCCCAGAACGTCCCCTTCGGCCCGTAGCGCATGACCAGCTGGCGGATGAACCCCGCGTAGGCCTGTGCGCTCTTGGGCGGGGTGCCGGTCGGGTACCTGGACACGTCTCGGCCCTGCGCCCACTCCGGCGCCTCCATGACGTTGGCGAGCAGCTCGAGCCGGTGGGTCGCCGCGGCCCTGACCAGCGAGTCGATGCGTGACCAGTCGTACACGCCCCGGCTCGGCTCGATCCTCGCCCAGGAGAACGTCGCGCGGACGGTTTCCACTCCGGAGGTCGACATGAGGGCCATCTGCCGCTCGAGCACGAGCGGCGGGACGTCCGCGCTGTCGGGCTGGAGGACCGTGCCGAAGAATCCGAACGGCACCTTGCGCTTCGCGGCCTCCGCCGGCGTCGCGGCGACCGTGGCGGCGACGAGTGCGAAAAGGGTCAGCAGCAGCATCGGGCGGCGGAGGGCAATCATCGCCCGCACCGTAGCAGGATGAGTTATGTCCCCTCGCCGCTCGGACAGCGGGCGCGCGCCACCTTGCGCAAAGCCATGAATCGTGATTCACTTCTTCGTGCATGCCGTACCGCCCGACCGAGCGCACGGAGGCCCGCAAGGCCGCCACGCGCGAGCGGATCGTGACCGCCGCGCTCGAGCAGATGGCCGCCGGTGGATACGCATCCGCGGCCGTCCAGACCGTCGCCGGCCGCGCCGGCGTGGCGGTCGGCACCGTCTACCGCCACTTCCCCTCCAAGGGCGACCTGTTCGCCGAGGCGTTCCGGCGCGCGTCGCAGCGCGAGCTCGACGTGGTCGTGGAGGTGAGTGCACCCGACGGCCGCTCGGCGCGTGAGCGGGTGGCCGCGGCGGTCGAGGCGTTCGCGCGCCGCGCCCTGGCCGGGCCCGTGCTCGCGTACGCGCTGCTCGCCGAGCCGGTCGACCCGGCCGTCGAGGCCGAGCGGCTGCGTTTCCGCACCGGCTACCGCGACGCGTTCGCGCGCGTATTGGAGGACGGCGTACGCGACGGCGAGCTGCGCTCGCACGACACCCGCACGGTGGCGGCGGCGCTGGTCGGGGCGCTCGGCGAGGCGCTCGTCGGCCCCCTCTCCACCGCCAACGGCGGTCCCCACGACGCCCTGATCTTCACCCTTGTCCAATTCTCAGAGGAGGCACTGCCCCGTGCTCAAGAGCGCGTCCACGCATGAGGTTCAGAACCAGGCGCCCCCGATCGCGCCCTACAACGTCTTCGAGGCGGACGTCCCGCTCGGCGAGGCGCTCGAGCGCGAGGGCGGCGGCTGGGGCGTCGACCGGCTGCGCGACACCGGCGAGCTGGCCGGCAGCCCCGAGGCGATCGAGCACGCCGACCGTGCCGAGCGCAACGAGCCGGTCCTGCGCACCCACGACCGCTACGGCCACCGCATCGACGAGGTCGAGCTCGACCCCTCCTGGCACTGGAGTCTGAGACAGGCGATCGAGCGCGAGATCCACTCGCTGCCGTGGCGCGACCCGCAGCCGGGTGCGCACGTGGTCCGCGCCGGGCTGTTCGTGCTCTGGAGCCAGGTCGGGTCGGGCGTGATGTGCCCGGTCTCGATGACCTACGCGGCGATCCCGCCGCTGCGCGAGAACGCCGAGCTGGCCGCCGAGTGGGAGCCGCGCCTGACCAAGCCGAGCTACGCCGACGGCGCGCTGGCCGGCATGGCGATGACCGAGAAGCAGGGCGGCTCGGACGTGCGCGCCAACACCACGCGCGCGGAGCCGCAGGGCGACGGCACCTACGAGATCACCGGCCACAAGTGGTTCTGCTCCTATCCCCCGTGCGACGTCTTCCTGACGCTCGCGCAGGCACCGGCTGGACTGTCGTGCTTCCTGTTCGAGGGGCGCGACCCCGGCTTCCGCATCCAGCGGCTCAAGGACAAGCTCGGCACGCGCTCGCTGCCGTCGAGCGAGGTCGAGTTCCACGGCGTACGCGGCCGGCTGATCGGCGAGGAGGGGCGCGGCGTGGCGACGATCATCCGGATGGTCAACCACACGCGGCTCGACTGCCTGCTCGGTTCGACCGCCTCGATGCGCTGGGGGCTGGCCCAAGCCGTCCACCACACCCGCCACCGCAGCGCGTTCGGCAAGCTGCTCGCGGAGCAGCCGGCGATGCAGAACGTGCTCGCCGACCTGGCGCTGGAGTCGGAGGCCGCCACTGCCACGGCGATGCGGATCGCCCGTTCCTACGACGAGGACGACGCGTCGTTCCGCCGCTTCGCGACCGCGGTCGCCAAGTACTGGGTCTGCAAGCGCGCCACGCCGCACGCCGTCGAGGCGCTCGAGTGCCTCGGCGGCAACGGATACGTCGAGGAGTCGGGCATGCCGCGGCTGCTGCGCGACGCCCCGCTCAACTCGATCTGGGAGGGCTCGGGCAACGTGGCGGCGCTCGACGTGCTGCGCGCGATGATCAAGGAGCCGGAGGGGCTGCCGGCGTTCATGGCCGAGTGCGAGCTCGGGCGCGGCGGCAACGCGCTGCTCGACGCGCACCTCGACAAGATCGCGACAGCCGGGCCTCCCAGCGAGGGCGACGCGCGGCGCGTGGTCGAGGACCTGGCCGTGGCGCTCCAGGCGAGCCTGCTCGTGCGCAACGCGCCGCCCGAGGTGGCCGACGCCTACTGCGCCGGGCGTCTCGGCGAGGGCGGGCGTGCCTTCGGCACGCTGCCGTCGTCGGTCGACGCGCCGGCGATCGTGGAGCGGGCACTGGCGGCCTAGCTGTCGACCCGATAGAAGAGCACGCCGCCGGCCTTCACCGGCTTGAGGCCGAGCCCTCCCAGCACGAACGCCCAGACGTTGGAGGATTGCGTGCCCTCCGCCACGACGACCGCGGTGACACCGCGGCGCTCGAGGAAGTCGCGCATCCCGCTCACGGCCTCGTCCCCCGCGGCCTGCGCGCTGATCAGCGTCGGGAAGTAGGGGTCGTCGCGGAACTCACGCGGATACTCCGGCGAGACGTAGCCCTCGACCATGTCGAAGTGCATGCCGGTGTCGGCCTGCCAGAGCATGCTGCTGCCGAAGCGCGCGTAGGGCAGCGCCAGCACACGCTCTCCCTCGCGCAGGTGGCGCTTGTACTCGTCGCTCGTGAAGAAGGACGGGTTGGTGGGCCGCCCGTCCCAGAAGTCCGACGAGACGTTCGGAATCAGTAGGGCCAGTCCCACCGCAGCCACCGCCCACCGCAGCCATGGGCGCGGCGTGGGCTCGGCCAGCCAGAGCGCCGTGGCGATCGCGATCGCCAGCACCGCGTACACCCAGAAGCGTGGGGAGATCACGTGGTCGAAGACCGGCAGAGGGTGCAGCAGCGACCACGGCATCCAAACGCCGGTGTCGTCGCCGGCCACGTGCAGTTCCGTCCCCAGCGACAGCACGAAGCAGACGAGGATCACCGCGCCTAGCACCTTGGCAAGCGGTCGCCGCCGGTTGGTGACGATGTAGACCGCGGCGATCGCCAGCAGCACGAGTCCGACGTAGGCGGCCGCCTCCGACGGCGTGAAGTTCGTGAACTTGGCAGTCGTGTCCTCGAACCACCAGTGGCCGAGCCCGGTCACCTCCGTCGGCAGGATGGGGTTCAGCGCGTCGCCGGGATAGAGCTCGGTGAACGTGCGCCAGGCCTCCGAGTCGGCGTCGCCGAGTCCCTTGATGATCCAGTACAGGTACGGGCTTGCGAGCACGATCGCGACCCCGCCGGCGCCGAGCGTGGGGAGCACGATCGCGGCGATGCGCGTCCGGCGGTCGGGCTCCGAGCTGAGATAGGCGACGACCAGCGCCAGACCGCCGATCAGGAGGCCGAGCAGCAGGATCTCGGCCGACAGCAGCACCTGCACGGCGAACACGACCGCCATCAGCACCACGTAGCGCCGCTGCGAGATCACGCCGTCCAGCCGCTCCAGCACGAGCAGCACGACAGCCGGGGCCAGGAACACCGAGGTCAGGTTGAGGTGGCCGAGCAGGTGGGCCGACATGTATGTCCCGAAGCCGAACACGAGCCCGCCGGCGAACGCGGGCGCGAAGCGGTCGGTCAGGTAGCGGCAGAGCCGGTAGGCAAACCAGGCCGCCAACACCGGCATCAGGACGGACGCCACGTTGTAGGCGACGACCGGGCCGGCCGTCAGCGTCACCGGCGCCAGCACGATCGCGGCCGCGGGAAGGGCGAAGCCCCCCTGGGTGAGGTTGACCCCGTCGGGCGCCCAGATCACGTCGGGGTGGAACGGATTGAGGCCGTTCAGCAGCGCGTGCGGCCACCACTCGAAGGTCCACATGAACGACGTCGGGTCGCCGTCCCCCGCGCAGGCACAGACGGCATCAGGGTCCGTGATGGCGCCCCGACCGTAGAGAAGAAGAGCGACGGCTAAGTAGAGGAGGAGCGCCGTACGAGCCACCGTACCCCAGGCGCTGAAGCTTTTTCAACGCGAAGGCGCGGCGGCCTAGCCGTCCAGCCTGTCCAGCGCCTCCGCGCGGTCGAAGTAGACCTCGCACCGGGTCACGCGGCCATCCGCGGTCGACCAGATGTGCGCCGTCTCACGATCGAGGGCGACTCCGCTGTGGTGGCCGCGCGCGACGATGTGGATGAGCACGACCACCCGGTCGCCGGCCACTATGAAGCGCTCCTGCTCCATGCGCCACTCGTCCCAGATCTCGCGGATGCCGTCGATCCACCGCTTCAGGCCGGCGCGGCCGCGGAAGGTCTGCTCGCCCTCCGGATAGCCCGGTGGCAGCAGCAGCTCGAAGCGCTCGGCGACCAACTCGGAGTAGCCCTCTTCGTAGTCCTTGCGGCGCCCGGTCTGGACGTCCTCGATGAACCGGTACGTATCGCGCACGAGCTCGATCGCGGTCGCCTTGTCGACCCGGACGGGCATCATCACGTTGAGTATTCCCGGTGTCGCGGCGACGTCATTACGGCTAGCCGTACTCTGCGCGGATGGAGACACTCGCCTACGAGGTCGACGGGCGCGTCGCCCGGATCACGCTGAACCGGCCCGAGCGCGGCAACGGCATCACGCTCGAGATGCCGCGCGAGCTGGCCGACTGCGTCGAGCAGGCCAACCTCGACCCGGCCGTTCACGTGATCGCGCTGACCGGCGCCGGCAAGGGCTTCTGCGGCGGCTACGACCTGGTCGAGTTCGCCGAGCGCGAGATCCCGAACCACGATCCGTCGCAGCCGTGGGACCCGGTGCTCGACTGGCAGATGATGAGCCGCAACCTGCGCGGCTTCATGAGCCTCTTCCACTCCGACAAGCCGGTGATCTGCAAGGTGCACGGGTTCTGTGTCGCGGGCGGGACCGACATGGCGCTCTGCTCGGACCTGCTCGTGATCGCCGACGACGCCCGCATCGGCTACCCGCCCGCGCGCGTCTGGGGAGTGCCGACCTCGGCGCTGTGGGCATTCCGGGTCGGCGACCAGCGCGCCAAGCGGCTGCTGTTCACGGGCGACCTGATCGACGGGGCGACCGCGCTCGAGTGGGGTCTTGCGATCGAGGCGCCGCCGGCGGCGGAGCTCGACGAGCGCTTCGAGGCGCTCGTGCAGCGCGTGGCGCTGACGCCGGTCAACCAGCTCGTGATGATGAAGCTGCTCGTCAACCAGGCGCTCTACTCGCAGGGGCTGGCCGGCACCCAGTCGCTGGGCGTCTTCTTCGACGGCATCGCGCGCCACACGCCCGAGGGCTACGCGTTCGCCCGGCGCGCCGTCGAGGCCGGCTTCAAGCAGGCGGTCCGAGAGCGCGACGAGCCGTATGGGTCTTGACACCCGCGCGCGCACCGGCGTAGCCTCGGCTCATCGGTAAGCGCGCGCTGATCGGCTTGATGCTGTTGGGCGCGACCCTTGGTGCGGGGTGCGCGACCGGACAGACGGGCAATCCGGACGGGGTCGCGGGCACGGCTGCGAGGGTCTTCGGAACCGTGGCCAGCGACACCGGCGGCCAGGTGGAGTACTGGGTCCAGTACGGCACCACCACCGCGTACGGATCGCAGACGCCGCACCAGACCACGAACACGCAGCAGAACAGCCCGGTCGGCGTGCTCGTGAGCATCGCCGGCCTCCAGCGGTCGACCACCTACCACTACCGCGTCTGCGCGCAGGACTCGCAGCAGAAGGGCGGCCCGGGCTGCGGCGAGGACAAGCAGTTCACGACCGTCAACGTCGATTGCGACGACACGATCACCGCGGACCTGCACCTCTCCGGGGATCTCGACTGCATCGCGACCGGTGTCCGCCACGGGCCCGCCGTGGGCGCCGACGGCATCAACATCGACCTGGCCGGCCACACGGTGCGCGGCACCGGATTCGCGCTCGAGAACCAGGGCTTCGACGACGTCACGATCCACCATGGCACGCTCTACGCCTTCGGTACCGCATTGAGGCTCAACGGCGCCAGCCGCAACCTGATCAGGTTCGTCGACGCGGGGCGCCTCGACGACCTCTTCGCACCCTCGACCGGCACCGGGCTGAGCATCCAGGGCGGCGAGGCGAACGAGGTCCGGCACAGCACGGTGGCGGGGTCGAACATCGGGCTGTCGGCCACCACCTCCCCGAACCTCGTGGTCGCTGACTCGAGCGGCTTCTCCGGATCGGGGTCGAGGGGCGCCGGGACGGCGATCTTCGTGCAGACCGCGCTCGCCCGCGTGCTGCGCAACTTCTTCGCCGCGCCGGTCGTCGTCGACGGCTCGAGCAACCGGATCGTGGACAACGACGTGCAGGCGCTCGGCTTCGGCATCAACGTGACGTTCGGCAGCGACAACCTGATCGCGCGAAACCAGGTTCACGACACCGGGATCCTGTCCTTCATGACCGATGCGGGCGACGGCATCATCGTGCGCGCCGAGGCCGTCGGCACCCGGCTGCGCGGCAACGTCGCGACCTCGAGCTTCGACGACGGCATCGACGTCCGCAGCGCGAGCACGAAGCTCCGCGACAACCGCGCCGACGACAACGGCGACTTCGGGATCGACGCCGTCGTCGGCGTGACCGACCTCGGCGGCAACACCGCGAGCGGCAACGCCAACCCGCTCCAGTGCCGCAACGTGTTCTGCGCGCCTAGCTAGCGCGCCCCGAGCAGCGGGAGGTTCACGAAGCCCTCGACGCTCGCGTAGAGGAGGCCCACCTTCGGCATCTGCGAGACCTCCTCGATCACGATCGCGCGCGGCACCCAGTGCGGGTCGAACTTGGCGTTGAAGTCGCGCAGCGACTTGATCTGGAAGTACGGGTTGAGCACCTCGGCGGCGCGCTTCTGCACGCGCTGGCCAAGTGTCAGCTGGGCGCCGGTGTCGAACAGCCGCCCCCACGCGGCGAAGTTCATGGACAGCTTGGTGAAGCCGCGCTCGCCGAGCGCCAGCGCCGCGTTGGCGATCAGGTACTCGGTCATGCCGTTGGGCGCGTCCGGGTCGCGCTGCATCAGGTCGAGCGACCAGCCCGGCTCGGGGCCGTAGCAGGGCACGAGCCGCAGGAAGCCGTCCGGCCGCTCGCTCTCCGACTCGAAGGAGACCGCGAGCAGGAAATCCGGGTTCTCGCCGCGCACGCCGCCGCCGAGCTCCATCGTGAAGCCGCGCTCGGGCGCCTTGCCGCGCCAGCGCTCGCGGATCTCGTTGAGCTGCTCGACCAGCTGCGGCGAGGCGTCCGACTCGCGCATCAGGCGGAAGCGGTGGTCGCGGCCCACGCGCTTGACCGCCGAGCGCACCGACTTCTTCTCGCTGCCCTCGAGCGTGAACTCGTCGCAGGGGATGATCGCCTCGTCGCCGAGGTAGACCTCGTGGAAGCCGCGTGAGGAGTACAGGTGCATGTCCGCCTCGCGCACGGCCAGGAAGGCGGTCTTCCAGGCGCGCTCGCGACAGAACTCGAGGAACTCGTCGAGCACGAGCTCGATCGAGTCGGGCCGGCCGATCGGGTCGGCCGCGACCAGGGCGTAGCCGCTCTCATACGTATAAGCGACCATCGAATCGCCGGAACTGGAGAAGAAGTAGCTCTTGTCGGGACGCAGCGCGAAGTAGTCGAGCGTGTCCGAGCCGTACAGCCGCACGAGCCGGCGGGCGTGCTCGCGCTCGTCCTCGCTGGGCACGTCGCGGCGGGCGACCGCACGGAACAGCAACACCGAGAAGATCAGCAGGCCGGCGATGCCGAGCGCGAGCAGCGCCGCCGGGAAGAAGTCCTCGAAGAAGCGCCCGGTGTACTCGTAGGGCCCGTCGAGGCCGATCAGGCCGGCGGCGACCGCGTGCAGCACGCCGCCCGGCGTGATCTCCTCGAGCACGTGGTCCTGCTCGAGCAGGAGCGTGACCGTGCCGAAGCCGAAGGCGATCGCCAGGTAGGCGGGCACGAAGCGGACCACGGTCAGCAGCGAGCCGGCGTCGGGGCGGGCGCGGAAGGCATCGCGCGTCACCAGCAGCGCCACCAGCATCGCGAGCGTGTAGGCGACCATCAGCGGGTGCGGGCCCTTGAGCACGTGCACGACCGCCCCGGCGGCGAACAGCACGACGGCGGCCTGCCAGGCGCGGTGCTTCCCGCGGCCGAGCTGAGGGGCGAGCAGGATCAGGACGACGCCGACCAGCACGGAGGCGACGTGGCCCGCCACCCGCAGCGACACGTCGCCGACCAGGTTCTCGATCCCGAGCCGGTGATGGACACCCGGCAACAGCGCGAGCAGGTTGAGCACGCCGCCGAGCGCGGTCAGCCAACCGAGCGCGCGCGGCGCGTTCGGGTGGCGCGGCGGCGCGAGCGCGGCCGCTCCCCGAGCGGCGGCTTCGCCGGCGGTCGCTCCCGGAGCGGCGGCTCCGTCGGCGGCCGCTTCGCCGGCGGCCTCCTCCACCGGCGGCGACGCCATCGCGGCCGCCGTCGGCACCGAGTTCGACGACAGCCCGGCGCGGGTGGTCCGGGGGGCCGTTCCCGGCTCGGGGCGCATCGTCGGGAACAGGATCACCTCGCGGATCGCCTGCGCGCCCGAGATCAGCATCACCAGCCGGTCCAGGCCGATGCCGAGGCCGCCGGTCGGCGGCAGCCCGTACTCGAGCGCGCGGATGTAGTCCTCGTCGACGTCCTCGGCCTCCTCGTCGCCGGCCGCCTTCGCGGCGGCCTCGACCTCGAAGCGCGCGCGCTGGTCGACCGCGTCGTTCAGCTCCGAGTACGCGTTGGCGAGCTCGCGCCCGCCCACGACCGCCTCGAAGCGCTCGACCATGTCCGGGTCCTCGCGGTGCGAGCGCGCCAGCGGCGACACCTCGCGCGGGTAGTCGTAGACGAACGTCGGCGCCTCGAGCGTCGCCTCGCAGGTCTCGTCGTAGACCTCCGACATCAGCCGCCCGGCGCCCCAGCCCGATTCGTAGGGCACCTTGAACCGGTCGCAGATCGCGCGCGCCTCGTCGATCGGCATCGACGGGTGCATGCGGACCCCGTTGACCTCCTCGATCAGGTCGGCCATCCTCACGCGCCGCCACGGCGTCGACAGGTCGGTCGCGCTCTCCCCCGCCGCGACCGCCGCCTCCGAGCAGATCGCCTCGACCAGGTCCATCATGTCGTGGTAGTCGGCGAGCGCCTGGTAGGCCTCCAGCAGCGTGAACTCGGGGTTGTGGCGGGTGTCGAGGCCCTCGTTGCGGAACACCCGGCCGATCTCGAAGACGCGCTCGAAGCCGCCCACGACCAGGCGCTTGAGGTAGAGCTCGAGCGCGATCCGCAGGTACATGTCGATGTCGAGCGCGTTGTGGTGGGTGATGAACGGGCGGGCCGCGGCCCCGCCCGCCTTCGCGTCGAGCACCGGCGTCTCGACCTCGGTGAAGCCGCGCTCGGCCAGCGTGTGCCGGACCGACGCCATCACCTTCGAGCGGATGTCGAACACGCGCCGCGAGTCGGGGTTGACGATCAGGTCGAGGTAGCGCTGGCGCAGGCGCGTGTCGGTGTCGGTCAGGCCGCGGTGCTTGTCGGGCAGCGGCCGCAGCGACTTGGTCAGCAACCGCCACTCGCCCACCCAGATCGTCAGCTCGCCCTTGTCGGACCGCTTGCAGGTGCCCTGCACTCCGATCCAGTCGCCGCGGTCCAGATCGCTGACGCGCGGGTCATCCAGGAACGCGAGCTGGACGCTTGCCGTCTGGTCCTTGAGGTCGGCGAAGACGAGCCGGCCGTGGCGGCGGATCAACATCACCCGCCCTGCCACGCGCACCGTCTCGAGCGCGTCGAACCCGTCGCGCACCGCGGCCAGGGTGTGGTCCGAGTCGTACCCGTAGGCGGGCCCGGAATCGGCGTTGAGCCGCTCCTCCTTGGCGAGCCTCTGGGCGCGCTCCTGGGTGACGAAGTCGCGCTTCTCGCCAGGCTCCATGGCGAGCAATAGTGATTTCCACGTGCGTATCGGTCAAGCTTGCGCGCGTGGCGGACCGTCTCGAGACGATTCTGGTCCAGGCCAGGAAGGACCGGAAGCGTCTCGACGGGGCCGCGATGGGCGCCTTCAGCCTGACCACCCTCGGCATCGCCAGCGTGGTCGGCGCGGGCATCTTCGTGACGACCGGGACGGCCGCCGCGCAGTACGCCGGGCCGGCCGTCGTGATCTCGTTCGTGCTGGCCGGGCTGGCGGCCGCGTTCACCGCCATCTGCTACGCCGAGCTCGCCGCGATGATCCCGATCGCGGGCTCGACCTACTCGTACGCGTACGCCGCGTTCGGGGTCTTCCTCGCCTGGTTCATCGGGTGGGACCTGCTGCTCGAGTACCTGTTCGCCGCCTCCACGGTGGCGGTCGGCTGGGCCGGCTATGCGGTCAGCTTCCTCGACAACCTCGGCATCCACGTGCCCCACGACCTCGCCAGCCCGCCGTTCGGCAGCGGCAGCGGGATCGTCAACCTCCCGGCGATCCTGGTCGTGGCCGGCACGACCGCCCTGCTGGTGGCGGGCACGCGCCAGTCGGCCGGCGTCAACAACGCCATCGTCGCCTTGAAGATCGTCGTGCTGCTGCTGTTCGTGGCGGTGGGCGCGTTCGCGGTCGACAGCTCGAACTGGACGCCGTTCGTGCCCGCCAACGACGGCGACTTCGGCGACTTCGGCGCCTCGGGAATCATTCGCGGCGCCGGCGTGGTGTTCTTCGCCTACGTCGGCTTCGACGCGGTCTCGACGGCGGCGGGCGAGTCGCGCAACCCGCAGCGCACGGTTCCGATCGGTCTGCTCGGGACCGTGCTGATCTCGACGGTGCTGTACGTGGCGATCGGGCTGGTTCTGACCGGCATCGTGCCCTATGACCACCTGAACGTCGCGGACCCGCTCTCGAAGGCGGTCGAGGCCGAGGGCCGTGGCGCGGGCTGGCTGGACGAGGCGCTCGGGATCTCGGCGGTGGTCGGGCTGTTCTCGACCGTGCTGGTGACCTTCTACGGGCAGACGCGCATCCTGATGCGGATGTCAGCGGACGGGATGCTGCCGCCGGTCTTCAACCGGATCGACCCGCGCTTCAAGACGCCCGCCTTCACGACGATCCTGTGTGGGATCGCCGGGGCGGCCGTGGCGGCGCTCGTCCCGATCGACGTGCTCGGGGAGCTCGTCTCGATCGGGACGCTGCTGGCCTTCACGATCGTCTGCTGCGGGGTGCTCGTGCTGAGGCGAACGCACCCGGACATCGAGCGCCCCTTCCGCGTACCCCACGTGAACGTGATCGCCGGCCTCGGCCTGCTGAGCGCGCTCGGCCTGATGGCCACGCTGCCGATCGAGACCTGGATCCGGCTGGCGATCTGGCTGGTGATCGGGCTGACGATCTTCTTCACGTACGCGCGCTCGCACACGAACGAGGAGTTCGCGTCGCTGGCCGAAGAGGCGGACCTCGCCTAGCGGAAGTTTCTCGACAGAGAGCCGGCGCCGACGCTCAACCTTGTCGAGTTCTCCCCCCTATAGGCCGGAAACTCGACACGCTATTGCCCGTCGTTCGCCCCGCTGACCCCTAGGCCTCGGGCCGGCGCAGCGCCAGGAAGGCGATGCCGGCGATCATCACCGCGAACGCCGCCAGCGCGGCCAGCAGGGTGCCGGTGTCCTCGTGAATCGTCTCCTTGAAGGCGAGCGTCCCCAGGAAGAGGCTGGCGACGGGGTCGAGCGCCATCTGGGTTGCCACCGCGGGTGCCAGCGCGCCCGCCTGGAGCGACGCCTGGCTCAGCGTCATGCTCACGTAGCCGACCACCACGAGCGCGTACAGCTGCCAGTGCTCGAACACGGACAGCACGCCGTCGTCGAGCTGCTCGACGGTCGCCTTCGTGAGCGCCGCGCTCAGCGCGAACAGGATCCCCGCCGCGGTGCCGAGCAAAGCCGCGCGGTGCACCGGCGCCCGGCCGCGCGCGCCCAAGGTCAGCCCTCCGCACAGCACCGCGGCGATCGCGAACGAGATCACCCATGCGGTCGCCGACGCGTTGTCCACTCCCCCGGCCGGGTCGGCCAGCACGAGAAAGGCTCCCAGCCCGGCCGTCACCGCCAGCGCCGCCAGCACCTCGACGCGCGAGACCCGCTTGTGCTCCAGCCACGCCCCCAGCGGCAGCGAGAACACGACGCTCGTCGCCAGCAGCGGCTGCACCACCACGATCCGGCCCAGCCCCAGCGCCGCCGCCTGCGCCACGAAGCCCAGCCCGTCGGCGGCGATCCCGGCCAGCCAGCGCGGCCGGCGCGCCAGGCGCAGCAGGAAGCCGGCGCCGCGCGCCTCCTCCTCGGAGGCCGTCTCCGCCACCTGCTGCTGGAGGACCGTGCCGAGCGAGAACAGCAGCGCGGCCGCGAGCGCGAGCGGGATCGCCATGGCTAATCGGGCGCGCCCGCGACCCGGTCCTGGAAGGCCTGGTAGCGGCGCCGGTGGCGCTCCTGGCGCGCCCGGGCCCGCTCGAGCTTGCGGCTCCCCTCGGCATAGCGCCGCCTGGCCCACGGCGAGCCCGGCTTGGCCAGCCGCACCGCGGCGAAGACACCGACGAGCGGAACCAGCATCGTCACCACGCCCATGAACAGCTTGCCCTTCAAGACCGCCACCGCCGCCAGCGCGAGCGCCGCGAGCACCGAGGCGACGATCGTCGGCACGCCCGAGTCGGTCGCGAACGGCAGGAACCCCATCAGCACGAGGCCGCCGATCAAGGCGGCGATCACCACGGCGTCGACCGAGCGCCGCCCTTCCTCCGACCAGTACACGTCCTCCAGATGCAGCCAGAGCGCGTACTCGTCGAGCGTCAGCCCCGCCCCCACTCCGAACGTGCCCGCCACGATCTCAAACCACGGGCTGCCGGGCTGGAGCGCCAGCACGAAGCCCGACAGCAGCATCAGCACGATCCCGAACACCAGGTGGTGCACGTGCAGCCCGCCCTCGGTGGTCACGCTGCCCGGCCACCAGGGCACCTTCGGGCTGCGCATCAGGCGCGCGCTCGTCCGGATGAAGAGGAACGAGAGCAGCATCGCCGCCAGCAGGATCAGCCCGGCTCGCTCGGCCTCTCCGCCCAGGAAGCTCTCGCCCTCCAGCTTGAGGACGAAGTCGCCGAGCAACATCGGCTCACTCTAACCGCGAGAATCCGCCGGCCGCATGCAACGCCTGTCCGAAACCACGCGCCTGACGGCCAGCATCGCCGTGGTCGTGATCGGCGCCGTGCTGCTGCTCGTCGGCATGGTCACGTTCTACGCGCGCGAGGAGGTGATCGACGAGCAGGCGTTCGCGAACCGGGCCGTCGCGGCGCTCGACGACGACGGCGTCCGCCACCTCGTCGCGCGCGAGATCGTCGTCAACCTGATCGATCGGGGCTCGACCGACCTGGTCGCGGCCCGCCCGTTGCTCGAGTCGGTGGTCGAGGCGATCGTGCAGACGCAGCCGTTCCGGTCGGTGTTCCGGCACGCGGCGGTCGAGGCCAACCGCGTCTTCTTCGTGCGCGACAAGAGCGACACGCTCGTGAATCTCGGCGACGCCGCCACCGTGCTCGAGTTCGGCGTGCGGTCGGTGTCCCCCAAGCTCGGCCGCGAGATCCCGGCTGACATCGACCCCGACGTGTTCACGCTCGACCGCGACGAGTTCGCAGGCCGGACGCTCGCGGCGGCCGACAAGCTGCGCCTGCTCGGCTGGCTGCTGCCCGTGCTCGCGCTCGCCGCCTTCGTCGGCTCGGTGCTGCTGGCGCCCGATCGGCGCGTCGGGGTGCTGCGAGTCGGCGTGGCCATGGCCGCGGTGGGAACGCTGCTCGCGGTCGCGCTGCTGATCCTGCGGTCGAGGGTGCTCGACGGGGTGGTGGGCAGCGATGAGCTCAACAACGAGGAGGTACGCGACGCCGTACGCGGCCTGCTCGACGCCTACCTCGGTGACCTGGTCGGCTGGGGCCTGCTGCTGGCGCTGCTGGGCGTCGTCACCGCCGGCGCCGCCGCCGCGCTCGACCCGGGCGACGTGGAGGCTCCCGCCCGGCGGCTCGCCAACCGCCTGCTGGCGCGCCCGGCCGGCGTGGGCGGCCGGGCGCTGCGCGGAGCCGGGGCGCTCGTGCTCGGCGTCGCGGTCGTGCTCGCGCCGACGCTCGCCCTCCAGGTCGCCGCGATCGCCGGCGGCGCCTACCTGGTCTTCTTCGGCGTCACCGAGCTGCTGGCGCTGCTGGGCCGCACCGAGGCCGCGGGCGCCGAGACCATGCGGCGCCGCACCCTGGCGGTCGCCGGCGGCGTCGGGGTCGCGGCCGTGGCGGCGGTGCTCGTCGTCGTAATCGTCGTCACCGGCGCCGAGACGCAGGCGCCGGCAAAGGCGGCCGTCCCGAGCGAGGGCTGCAACGGCTCGAAGGCGCTCTGCGACCGCCCGCTCAACGAGATCGCGTTCGCGGGCACCCACAACTCGATGTCGGCGGCAGACAGCCCGGGTTGGTACATCGCGAACCAGCGCCACACGATCGCGCGCCAGCTCGACGACGGGATCCGCCTCTTCCTGATCGACCCGCACTGGGGCGTCGAGCTCGACAACGGCCACGTGCTGACCGACTTCAAGGACGAGTCTCGCGACCGCAACAAGGTCGCCAAGGCGATGCCGCCCAACGTGCTCGCGGCGGCGGAACGCTTGGTCGGCGGCCGCCTCGGCGGCACGACAGCCGACGGCGACCCCGACGTCTGGCTCTGCCACACCGTCTGCGAGCTCGGCGCGACGCGGATGACCGACGCGCTGGCGGACTACCGCAAGTTCCTCGAGGCCAACCCGGGCGAGGTGCTGATCCTGTTCATCGAGCCCTACGTCAAGCCCAAGGACCTCGCCGAACGCTTCAAGCAGGCAGGGCTGACCAAGTACCTGGCCACGATGTCACGCGACGAGCCGCTGCCCACGCTCGGCGAGCTGGTCGACTCGGGGAAGCGCGTGATCGTGTTCACCGAGAAGGACGCCGACGGCACCTACCCGTGGTACCTGGACGGATTCTCGTTCGTGCAGGACACGCCGCTCGGCGCCACCACCGTGAACGAGCTCAGCTGCGCCCGCGCGCGCGGCGACGCCGACAGCCCGCTGCTGATGCTCAACAACTGGGCCGACCTGTTCCCGCCGCGTCTGCGCGCGAACCGCCCGTTCCAGACGAAGAAGTTCCTGCTGAAGCGCTCGCACGAGTGCCAGCGCAAGCGCGGCATGCCGGTCAACCTGATCGCCGTCGACTACTACGACCAGGGCGATGTGGTCGAGGCGGTCAAGGTGCTCAACGACGCGCGTTGAACGGCGAGCGCGCGCGGCGCGTGCGAGCCCGCGCTCTCAGTCGTCGAACTCGCCGTCGACGAGCGCGAAGAACGCGCCCTGCGGGTCCTGCGCGACTATGAAGCGCCCGCTCGGCACCGACGTCGGCGGCACGATCACTTGCCCGCCCAGCTCGCCGATACGCCCCGCGTCCTGCTCGACGTTCTCGCTGCCGAAGTAGACCAGCCAGGCGGAGGGCTCCTGCCGCATCATGCCGCCGTTGAGGCGATCGCCGTTGTAGATGCTCCAGTACTCCGGCTCCTCGGACACCTGCTCGAAGCGCCAGCCGAACACGCCCGAGTAGAACTGCCGCGACCGCTCGGTATCGCCCGTGTTGAGCTGGTTGATGGTCAGCGCGCCCGGCTCGTTGACCCGCTCGGCGCCGATGCTCGTGCCCGGCTCCCACACGCAGAGTACGGCGCCGACGGGGTCCATCAGGACCGCCATGCGGCCGACGTCCATCACGTCGAAAGGCTCGCTGATCAAGGTCGCGCCGCCGTCGCGCGCGGCCGCCGCGGCATCGTCGGCGCTCGCGACCGTCACGTACGAGTTCCAGACGACCGGTTGCCCCTGCGCCTGAAGCTGGGACAGGGCCGCCACCGGCTTGCCGCCCTTGAGGAGCATCGTGTAGACGCCACCGTCGGGGATCGGGTTGTCCTGCGCCTCCCAGCCGAACAGGCTGGTGTAGAAGAGCTTGCCGGCGTCGGGGTCGCTCGTCGAGAGGTCGGCCCAGCTGAACGTTCCAGGTGCATGGCTCGTGCGTTCGCCCATGGTTCGCGACACTACTGATCCATGAGCGATCTACGTGAACGCCGTGAGGCCGTGGTGCGGGAGCACATGGAGTCGGAGAACGAGCACGACTTCGAGACGACGATGGGCACGTTCAACCACCCCCGCTACGAGATCATCCCGACCGGCGACGTGCACGACGGCGCCGTGGAGGTGATGGCGTACTTCAAGGAGTCGCGCACAGCCTTCCCGGACCAGCGCAACGAGCTGATCGCGATGCACCACGCCGACGACGCCGTGATCGTCGAGTTCACGCTCAGGGGCACCCACCTCGGCCCGCTGCGCGGCTTCGAGCCCACCGGCAAGCAGTTCAGCTGCCGCATGATCGCCGTCTTCGAGTTCGAGGACGAGGGGATCGTGTGCGAACGCGTCTACTTCGACGCCGCCACGATCTTGGCGCAGCTGACCTCCTGATGGCCAAGGGCGAGGCGACGACTCTCGAGGTCTCCGGCCACGAGGTGCGCCTGTCCAACCCGAGCAAGGTCTACTTCCCCAAGCCGGGCTGGACCAAGCTGGACCTCGCCCGGTACTACGTCGAGGCGGCCGAGGCCGTGCTGGTGCACGTGCGCGAGCGCCCGACCGTGATGAAGCGCTTCGTCAACGGGATCATGGAGGACCCGATCTGGCAGAAGCGCGTGCCGCAGAAGGTGCCGGACTGGCTCCAGACGGCGACCGTGGCGTTCCCGTCCGGGCGCACGGCCGAGGAGCTGGTCGCCAACGACGCGGCTCACTTGGTCTGGGCGATCAACCTCGGCGTGATCGACTTCAACCCGTGGCCGGCCCGGCGAGCCGACCTCGACCACCCCGACGAGCTGCGTGTGGACCTCGACCCCACGCCCGGCATCGAGTGGGACGCGGTGCGCCGGACCGCGATGGTCGTGCGCGACGTGCTCGAGGAGCACGGATTGCGCGGCTACCCCAAGACGTCTGGCTCGAAGGGCATCCACGTCAACGTGCGCATCGAGCCGAACTGGGACTTCCTCGGGGTGCGGCGCGCCGCGCTCGCGCTCGCGCGCGAGGTGGAGCGCCGCGCCCCAGACCTCGCCACGACCAAGTGGTGGAAGGAGGAGCGCCACGGCGTGTTCGTCGACTACAACCAGAACGCGCGCGACCGCACCGTCGCGTCCTGCTACTCGGTCCGCCCCACGCCCGACGCGCGCGTGTCGTGCGCGCTCGATTGGCACGAGGTGCCCGACGTCGAGTCCGAGGACCTGCGCATAGACACCGTTCCCGAGCGCCTGCTCACGGTCGGCGACCCGAGCGCGGACATCGACGAGCACGCGGGCTCGCTCGACCAGCTGCTCGAGCTGGCCCGCCGCGACGAGGAGGAGGGCCTCGGCGACGCCCCCTGGCCGCCGCACTTCCCCAAGCAGCGCAACGAGCCCAAGCGCGTCCAGCCGAGCCGCGACCGCGACCGCCCGCAACAGCGCGGCCGCATCGGCGACCCCCAGCCCGGCGGCCCGCCGCCCGGCGTGACCCTCGGACGCGGGTTCGGCTCGAAGCCGCGCACCGGACAGGGACACGAGCATGAGTTCGAAGGCGACTGAGGGGAAGGTCGGCGCGCACGTCGCGCCCGACCGACCGCTGGCCACGGCCGCCGAGCTCGGCGCCGACTGCGTCCAGATCTTCCTGTCGAACCCGCAGGGCTGGCAGAAGCCGGACCCGCGCGACGATGCGGCCGAGCTGCGCGACTCGCCGGTGCCGCTGTACGTCCACGCCCCCTACCTGATCAACGTCTGCTCGCCGCGCAACAACGTGCGCTACGGGTCGCGCAAGATCCTCCAGCAGACCTGCGACGCCGCCGCGGACGTCGGCGCGACAGCCGTGATCGTGCACGCCGGCCACGCCGAGGACGGCGTCGACGAGGGCGTGGGCCGCTGGGTGCGATCGCTCGAGCTGCTGAAGTCGAACGTCCCGGTCTACATCGAGAACACGGCCGGCGGCGACAACGCGGTCGCGCGCCGCTTCGACGCGCTCGCCAAGCTCTGGGACGCGATCGGCACGGCAAAGACGTCGGTCGAGATCGGCTTCTGCTTCGACACCTGCCACGCGCACGCCGCCGGCGAAGGGCTGGACGACGCGGTCGAGCGCGTGCTCGCGATCGTCGGCGAGATCGACCTGCTGCACGCGAACGACTCGCGCGACCCTGCCGGGACCGGCGCCGACCGCCACGCCAACCTCGGCAAGGGCGAGATCGGCGCCGAGGTCCTGAGCGCGATGATCCGCGCCGCCGGCACCCCGGCGATCGTCGAGACGCCGGGCGACCTCGACGACATGCGCGCGGACCTGGACTTCGTGCGCGCGGCGCTGGCCTGAGCCGCGCCGACCTTCCGCGAGCGCACCGCTCGGCAAGCGCGCGGCGTCGATGCGCTAGCGGCCGTACGTCGCCGTGAGGATGCCCTTGGCGAGCGCATGACCGTCGATCGCCTCGCGCACGTCGTCGGGCGAGGCGTCGGCGCCCAGGTCGAGCGTCTCGTCGAGCGCATAGATCGTGAAGTCGTAGCGGTGCGGGTCGTCGCCCTCGGGCGGACAGGGGCCGCCGTACTCCGGCTTGCCGAAGCTGTTCTCCGTCTGGACCGCCCCGGCCGGTACCCGGTCGGTGGGAATCGAGGCGGTCTCGGGCTCGATGCCGACGACGGACCAGTGCACGTAACCGTCGGCGTCGGGGTCGTCCACGATCAGGGCGAGCGCAGTGGTGTCCTCGGGCAGGTCGCGGATCTCGAGCGGCGGGGAGATGTCCTCGCCGGAGCAGGTGAAGCGATCCGGGATGGTCGCTCCGTCGGCGAAGGCGGAGCTCGTCAGCTTGATCGAGGCCGACGCCTCAGGCAGGTCCTTCGACGGGGTGTCGTCGTCCCCGCAGCCGATCAGCAGCACCAACGACGAGAGCACCAAGCACGAAAGAGAGCGGATGCTCCGGACCGTACCAGTCGAGTGAGAACGGCAACAGGAGCACGAACCCGACCACGCCGACCACCCGCCAGCCGCACGCGAACAGGGCGCCGAGGCTAGCGCCGAGCACGCACGAGATGCCGAAGTCGGGGTCGTCTGCGGCCGCGTCCGCCCCGGCGATTCCGATGATCGCGTAGGCCAGCAGCGCCGACCCGACGTGGCCGACGATCACGGCGGCCCACCACACGAACGGGCCGCGCAGGCGGATCACGAAGAAGCAGGCCAGCGCGGTGATGACGATCTGGGGGGCGGCGAAGCCCTCGACCACGAGCGCGCTCGTGAACAGCCGCCAGACCTCCCCGTCGGCCACCTGGTCGGCGCTCGCCTGGAGCGAGGCCGTGTCGGCGTCGCCGAGCTCGAGCGCGGTGACCGCGAGGAAGTACGCGAGCGCCGCCGCAGCGGCGACCGCTTCGGCGGCGCCCGCTCGGCGCGCCGCCCCTCCGCCCGGCCCGCTAGCCGCCGGCGACCGCCAGGAACGCCTCGTAGCGCTTCACCTCGCGCTCGGCACGCGCCCGCTCCTCCGACCCCTCGTCGGCCCGCTGCACCGCGTCGTGCGCCTCCTTCAGGCGAGCCTCGAAGGCGCCGCGGTCGATCTGGTCGGGGGCGATCGCCTCCTCGACCAGCACCAGCGCCGAGTTGTCGACGACCTGGAGGTAGCCCTCGCCCTGCGCGAAGCGCACGACGTCGGTCTCGGACTTGTACAGGCGCAGCTCGGTCGGCTCGAGGATCGCCATCAGCGGAGCGTGGTGGGCGAGCACGCCGATCGACCCGGTCGTGGTGCGGGTCGACACCATCTGCACCTCGTCCTCGAAGACCTTCCCCTCCGGGGTCAGGACCTCGACCGGGAAGCTACTCCTCGCCACGGGACCCCCGGGCCGCCTCGACCACGTCGTCGATCGTGCCCTTCAGCAGGAACGCACGCTCGGGGATGTCGTCGTGCTTGCCCTCGATGATCTCCTTGAACGAGCGCACGGTCTCCTCGACCGGCACGTAGGCGCCGGGCGTGCCCGTGAACTGCTCGGCCACGAAGAACGGCTGCGACAGGAAGCGCTCGACGCGGCGGGCCCGGTTGACGGTCACCCGGTCCTCGTCGGACAGCTCGTCGATGCCCAGGATCGCGATGATGTCCTGGAGCTCGCGGTAGCGCTGGAGGATCTCGCGGACCCGGTTGGCGACGTCGAAGTGCTCCTCGCCGACGATCTCGGCCTTGAGGATCGTCGACGTCGAATCGAGCGGGTCGACCGCCGGGTAGATGCCCTTCTCCGAGATCGCGCGCGACAGCGTCGTCGTCGCGTTCAGGTGGGCGAACACCGATGCCGGCGCGGGGTCGGTGAGGTCGTCGGCCGGCACGTAGATCGCCTGGATCGACGTGACCGAGCCCTGGCGCGTGGAGGTGATCCGCTCCTGGAGCTGGCCCATCTCGGTCTCGAGCGTCGGCTGGTAGCCGACCTGCGATGGCATCCGCCCGAGCAGCGCCGAGACCTCCGAGCCCGCCTGGACGAACCGGAAGATGTTGTCGATGAACAACAGCACGTCCTGGCCGCCCTGGTCGCGGAAGTACTCCGCCATCGTCAGGCCGGACAGCGCGACGCGCATGCGCGCGCCGGGCGGCTCGTTCATCTGGCCGAAGACGAGCATGGTCTTGTCGATCACGCCCGACTCGCTCATCTCGAGCCAGAGGTCGTTGCCCTCGCGCGAGCGCTCGCCCACGCCGCAGAAGGCCGACAGGCCGCCGTGCTCGCTCGCCAGGTTGTGGATCAGCTCCTGGATCAGCACGGTCTTGCCCACGCCGGCGCCGCCGAACAGGCCGACCTTGCCGCCCTTGGCGTAGGGCGCGAGCAGGTCCACGACCTTGATGCCGGTCTCGAAGATCTCGCGCGTCGGCGTCAGGTTCTCGACGCCCGGCGCCGGACGGTGGATCGGCCAGCGCTCCTCGGCCTTGACCTCGCCGGCGTTGTCGATCGGGTCGCCGAGCAGGTTGAAGATGCGGCCCAGCGTGCCCTCGCCGACCGGAACGGTGATCGGCCCGCCGGTGTCGCGCACCTCGACGCCTCGCGACAGGCCGTCGGTGGCGTCCATGGCCACCGCGCGCACGCGGTCGTCGCCGAGGTGCTGCTGCACCTCGAGCACGAGCGTCGTCTCCTCGCCGTCGCGATCTAGCGAGACCTCGAGCGCGTTGTAGATCTCGGGCAGGTTCTCGTCCGGGAAGGCGACCTCGACGACGACGCCCTGAATCTCCTCGACGCGGCCGGTGGTCTGGGTTGCGGCTTCCAAATCGTCTCCTTATCTCAGGCCTTCTGCGCCGGCCACTACTTCCATGATCTCCTGGGTGATCTCCGCCTGGCGCTGGCGGTTGGCCTCGAGCGTGAGGTTGTCGATCATCTCCCCGGCGTTGTCAGATGCGTTGCGCATGGCGCTCATGCGGGCGCCGTGCTCGGACGCCGTGGACTCCAGCAGCGCCCGGTAGATCGAGATCTCGACGTAGTCGGGGACGAGCCGGGCCAGGATCTCTTCGGGGTCGGGCTCGTAGATCCAGAGCGCGCGCGAGTGCTGGTCGTCGCCATCGTCGCCCTCGTCGGCGTCCTCGATTACGTCGGCCTGCTGCAGCGGCAGCAGCGTCTCGTGGCGGACCTCCTGGTTCACCGGCGAGATGTAGCCGTTGTAGAAGACCTCGACGCGGTCGACCTTGTCGTCGACGTACGCGCTGGTCAGCCCGTCGGCGATCGCGCGCGCGTCCGAGAATGCGGGGCGGTCGGTGAAGCCGGTCCAGCTGCCGCCGATCGGCAGCTCGCGGAAGGTGAGCGACGAGACGCCGCGCCGCCCCGAGGCGTACCAGAGCACCTCGGCGCCCTCGCCACGCAGCTCGCGCGCGCGAGCGTTGCCGGCGCGGATGATCTGCGAGTTGAACGGACCCGCCAGGCCGCGGTCGCCGGTCACCAGCAGGATGCCGACCGTGTTGACCGACTCCTTCTCCTGCAGGATCGGCAGGTTGGGGATGTTCTCGGCGGCCTTCGAGGCGCGCGAGGTCATCCGGCGAAGCGCGTCCGCGTAGGGGCGCAGGTGCTCGATCCGCTGCTCCGCGCGACGCAGGCGGGCGGCGGAGATCATCTCCATCGCCCGCGTGATCTTGCGGATGTTCTTGACCGACGAGATGCGGCCGCGGATGTCCTTCAGGGACGCCATACGGCTAGGCCCGCGCGGCCTCCTCCTCTTCCTCGGCCTCCTGCTCGGTCTCCCCCTCGACCTCGGCCTCGTCCTCGGCCTCGCCTCGCGCCTCCTCGGTGCGCGACTCCTTCTCGCGCTCCTCCTCGGAGCGGATGCGGTCGGACTCGCCCTCCTCCAGCGGGTTGCCCTCGGCGTCGAAGTCGGGCCCGAAGTCGTCGATCGCGTCGGCGATCGCGGTCCCGATCCGCTCCTCGATCGAGTCGTCCCAGTTGCCCTCGGCGATCTGCCCCATCAGCTCCGACTCCTCGGCGTGCAGGCGCTCGATCAGCATCCGTAGGAACTCCTGCACGCGCTCGACCTTGATCCGGTCGAGGTAGCCGCCGGTGCCGGAGTAGATCGCGGCCACCTGATCCTCGATCGGCCAGGGCTTGCGCTCCTCCTGGTTGAGCGCCTCGACCAGCCGCGCGCCGCGGTTGAGCGTGGCCTGGGTGTCGGCGTCGAGGTCCGAGCCGAACTGGGCGAACGCCTCCAGCTCGCGGTACTGGGACAGCTCCAGACGCAGCTTGCCGGCCACCTTTCGCATCGGCGTCGTCTGCGCGGACCCGCCCACGCGCGACACCGAGATGCCGACGTTGATGGCCGGGCGCACCCCCGAGCGGAACAGGTCCGACTGGAGGAAGATCTGGCCGTCGGTGATCGAGATGACGTTGGTCGGGATGTAGGCCGACACGTCGCCGGCCTGCGTCTCGATGATCGGCAGCGCGGTGAACGAGCCGCCGCCGAGCTCGTCGGACAGCTTCACCGAGCGCTCGAGCAGGCGCGAGTGCAGGTAGAAGACGTCGCCCGGGTAGGCCTCGCGACCGGGCGGGCGGCGCAGCAGCAGCGACATCTGCCGGTAGGCGAACGCGTGCTTGGTGAGGTCGTCGTAGATCGCCAGCGCGTGCTTGCCGTTGTAGAGGAAGTGCTCCGCCATCGCCGCGCCCGCGTAGGGGGCGAGGAACTTGATCGGAGCGGCCTCGTCGGCGGGCGCCGCGACGATGATCGTGTGGTCGAGGGCGCCGTGGTCGTCGAGCTGCGCTGCCACGTCCACCACGGTCGACATCCGCTGGCCGATCGCAACGTAGACGCAGATCAGGTCCTTGCCCTTGTTGTTGATGATCGTGTCGATGCAGATCGACGTCTTGCCGGTCTGGCGGTCGCCGATGATCAGCTCGCGCTGACCGCGCCCGACGTTCGTCATGGCGTCGATCGGCTTGATGCCGGTCATCATCGGTTCCTTCACCGGCTGGCGGGCGACCACGCCGGGGGCCTTGAACTCGGCCGGCCGCGTCTCGGAGGTGTCGATGTCGCCCTTGCCGTCGAGTGGCTCGCCCAGCGGGCTGACGATGCGCCCGAGCAGGGCCTCGCCGACCGGGACCTCGAGCAGGCGGCCGGTGCGCTTGACCTGGTCGCCCTCCTCGATCTTGTCCCACTCGCCGAACAGCACGGCGCCCACGTTGTCCGACTCCAGGTTGAGCGCGAGCCCGGTCACGTCGTGCGGCAGCTCCAGCAGCTCGCTCGACATGACGTTGTCGAGCCCGTGGACGCGGGAGATGCCGTCGGCGACCGACAGCACGGTCCCGACCTCCGAGAGGTCGGCGCCGCCGTCCTCGAGCCCCTGGATGCGCTCCTTGAGGATGCTCGTGATCTCGTCTGGCTTGATCTGCACTTTTCGGGACTCCTTAGGCCGCCTTGGCGACTTGCTTTCGAAGTTGTTCGAGTCGGTTGCGCACGGTCGCGTCCAAGACCATGTTGCCGACGCGCACCATCAGCCCCCCGAGCACGTCGGGGTCGACGCTCGAGGACAGCTCGACCGTCCGACCGGTCTGCTCCTGGATGCGCTTGCCGATGTCCTCGACCAGGCTGGCGTCGAGCTCGGTGGCACTGGTCACCACGACCGGCAGCAGCTTGTTCTCCTCGGCCCAGAGCGAATCGAAGATCCGCCGGATGCGAAACAGCGCCGGCATGCGGTGCCGCTCCGCGAGCAGCTCGAGGAAGTTCAGGACACGCTCGTCGGCGTCGCTCACGATCCGCCGGATGCCGTCCTTCTTCTCCTCGCTCGAAAAGTAGGGCGAGAACAGGAACACCTGCAGGTTGCGGTCGTCGTCGAGGGCGTCGGCGAACTGCCCGAGCTCCTCGTGCGCACGGTCGAGCACGCCGCCGTCCTTGGCGGCCTCGAACAGTGCGCGCGCGTAGACCTCGGCGATCTCTTCCATGGCTAGTTGCGGCTCTCCTTGGCCAGCGTCGAGAAGTCGACCTCGCCCAGCGCCTCCTCGATCAGGCGCCGGTGGTCGTCCGGCGTCAGCGACTTGCGCGTCACCTTCTCGGTGGCGATCACCGTCAGGTCGGCGACCTCCTTGCGGATCTCGTCGAGCGCGCGCTTCGTCTCCGCCTCGATGTCGCGGCGGGTGCGCTCGAGCAGCTCCTCGCGCTGCCTGGAGGCCTCCGCCTTCGACTCCTCGGCGAGCGCGTCGGCCGCCTTGCGGGCGCGGACCGTGATGTCCTCCGCCTGCTCGCGGGCCTCGCGCAGCCGGGCGCGGTACTCCTCGAGCAGCTCGTCGGCCTCTCGCTTCGCCTGCGCCGCGCTCTCGATCGACTCCTCGATCGCGCGGCGGCGCTTGTCGAGCGCCTCGGCGATGCGCGGGAAGGCGAGCTTGTTCAGCAGGTACAGCGTGATGCCGAACGCGAGCAGCGTCCAGATCATCAGCCCTACGTTCGGGCTGACCAGGAAGTTGCCGCCGCTCTCCTCCTCGGCCGCGAACACGAGGATGTCGCCGAGGCCGCCCACTAGAGGAAGAACGCGATCAGACCGAAGATGAACGCGTAGAAGACGATCGCCTCCGTGAGGGCGAAGCCGAGCCACTGGATGCTCGTGATCTCCTCACGCATCTCGGGCTGACGGGTGACCGACTCGATCACCTTGCCGAAGATGTAGCCGACCCCGATGCCGGGGCCGATCGTGCCCAGGCCGGCTCCGACGCCGAGGGCGACGGCCTTGAGACCGTCGGTCGGGTCGGCCGCCTGCGCGAATGTCGTCAGAACTGCCAGATCCATGGATCCTCCTAATGACCTCCGGCGGTTGCCTCGCCGAAGTAGATGGACGTGAGCGTGGCGAAGATGAAGGCCTGCAGCGTCGCGATCAGGCCGACCTCGAGGATGAAGAAGACGATCGCGATCGGCAGCGTGAGCACGCCGATGAACGCCAGGCCGAGCAGCACGGCCAGCCCGCCGCCCATGAACAGGATCAGCAGGTGGCCGGCAAGGATGTTCGCGAACAGTCGGACTGAGAGCGAGATGATCCGCATGAACTGGGAGATCACCTCGATGAAGAAAATCGGGACCGCTGCGGGTCCCGATACGCCGGCCGGTAGCCAGCCCTTCACGTACTTGACGAATCCGTGCTTGCGGATCCCCTGTACCTGATAGAGCGTGAACACCGTCAGCGTCAGCACCAGCGGGATCGACAGGTTCGCGGTGGCCGCGTAGAGGCTGAAGGCGGGGAAGTCGATGCCGGCGATCTCGATCGTCTCGTGGCTGTTCACCGGCAGCGGGATGTAGCCCAGCATGTTCGAGAACCAGATGAAGAAGAACAGCGTGGCGACGAACGGGAACCACCGGGCCGCGGCCTCGGCCGGCATGTTGTTCCTGGCGATCTGGTTGTAGGTGAGGTCGTACGCGCCCTCGACGATCGTCTGCGTGCGGTTCGGCTTGTCCTGCATCCGCTTGGCGATGTAGGTCATCGAGCCGATCGTCAGCACACAGGTGAGCAGGATGTAGAGCACGGCCTTGTTGAACGAGAGGTCGAGGCCGCCGATCTTGAACTCGATCCAGGGCTCGAGCTTGAACTCGTCCTGGGGCTTGAACTCGTCGTTCTTGCCCTCGGAGCCGAAGATCAGGAAGATCGCGATCGCCAGCCCGAAGTAGATCGCGGCGCCGAGGAGGACCTTGTTGCGGGTGCTCACTTGCGCTCCGTCTCGAACGGCCGGCCGATCAGCTGGCCGGTGAAGTAGAAGGTGAACAGCGTGATCGAGAGGATCGCGGCGGCCAGGCCGGCCTCCCTCTCGGACAGCCCGACGACGAAGATCGAGCCGGCGACGATCCAGCCGCGCGCGATCATCGACCCGGTCAGCAGGCCGGCGACCGTACGGGGGTCGTCGGAGGCACGCGCGCGCTTCTCGATGAGGGCCTGTACCCCACGCTGGGTCAGCCAACCGACGGCCGCGCCGAGGTAGCCGAGCAGCGGCAGATCCGCCGCCACGAAGATCGGCAGGGCCAACCCCAGCAAAGCGAGGTCGAGGTACCGCAGCATGCGCAGCGGCATGGAGTCAGATGCTTTCAGAGCGTGCGTCGTCAAGGGGTGTCGCGGGGATGGCGACGGTGCGGCGGCGTCTAGAGCCTCCCCCGCGGGAGAAAGCAAACTACATCACGAACAGACTTTGTGACTACTTTGTGACAAGTGGCTCGCGCGGCGCTAGCCTGCTCGCGCATGGCTGTCCGTCCGCTCGCCGCGCTCGCGATCATCGCATCCCTCGTCCTGTCGAGCGCCGCCTTCGCCGAGCCCTACACGGCGCCCGGCAACAAGGTGCTGTGGGGCGGTCAGGGTGGCTACAAGCCGGGCGCCATCGGCGCGTTCGCGCAGCAGTCGGGCAAGCACCCGGCGGTGTTCAACTACTTCATCGACTGGCGGGGCGACTTCAACTGGCTGGGGCTGCGGCTCGACGACGCGGCGCGCGCGAAGTCGAACGCGATGCTCTCGGTCGGTACCGAGGAGACGGGGCTGTCGCTGCGCGATCTCGCCCGCGGCGGCGGCGACGGCTTCCTGGTCGGCCTCAACCGGCTCGTCGGCGAGCGCGACCAGGTCGTCTACCTGCGGCCGCTGTCGGAGATGAACAACGTGAACAACCCGTACTCGCCCATCGACCAGAGCGGGCGCTCGCGTGGGCCGGCGTTCACTCCCGCGTGGTTCAAGAAGGCCTGGCGCCGCATCGCGTTGGTCGTGCGCGGCGGGGATGTCGCCACGATCAACCGCAAGCTGCACCGCCTCGGACTGCCGCCCGCGCGCACCGGCGCCGGGGAGCTGCCGCGGGCCAAGATCGCGCTGATGTGGGTGCCGCTGTCCTTCGGCAACCCGGAGACCGAGCGCATGCACCCGCGCCACTTCTGGCCGGGCAAGGCCTACGTCGACTGGGTCGGCACGACCTGGTACTCGATGTACCGCAACAGCTCGGCGTTCCACACCTTCTACAGCAACCCCAAGTGGCGCTCGAAGCCGTTCGCATTCGCCGAGTGGGGCATCTGGGGCGCGGACGTGCCGAGCTTCGTGCACCAGTTCTTCGGCTTCCTGAAGACGCACCCGCGCGTGCGCATGGCGGTCTACTACCAGT
Source organism: Thermoleophilaceae bacterium (assembly GCA_052038485.1). Lineage (GTDB taxonomy): Bacteria > Actinomycetota > Thermoleophilia > Solirubrobacterales > Thermoleophilaceae > JACVRW01. The sequence goes on along the minus strand of JBQGCL010000106.1, from coordinate 36,696 downwards.
CGGCGTCGCTCAAGCCCGAGTTCGCGCTCGCCAACCACCCCGCCAGCCGGGCGGCGCTGCGACGGGCGGTCAACTGGCCTCGGCTGACAGGCGTGGCGCCCTGAGCGCCCCGCCCGTTCGGAGCACCAGCACCTCGCCCGGAGCGTTCTCGAGCAGCCACGCCACGTCGGCGGGCTCGAAGCCGTCGCTCGTGCTGGTGCGGGCGGGCACCACCAGCGTGTCGTAGCGCTCGTGCCCAACGAGCGTGGACAGCGCGTGCCGGTGCGAGCGCCCGCGCTCGATGCGCGAGTCCACCGGGACCCCCGCGCGCGCGGCCCGCTGCTCGATCAGCTCGAGCACCGGCAGGGCTGACTCGGACTGGCGTACCGGCGCGGGCGACTCGAGCGACAGGTGGTGGGGCACGACCACCAGGTACGCCGGCACCAGCGTCGCGTCCTGCGAGCGCGCCAGGCGCAAGGCCGCGTCGAACGTCGCGTTCGACACCGTCGAGCCGATGAACGGGACCAGGATGCGCCGGTCCGATCCCGCCGACCGGACGCTGTCGGCGCGCTGCCAGGGCAGTCTCATGCCGTCGGCTCCAGCCGCCGCGACCGGTCGGCCACGATGCGGACGTCGACGCCCGGCAGCTTGCGCAGCAGCCGGTCCGGCAGCGACTCGGTGAAGCGCCGCAGCCCGGTGTGCGGCTGGGGCTGTCCGATCAGCACGTAGGTGGTGCCGCGCTCGACCGCGACGCGCGCGGCGGCGTCGACGAGGTCGTCGTCCTCCTCCACCAGCATGTGCGCGCCCAGCACGGACGCCAGGCCCCGCAGCGCTTCGAGCTGCTCGCGCTCCTCGCCGCGCGGCGGCGATCCGGGCTTGGTCACGTAGAGCAGGTCGAGCTCCGCGCCGAGGCGCTGGGCCGAGCGCCAGGCCCGCCGCACGAGCCGCTGCGAGCGCGGGCGCGGCGTGATCAGCGCGAGCACGCGCTCGGCCACGGCCTGCGGGGCCTCGTCGGCGAGCAGCTCCTCGCGCGTGCCGAGCAGCTCCGCGGCGGGCACGGCGCGCTTGGACTCGACCTCCTCGGCCGTCTGGCGCAGCACCACCTCGCGCAGCGCCGACAGGTTCTCGACGCGAAAGAAGTTGTTGAGCGCCGCCGGGACGCGCTCGGCCGGGTAGACCTTGCCCGCGCGCAGGCGCGCGATCAGCGCCTCGGGCGTCAGGTCGACGAGCACAACCTCGTCGGCGGAGGTCAGCACGCGGTCGGGGAACGTCTCGCGCACGCGGACGCCGGTCAGCTCGGCGACGCGGTCGTTGAGCGACTCGAGGTGCTGGACGTTGACCGTCGAGAACACGTCGATGCCCGCGTCGAGCACGTCCTCGATGTCCTCATAGCGCTTGGCGTGCTCGAGCCCCGGCGGGTTGGTGTGCGCGAGCTCGTCGATCAGGCACAGGTCGGGCGCGCGCAGGAAGATGGCCGGGAGGTCCATCTCGTCGACCTTGGAGCCGCGGTACTCGACCTTCCGTCGCGGCAGGCGCTCCAGCCCTTCGGCCTGGACCTCGGTCTCGGGCCGCTCGTGCGGCTCGAGGTAGCCGATTACGACGTCGCGGCCGGAAGCCTGCTCGGCCTTGCCCTCCTGGAGCATGCGGTAGGTCTTGCCGACCCCCGCCGCCATCCCGAGGAAGATCTTGTAATGGCCGCGGCCCTCGCTAGCCATGGCCGCATTCTCCCCTGGCTCAGGCCCCGAGCAGGTTGTGGACCACGAGGTCGCACAACTTGATCCCGATGAACGGGGCGATGATGCCGCCGAGGCCGTAGATCAGCAGGTTGCGGCGCAGCAGCGCCGTCGCGCCGATCGGCCGGTAGCGCACTCCCCGCAGTGCGAGCGGAACGAGCAACGGGATCACCAGCGCGTTGAAGACGATCGCCGAGATGATCGCCGACTGGGGCGTGCCGAGGTCCATGATGTTCAGGTCCGCGAGCGGGCCGTCGCTCTGCCCGGCAGCGGCGTAGGTGGCAGCGAACATCGCCGGCAGGATCGCGAAGTACTTGGCGACGTCGTTGGCCACCGAGAAGGTCGTCAGCGCCCCGCGGGTGATCAGCAGCTGCTTGCCGATTTCGACGATCTCAATCAGCTTCGTCGGATTGGAGTCCAGGTCGACCATGTTGCCGGCCTCGCGCGCGGCCTGGGTGCCGGTGTTCATCGCCACGCCGACATCGGCCTGCGCCAGTGCGGGCGCGTCGTTGGTGCCGTCGCCGGTCATCGCCACCAGCCGCCCCTCGCGCTGCTCGTCGCGGATCAGCTCGAGCTTGCGCTCAGGCGTCGCCTCGGCGAGGAAGTCGTCCACGCCGGACTCCTCGGCGATCTTGGCGGCGGTGAGCGGGTTGTCGCCGGTCACCATCACCGTACGGATGCCCATGGCGCGCAACTGGTCGAAGCGGTGGCGCATGCCCTCCTTGACGACGTCCTTCAGATAGACGACGCCGAGCACCTGCGAGTCGCGCGCGACCGCCAGGGGAGTGCCGCCCTCGCTCGCGATGCGGTCCACCGTCGACTTCAGGTCGGGCGGCGCCTGGCCGCCCTCGGCCGCGACGAAGTTGATGATCGCGTCGCCCGCGCCCTTGCGCAGCCGCATCCCGTCTAGGTCGACGCCGCTCATGCGCGTCTGCGCCGAGAACGGCACGAAGTGCGCGTTCGAGTCGAAGTGGTGCTCACGGATGCCGTACTGCTTGGCGAGCACGACGATCGAGCGGCCCTCTGGAGTCTCGTCGGCGAGCGACGAGATCTGGGCGACCTCGGCCAGCTCGGCCTCGCCGACGCCCGGCATCGGGACGAACTCGGTGGCCTGGCGGTTGCCGAGCGTGATCGTGCCGGTCTTGTCGAGCAGCAGCACGTCAACGTCCCCCGATGCCTCGACGGAGCGTCCCGAGAGCGCCAGCACGTTGCGGCGCACCAGGCGGTCCATGCCGGCGATGCCGATCGCGGACAGCAATGCACCGATCGTGGTCGGGATCAGGGCGACCAGCAGGGCGATCAGGGTGGCGATCGAGAGGTTGGTGCCGGAGTAGGTCGCGAACGGGCGGAGCGAGACGACGACCAGCAGGAAGATCAGGGTCAGGCCGGCGAGCAGGATGCCCAGGGCGATCTCGTTCGGCGTCTTCCGCCGCGCAGCACCCTCGACGAGCGCGATCATGCGGTCCAGGAAGCTCTCGCCGGGCAGCTGGGTGATCTCGACGACGATCCGGTCGGACAGCACCTTGGTGCCGCCGGTGACCGCGCTGCGGTCGCCGCCGGACTCGCGGATCACGGGCGCCGACTCGCCGGTCACGGCGGACTCGTCGACCGACGCGATCCCCTCGATGACGGTCCCGTCGCCGGGGATGAACTCGCCCGCCTCGACGACGACAACGTCGCCGCGGGTCAGCTCGGACGCCGACTTCTCGGTGCCGTCGCGCAGCCTGGCGACCGTCTCCGTGCGCATCGCCCGCAGCGCGGCCGCCTGGGCCTTTCCGCGGCCTTCGGCGAGCGCCTCGGCCAGGTTCGCGAAGACGACGGTCAGCCACAGCCAGATCGCCACGGTGAAGGTGAACCACGCGGGCTCGTTGCCGCCGCCCAGCGGCTCGCCGCCGAACGCCTGGATGAGCCAGCCGACGGTCGTGATCGCGGCGCCGATCTCCACCACGAACATCACCGGGTTGTGCACCTGGACGCGCGGGTCGAGCTTGGTGAGGCTGCCGATCACCGCGGGCTTGAGCACGGCGGGGGTGAAGACGCTCTGTCCCTCCTGCGTCACTGCGAGTCCTCCTCGTCCAGAGCCAGGTTGAGTGCCAAGACGTTGACCCCCGGCTCACCGAGCACGCCCAGCGCGCGGCCGTCGGTGTTGTCGTCGACGAGCTCGAGCACGCGGTCGAACTCCAGCTCACGCTCCTGCGCGACCCGGCGCGCCTGGATGCGGGCGTTGGCCTGGGAGATGTGCGGGTCGACGCCGGACGCCGAGGTGGTCACGGCGTCGGCGGGCACGTCGGACTTGCGCAGCCCCGGGTTGAAGGGCCGCTCGCGCTCGAGGTACGCAGCCAGGTTCTCGGCGAACATGTCGCGCAGGTCCTTGCTGTTCGGCCCCAGGTTGTTGAAGTAGGTGACGTTGCCGCTGTAGCCGGTGGCCGAGGGCCGCGACTGGAAGTAGCGCGGGTCCGCCTCGAGCACCGGGTTGCCGTCGGCGTCCTCCTTCGGCTTGCCGTTGGCGTCCAGGACCGGCTTGGAGAAGTCCTGGCCGATCAGGCTGGAGCCGACGACCTTGCCGTCGCGCTCGATCTGGCTGCCGTCCGCCTTGTTCGGGAACAGCACCTGCGCAACGCCGGTGGTGGCCAGCGGGTAGGCGATGCCGAAGATCAGGCTGAGGAGCACGATCGCGGCGATGGATGGGAATAGGTCCTTGCGCATCGGTCAGAAGAGCTGGGTGGTCAGGGACTGAACGATCGGCCCGAGCAGCAGTGCCGGGAAGAACGTGAGCGCGGCGACGATCACGATCACGAAGAGCAGTAGGAAGACGAACGTCGGCGTGTCGGTGCGGAACGTGCCGGGGCCGAGCGGCGCCACCCGCTTGGTGGCCAGCGAGCCGGCAACCGCCAGGGCCGCCAGCAGCGGCACGAAGCGCGCGGCGATCATCGTCAGCCCGCCCATGATGTCCGCGAACGTGATCCCGAAGGCCCCGACGTTGCCGGGGGCGTTGGGCTGGACGAAGCCGGTGTAGCCGGCGAACGCCGAGCCGTTGTTGTTGCCCTGCGAGGTGTAGGCGTAGAGCGTCTCCGAGAAGCCCTGCGGCCCGCTGTTGTAGATCGACGGCGCGCCCCACTTCGTCGCCATCGCCAGGCCTGTGAAGACGAGCACGCCGAGGGCCGGATAAAGGGCGCCGATCAGGGTGTACTTGACCTCGCGGGCCTCGATCTTCTTGCCGAGGTACTCGGGCGTCCGGCCCACCATCAGACCGGCGATGAAGACCGCGAGGACGACCATCAGCAGCATCCCGTAGAGGCCGGAGCCGACGCCGCCGAAGATCACCTCGCCGGTCATCATGTTGACGAGCGGGACGGCGCCTCCCGCGCCCGTGTACGAGTCGTGCGCGGAGGCCACCGAGCCGTTCGAGGCGACCGTCGTGGCCGCCGCCCACTGCGCGCTCTGCACGATGCCGTTGCGCTGCTCCTTGCCCTCGAGGTTGCCGCCGGTGCCGCCGTCCAACGACGCGGTCTCGACGCCGGCGGACTTCTGCGCAGGCGAGCCGTTCTGCTCGGCGGCGTAGGCAACGCCGATCGCGAGGACCAGGTACACGGCCATCGCGGCGTAGAGCCCCCAGCCCTGGCGGCGGTTGCCGACCATGCGGCCGAAGGTCGCGGTCAGCCCCGCCGGGATCAGCAGGATGAACAGGACCTCGACGAAGTTGGAGAAGGCCGTGCCGTTCTCGAACGGGAACGCGCTGTTGACGTTGAAGAAGCCGCCGCCGTTGGTGCCGAGCTGCTTGATCGCGACCTGCGAGGCGGCCGGGCCGAGCGCGAGCGTCTGCTGCAGTCCGGTGACGGTCGTGTAGGTGACCGAGCCGCTCAGGTTCTGGATCACTCCCTGCGAGACCAGGACGAGCGCCCCGACGAAGGCGAGCGGCAGCAGGATGTAGAGCAGCGTCCGGATGAGGTCCTGCCAGAAGTTGCCGAGCTGCGCCGTGCCGCGGCTGGCGAAGCCCCGGATGACCGCGGCGAGCACGGCCATGCCGACGGCCGCGGAGACGAAGTTCTGGACGGTCAGCCCGGCCATCTGCGAGAAGTAGGTCAGCGTGGTCTCGCCGCCGTAGTACTGCCAGTTCGTGTTCGTGATGAACGACGAGGCGGTGTTGAAGCTGACGTCCCAGCTCCCCGAATCGAACCCGTTCGGGTTGAACGGATGGATCCCCTGAGTCCGCAGGATCACGTACAGGACGACGAAGAACAGGGCGCTGAAGACGAGCGTGGTGCGCGCGTAGCCCTTCCAGTCCTGCTGGACGCTCGGGTCGACGCGCAGCGTCCGGTAGAGCAGCCGCTCGAGCCCGCCCAGCAGCGGCGTCAGGAAGACGCGCTCGCTGCGATAGACGCGCGCCATGTAGCCGCCGAGCAGCGGCGTCAGCGCGGTCAGGACCGCGAAGAAAAGCGCGATCTGCAGCCAGCCCTGGACGGTCACAGACGCTCACCGCGGAGCAGCGCGTAAAGGAGGTACAGCGCCACCAGCACGGAGGTCAGCAGGCCGAACAGCTCCGCGCCGCTCATACGCGGTCGAGCCCCTCGAGCAGCGCGAGCATCGCCGCGAAGCAGACGAGACCGATGCAGATCGCGAGCAGGTCGCCGCCCATCAGCCCAGGTGCAGCGCGGCGCGCGCGTGGGTCAGGGCCCGATGGAGCTCATCCTCCGGGCCGACCGAGTAGAGCGGCGAGGCGCCATCGGTGAGCAGCGTCTCGACGAGCGCGATGCCGCGCGGGCTGAGCTCGTCGTCGCTGAGCAGGTCCTCGGCGATCGCCACGAGGAACTCGCGCTCGGCGAGGATGTCGTGGCGCCGCACGGGAACCGCGGCGCTGTAGCTGCGGCGCGGGTCCTCCTCCGCCGTTTCGATGATGCTGCGGATTCCCTCCGCAAGCCCGGAACGGCAGCGCCGTGACATGAGCTGGCGCGCGCGCCGGCTCAGCGCGCGGCTGGCGCCGGGGTCAGCGCCGCGAGCGAGCCGGCGGTCGAGCGCTCCGCGCTGGAGCCATACCCGTGCCGGTTCGAAGAGCGTTCCCGTCATGGGACCGAGTCTCGGCCCGGCCCCGCCAAGGCGGCATCAAGAAGCGCCCCGGCGACATCAAGATCGCGTCAAGACGCGAACCGGTATCCCACCCCCGGGTCGGTGCGGATGTAGCGCGGCGCCTGGGGGTCCGCCTCGATCTTGCGGCGCAGGTTGGCGATGTGCACGCGCAGCGTGTGGGTGTCCTCCTCGTAGGCGTGCCCCCAGACCTCGCCGAGCAGTGCGCGATGGGTCATCAGGCGGCCGCGGTTGCGCGCCAGCACGCGCAGCAGGTCGAACTCCTTGGGCGTGAGGTGGATCTCCGCGCCGTCGCGAGTGACGCGGTGGCCGGCGAGGTCGATCTCGAGTCCGTCGACCGACAGCGACGGCTCCTCGGCGGCGCCGGCCCGGCGCAGCGCCGCGTTGAGGCGCGCGATCAGCTCGTCGGGCCCGAACGGCTTCGTCACGTAGTCGTCGGCGCCGGCGTCGAGCGCGCGCACCTTCTCCTGCTCCTCGCCGACCGCCGACAGGACCAGGATCGGCATCTGCGACCACTCGCGGATCGAGCGGCAGATGTCGATCCCGTTGCCGTCGGGCAGGATCAGGTCGAGGATCGCCGCGTCGGGCGCTTTCAGCGAGGCGACGTCCAGCGCCTCCTCGGCGGTCTGGGCGGTGACCACCTCGAAGCCGGCGTCGCGCAGGATCACCCGCAGCGCTCGCAGGATCTGAGTCTCGTCGTCGCAGACGAGGACGCGGCTCATTCCGCGGTCCGCGCGTGCGCTCCGGCCGGCTGCTCGGCCGGCACGGGCAGGCTCAGTACCAGGGTGGTGCCCTGGCCGGGCAGGGACTCGGCGCGGATGCGGCCGCCGTTGGCCTCGATGAACCCGCGCGCGATCGCGAGCCCAAGCCCGGTACCGGAGCCCTCGCCGGGCGAGTGGAACGGCTCGAAGATCCGATCGAGGTCCTCGCGCGGGATGCCGGGACCGCGGTCGCCCACGCGCAGCAGCAGCTGGTTGGGCGCCGCGCGGGCGCGGACGGTGACGGGCGCGCCGGCGGAGTAGCGGGCGGCGTTCTCGAGCACGTTCGCGAGCGCTCGCTCGACCTGGCCCGCGTCGGCACGCAGCAGCGACAGGCCGGACTCGATCTGGACGTCGAAGCCACCCGGCGGCCGGGGCACGGCCTCGACCGCCGCGCGAACCACCTCGTCCACCGAGCACCAGTCCTGGTGCGGCTCGATCGCCCCCGCCTGGAGCTTCGACAGGTCGAGCAGGTTGTCGACCAGCCGCGACAAGCGCACGCTCTCCTGCTCGATCACCGACGTCAGCTCGGCGCGCGACTCCGGCGACAGGGTCTCGGAGGCGAGCCCGGCGGCAGCCGCCGTGATCGCGGTGAGCGGCGAACGCAGGTCGTGCGAGACCGAACGCAGCACGGCGGTCTTTACGACGTTCGAGCGGCGCAGCGCCTTCGTCTCGATCACCTGGGCCTCGAGCTCCTCGCGCTTGCGAGCGGCGGCCACGAGCGTCTCGAGCGCGGGCACGACCCGGTCCTGGAGCGCCTCGAGCGTTCCGGGGTCGGTCTCGCGCGGGACCATCACAGTGCCCACGCGCGACCCGTCCACGAGCAGCGGCACCGCCTTGCGGCGCGCGTCGGAGTCCGTCCAGGCCAGCTCGATCCCGACCGACGACAGGCCGAACGTCGTGGCGACCTCGCGGCCGACCGCGCGCAGCGACTCCTCCAGCACGGCGCCGCCCAGCAGCTGGCGCGCCATCTCGGCGGTCAGGTCTGCCTCGCGCCGGCGCCTCTCTGCCTCCTCCGCGCGGGAGCGGACCGCGCCGGCCAGTGCGCTGATGACGATCGCGGCGATGAAGAAGACGCCCAGCGCGACCCAGTGCTCGCCGTCGGCGATCGTGATGCCGCCGTTCGGCGGGATGTGGAAGAAGTTCCAGTCGGCCTCGCTAAGGAGCGCGGTCAGCAGGCCGAGCCAGAGGCCCCAGTAGCTCGACACGAGCAGCACGGCGAGCGTGTAGACGACGCCGGTGGAGACGACCGGCACAAACTCGCGCAGGCCGTAGATGAGGATCGTGATCGCAGCGACCGACCCGCAGGCGGCCAGCAGTCCGGACAGCGTCGAAGGCCTGCGCAGCACAGGCCAATGTTGCCTTACGCCGGGGCGGTTCGCCTGCTACGCCGCCGGCAGCGCGTGCGCGTGCTCGCGCACGAGCGCGGCGAGGAAGACATCGACGACGGTGGCGTCGAACTGCGTGCCGGCGCCGGCCCGGAGCTCGCGCATGGCGACCTCCTCGCCCAGGGCGGAGCGGAAGGCGCGCTCGGAGGTCATCGCCTCGTACGCGTCTGCGATCGCGAGGATGCGCGCCTCGATCGGGATGTCGTCGCCGAACAGGCCGAACGGATAACCCTTGCCGTCGGGGCGCTCGTGGTGGGCCAGCACCCAGTCGCGCAGGTCCTCGAACTCCGGATGCGCGAGCAGGCGAGCGCCGATCTCCGGGTGGGTGCGGATCGAGTGCCACTCGTCGGCCTCCAGCGGGCCCTTCTTGCTGATCAGGCGGTCCGACACGCCGGTCTTGCCGATGTCGTGCACCAGCCCAGCGATCCGCACGCGCTCGACGCGGTCGGGCCCGAGCCCGAGCTCGCGAGCCATCAGCTCGGCGTAGCGAGCGACCGTCTGCGAGTGCCCGGTGTGGCCGGTGTCGCGCACGTCCAGCTCCTCGGCCAGGCCGATGATGCTCGACAGGCGCGGCTCGAGGGTGTCGGTGTCGGGCAGCGACTCGAGCATGCGCGCGACGTCCTTGCAGTAGACGACGGAGCGGTCGCGGCCGAGCTCGACGGCGGCGTCGACCGCACGGCCCGCCGCTCCCATCAGCACCCCGAACTCCTCGCCGTGGTCGGGATAGCCGGCGACGCCGAAGGAGATCGTCAGCGGCAGCGAGCCGAGGCCAAAGCTGCGCCGGGTGGCGCGCCGCAGCCGCTCGGCGACCAGGAACGCGCCGTGCTCGTCGGTCTCGGGCAGCAGAACGCCGAACTTCTCACCGCTGATGCGGCCGGCCGAGTCGATCCGGCGCTTCCACTTCGCCATGTGCACGCCGACTTGCTTGAGCGCCTGGTCGCCCTCGGAGTGGCCGCGCTCCGCGTTGAGGCGCCCCATGCCGTCGATCTCGCCGACGATGAGCGCGAGCGGCCGCCCGGTGCGCCGCGAGCGGTCGAGCTCGAAGTTGAGCATCTCCTCGAAGGCGCGCCGGTTCAGCAGGCCGGTTAGCGGGTCGATCCGGCTCGCCTCGGCCACCCGCTGCGCCAGCTCTGCGATCTGGCGCCGCTGATGGATGACGAGGACGAACAGGCCAAGCGCCCCGGCGGCGAGGACGAGCGAAAGGGCCATTTCACAAGTGTTATCGGCTGCACAGAGGCCTTTTCTTTAGCTTTACGCGCTGCCCGATGTGGATCCAGAGCGAGATCACGCTGCACGCGCGCCCGCGCGGCTTCCACCTCGTCACCGACGAGGTGGTCGAGGGGGTGCCCGAGCTGCGCTCGATGCGCGTCGGGATCGCGCTCGTTTTCATGCGCCACACGTCCGCGTCGCTGACGCTCAACGAGAACGCGTCGCCCGACGTGCGGAGCGACTTCGCGGCCTGGTTCGACCGCGCGGTGCCGGACGGGGCGGACTACTTCCGGCACACGCTGGAGGGCGACGACGACATGCCGGCGCACATCAAGACGTCGTTGACCGACGTGTCGCTGGTGCTGCCGGTGCGCGACGGGCGGCTGGCGTTGGGGACGTGGCAGGGGATCTACCTGTGCGAGCACCGAGACAGCGGCGGCCCGCGACGGGTGATCGTGACGGCGTTCGGAGAAGCGTGAGCGCACTGCTGGTGGGGATCGGCGGGGTGTGCGGGGTGCTGGCGCGGTACGGCATCGGCAAGGCGACGCTGCACACCGACGCGCTGCTCTGGTCGACGGTGGGGATCAACATCGTGGGCTCGTTCCTGCTGGGGCTGCTGGCGGCCGAGAGCTGGTTCTCGCGTGACGTGCGCGAGGCGCTGGGGGTGGGCTTCCTGGGCGGGTTCACGACGTTCTCGACGTTCTCCGTGCAGGTCGTGCTCGACGTGGACGGTGGCGAGCCGTGGCGAGCGTTCGCCTACCTGATGGCATCCGTGCTCGGCGGGATCGCCGCGGCGACGTGCGGCTACGTGCTGGGGCGAAAGCTGGCTTGACCCGTCTCCTCGGTGTGCGAACATACGTTCGTGCGCTGGGACAACCTGAAGGTCGAGAGCGAGGCGTCCCGAGCCCTGCCGGGCTACCGCGAGCCGGCCGCCGTGCGCACCTTCGACGCCCCCGAGGCCCTGGACGTCCGCTTCTACGAGGTCCAGGCCAAGTCGGTGCTGAACAAGGTGCCCAAGGCATCGCGGATGCCGTTCGGGTGGACGATCAATCCGTACCGCGGATGCACCCATGCTTGCGCCTACTGTTTCGCCCGCCCGACGCATACCTATCTCGACTTCGACGCAGGCCGGGACTTCGAGCGGGAGATCGTCGTCAAGGTCAACACGCCCGAGGTGGCCCGGGCGGAGTTGATGCGGCCGTCCTGGAAGCGGGAGCACGTCGCGCTTGGGACGAACACGGATCCGTATCAGTGGGTCGAGAAGAAATACGAGCTGCTGCCCGGGGTGTGGGAGGCCATGCGCGATTCGCGCACGCCAAGCTCGGTGCTGACCAAGTCGCCCTTGCTGCTGCGCGACATCGAGCTGTTCAAGCAGATCCCCAGCTTCGCCGCGAACCTGTCGATTCCCACGCTCGACGAGAAGGCCTGGCGCGCCTCCGAGCCGCACACCCCGCATCCGCGCAAGCGCATCGAGGCCGTCGCCGAGCTCAACCGGGCGGGCATCCCGACCGGTGTCCTGATCGCCCCGCTGATGCCCGGCATCAACGACTCGCCGGGGCAGGTCGAGGAGATCCTCGAGCTGTGCGGCGAGGCCGGCGCGGTCTCGATCGGCGGCATCTGCCTGCACCTGCGCGGCGAGGTGCGCGAGATCTTCATGGACTGGCTGCGCTCCTACCGGCCCGACCTGGTGCCGCGCTACGAGGCGCTCTACGCCCGCGGCGCCTACGCGCCGCAGGCCGAGCGCGAGCGGCTGTCGCGCCTCGTGCGTGCGGGGCGACGGGAGATGAGCGTGCGCCGCGCAGACGCTCCCGAGATGGCGGCGCCCCCACCGGAGCAAACGAGCCTCTTCTAGCCGTTTGCGGGGCTCGAAAAGCTCGACTACGGTCATGGATTGGACTACCGATCGCCCTCACGGCGCACCGGCCTGCTGGCCCTGGTTGCCGTAGCGCTGGTCTACGCGGCCGCGATCCAGCCTCTGAACTGGAACGCGACCTCTCACTACGCGCTCGTCCAGGCGTTCTTCGACGGCACGCCGATCATCGACGACTACCTGGACAACGCCCCGACCGGGGACCGGGTCGGGTTCGACGGGCACTGGTACTCCAACAAGGCTCCGGGGCTGGCGTATCTGTCGCAACCGGCCTATGTAGGCCTCAAGCTGGTCGGGCTGGCCGGCGGCGACCCGGTGCAGGTCGGGCCGTATGCCACCGACCGGGCGGTCTGGCTGCTGGGGCTCTGGGCGGCAGCCTTACCGGCCTTCGTCCTGCTGCTGCTCGTGCGCTCGGTCGCCGAGCGCATCGAGCCAGGGCTGGGCGCCGCTGCCGCGGTCACGGTCGGCTTGGGGACGCTGCTGCTGCCGTTCGCAACGCTGCTGTTCGCCCACGTCCTCGCCACCGCGCTGGTTTTCGGCTCGTTCACGGTCCTGTTCAGCGAGCGGCTGCGGCCGGGCGGACCGCGGCGCTGGGCGCTGGGCGCCGCCGGCCTGCTGGCCGGGTTCGCCTTCATGACCGAGTACCCGGCGGCGCTGGTCGGGGTCGTGCTGGCCGCCTACGCGCTGGCGGGCGCCCCCAACCCGCGCGGCGCGCTCGACCGGTTCTGGCCCTTCGCGCTCGGCGCCTTCGTCGGCAGCGTCCCGCTCGCGCTCTACAACAAGTGGGCCTTCGACTCGTTCACGAAGCTCGCCTACTCGGGCATCCAGGAGCACCAGCAGGGCTTCTTCGGCATCCAGATGCCCGATCCGAGCGCCGCCATCCAGCTGCTGCTCACCTCGCGCGGCCTGCTCACGCTCGCCCCCGTGCTGGTCATGGCCGCCGTCGGCCTCGTGCTCGTCTGGCGGCGCGGCTGGCGTGCGGAGGCGCTCGCATGCGGCGCGGTCGCGCTCGTCCTGTTCACCTACAACGCCGGCTACTACCTGCCGTACGGCGGCGAGACGCCCGGGCCGCGGTTCCTGATCCTGTCGCTCCCGTTCCTCGGCCTCGGCATCGCGTCGGCCTTCGCGCGCTTCCCGGGCCCCACCGTGGCGCTGGCCGGCGCGTCGGTTGCGGCGATGGTCATCCCGACGATGACCGGGCCCGCGGTCGGCAGCGAACCCGAGGCCGGGATCTGGGTGCAGCGGCTCGGTGACGGCGACCTTCAGGCCACCGCGTTCACGGTGATCGGGGTCGACACCCCGTGGCTCGCGTGGCTGCCGGCACTCGTGCTGCTCGGCCTGGCGCTGGTCATCGCGCTGCGGGCCGTCCCCCGGCCGTCGAACCGCCAGCTCGGCGCGGGGCTGGCCGCCGTGGCCGCCTGGGCGCTGTTCGCCGCGTTCGGCCCGCACGCGTTCGGCATCGACGGCGCCGCGGAGGAGACCGTCGCGCTCGGCCTCGGCAAGCTGCCGCACCCGTACGGGATGCAGCCGATCGACAAGCTGGCGCTGATCGGGGCCGTCGCGGGAGTCGTCGCGCTCGCGGCGGCGCGCCTCAGCGGGCGAGGTGCTCCAGCAGCGCCCGTCCCCGCGGCGACAGCCGGTACCCCACCAGCAGGCTCTCGGTCAGCCCCAGCTCCTTGAGCTTGCGCACGTCGCGCTTGAAGGGCAGCTTCTCCCGGCCGACCGAGGCGGCCAGGTCCTCGGCCCGCACCTCTGGGTTGGCGGCGATCAGGTCGAGGGTCCGCCGCGTCCACGCTCCGTGCCGGCTGGCGTCGTCGAGCCGCCGCAGCCGCGCTCGCAGCTGCTCGGCCTCGCCGGACAAGAGTTCGGCGCGCTCGCGCAACTCGCGCCGCGGGTCCTCGCCCGCCCAGTGCAGCTCGATCCGCCAGATCTGAGCGTCGCCGCGCGCGTCGAGCTCGCCGAGCAGCTCCTTCAGCGACGAGTGGCCGGCGCGGCGCGCGTCCGCGGCCGTGATCGAGCGGCGCGCGACGGGCTCGACGGAGTCGATCGCCAGCTCGCCGACGATCGTGCGCTGCCGGCCGCCCGCCCGCGCGCGAGGCCGATCCCAGCGCCGGAAGGCCAACGTGATCTCCCCCGCCCTGATGCCGTCGAGCGAGCGGCGGCGAAACAGCACGTCAGGTGACGGCCTCGAACTCGTCCGTCTCCGGCGGCCGCACCGCGCGGAACTCGCCGGTCTCCACCTCGCGCTCGATCTCGCCCTCGATCTCGGACTCGCTCAGCGACGGGATCTCGCCGGTCTCGACCTGGCGACGCAGCTCGCGCTCGCGGAAGCGGCGGAACTTGAGGATCTCGAGCACGATCACGAGGTAGACGCTCGCGGCGACAGCGATCAGTGCGAAGCCGAGGATCACGAGCGTCCAGCCGACGTGCAGCGTGCCGTCGTCGTCCGAGTAGGGCACGAAGCGCATCGCCAGCGCCAGCGCGGCCAGGGACAGCGTCCACCCGTACAGGTAGAGCACCGTGCGGCGCTGCGAGAAGCCGATGTTCACGAAGCGGTGGTGGAAGTGCCATCGGTCGGCCGAGTAGACGGGCCGCCCGTACTTGATCCGCTTGGCCACCACGAAGGTCGCGTCGAGCGCGGGCACCGCAAGGATCAGCAGCGGGAAGAACAGCGCGACGACCGCGGCGGTCTTCAGGACCCCCTGGATGGCGACGCAGGCGAGCAACAGCCCGAGCAGGTTCGACCCGGCGTCGCCCATGAAGATCGAGGCCGGGTGGAAGTTGTGCCAGAGGAACCCGATCGCCGCCCCCGCGGTCAGCGCCGCGAGCACCCCGGCGGCGTCGCGGTCGAGCGACAGGGCAATCACGGCGAACGTCGCGGCCGCGATCGTGCAGACGCCGGCGGCGAGCCCGTCGGCGCCGTCGGTGAAGTTGACGACGTTCATGACGGCGACGATCCCGACCAGCGTCAGCGGGTAGCCCCAATTGCCGAGCTCGAGCGGGTCGACGAACGGAAGCGTCACGTTCTCCACGCGCACGTCGCACCAGACCGGGATCGAGGCCGCGGCGAACTGGCCGATCAGCTTGACGAGCGGGTGCAGCCCGCCGGGCTTGGCGTCGTCGATCGCCCCGACCAGCGTTATCGCGATCGCGCCGGCGACGATGCCGCGCGTCTCCTGGTTGGCGGGCAGGAAGATCAGGGCGGAGGTGGCGGCGGCGACCAGGATCGCGATCCCGCCCAGCAGTGGAACCGGGTGGTCGTGGATGTCGCGCTCGCGCGGGAAGTGCACCACGCCCATGCGGCGGGCGAAGCGGGCGGTGGGCGGGGTCGCCGCGAAGGCGATAACGGCCGCGACGAGGAACGCCCAGAGGGCATCGAGCTCGTCCATGCCGAGCAGGGTACCCCCCGCTCTACGTGGATCCGGTTACTAGACCGCCGCTGGCGCCAGCTGGGGGTAGAGCGGGTAGCGCTCCGCGAGCGCGCGCGTGCGCTGCGTCAGCTCGGCGCGCTTCTCGTCGGAGAAGTCGCCGGTGAGCGCCTCGCCGATGGTCTTGCCGACCTCGCGGAAGTCGTCGGCCTGGAAGCCGCGCGTAGCGAGCGCCGGCGTGCCGATCCGCAGGCCGGACGAGACCGCGGGCGGGCGCGGGTCGAAGGGCACCGCGTTGCGGTTGACCGTGATGCCGATCTCGTGCAGGCGATCCTCGGCCTGCTGGCCGTCGAGCTCCGAGTCGCGCAGGTCGGCGAGCACGAGGTGGACGTCGGTGCCGCCGGTGAGCACGTTGACCCCGGCGGAGACCATCTCCTCGGCCACGATCGCGGCGCCCTCACGCGTGCGCGCCTGGCGCTCGCGGAACAGGTCCGACTGGGCGATCTTCATGGCGACCGCCTTGCCGGCGATCGCGTGCATCAGCGGACCGCCCTGGTGACCGGGGAACACGCGTGAGTTGATCTTCTTGGCGAACTCCTCGCGGCACATGATCATGCCGCCGCGCGGACCGCCCAGCGTCTTGTGGGTGGTCGTGGTGACGATGTCGCAGTACGGCACCGGGCTGGGGTGCTGCTCGGCGGCGACGAGGCCGGCGAAGTGGGCCATGTCGGCCATCAGCAGGGCGCCGACCGAGTCCGCGATCTCGCGGAAGCGCTGGAAGTCGAGCTGACGCGGATAGGCCGACCAGCCAGCGATGATCAGCTTCGGCTTCGAGTCCTCGGCGATCTGCTGGAGCTCGTCCATGTCGAGCCGCGAGTCCTCCTCGCGGACGCCGTAGGAGACGATGTCGAAGTAGAGCCCGGAGAAGTTGATCTTCATTCCGTGCGAGAGGTGACCGCCGTGGTCGAGCCGCATGCCGAGGATGCGGTCGCCGGGCTCGAGCAGCGCCATGTAGACGGCCGAGTTGGCCTGGGCGCCGGAGTGCGGCTGGACGTTCACGTGGTCCGCGCCGAACAGCTCCTTGGCGCGGTCGATGGCGAGCTGCTCGGCGACGTCGACGAACTCGCAGCCCCCGTAGTAGCGCTTGCCGGGATAGCCCTCGGCGTACTTGTTGGTGAGCACGGACCCGCCGGTGTCGAGGATCGCCTGCGGGACGAAGTTCTCGGAGGCGATCATCTCGAGCGTCGTCTCCTGGCGGTTCGCCTCGTTGGCGAGCACGTCGGCGATGTCGGGATCGACGTCGGCGAGGGGCTTCGTGAAGTAGTCGGGGGTGAGCTCGCTCATCGCGGGGACCGTAGCACCGCCTCCACACGGTCCCGAGGGACGGCGCCGTCGCGCAGGACGGCGAACGAGCCGTCGCGGTCGTAGGCGGTGAGGTCGACGACGGTCGACGGCGTGCCGGGCAGCTCGCCGGCGTCGAGGACGAGGTCGACGCCTTCCTTCACGCTGGCGTCGACCTCGGCGACGGTGCGCGCCTCGCGCCCGCCCGATCTGTTGGCGCTCGATTGCAGGACCGGCCAACCGACGGCGGCCAAGGGGGCGAGGGCTCCTATGAGGCTGGGGACCCGGAGGCCGAGCACGTCGGGCGTGGTTGCGCAGGCGAGCGGAAAGCGACGGTCGGGGTTGGGCAGCAGGAGCGTGACGCCGCCGGGCAGCAAACGCTCGGCGGCCGCCCGGGTCGCGGCCGGCAACTCGGGCAGCGCCGCCAGAGCAAGCTCGAGACGAAAGAACATGACCGCCGCGGGCCGATCCGGCCGACGCCCCTTCAACTCATACAGCCGCGCAACCCCCTCCGCGGACTCAGGCTCGGTAGCGAGCCCATAGACCGTGTCCGCCGGAAACAACGCAACACCGCCAACGGCGATGCACCGCCCGAACGTCTCCACCTCCTCCGCCGTCATCGCCACGAAGTTGACGTTAACGCCGCTATAGGGGGCAAAAGACAACCTCGTGGGCGGAGCCGCTCGTGGAAAGAGTCGGGTTCGTCGCGGTCAGGGGGCGAGGCCGACGGTCACGCGTGGCAGGCCGGCGAGGTCGGGAAGCGTGCGCGGCCGGCTGAGCATGGCCTCTATTGTTTCCGTTTGCGTCGGCGCGTGCTCCAGAGCGAGCTGGGTTCCGGGCGCGGCTTGGGCGATGAGCGCGCGGATCGCGTCCAGCCCGTCGGGGCCGGAGACGAGGGCGTCGCGCGGCTCGTAGAGCCGGATCTCGGGCGGCAACGAAGCCCATTCGTCCTCCCGCACGTACGGGAGGTTCGCCACGACCATGTCGTACGACCCCGGCGGCAGCCCGCGATGGACGGCCGCGGCGAGGCCGTTGGCAGCAGCGACCGCGGCGGCATCGGGCGAGGCGTCTGACGCCGAGACGAGGAGGTCCGGCCGCTCGTCCTTCAAAGCCAGGGCCACGGCGCCCGACCCGGTGCCGACGTCGTGCACGCGGGCGGAGGGCGGCAACGAGAGGGCGACGTCGACCAACAGCTCCGTTTCAGGCCGGGGGATCAACACGCGCGAATCAACCGCGAGCGTCAGTCGGCGGAACCCCTTATGGCCAAGTATGTAAGCGACCGGCTCGCGAGCCACGCGACGGCGGATGCGCTCACCGATGAGGCGGGAGGCGGCGGGGGGCAGCGCCCGGGCGGGGTCGAGGATGAGGGCGGAGCGCTCGACGCCAAGCGCATCGGCGATCAGGAGCTCGGCATCGAGGCGAGGGGTATCGCAGCCCGCCGCCGCGAGCGCGTCGACCGCGGCGTCAACCGCGTCGCGCGCGGTCACACCGCCGAGACTTCGAGCTTCCGTCGCTTGTCCTCGGCCTCGAGCGCCGCGGTGAACTCGTCGAGCTCGCCGCCCAGCACGCCCGGCAGGTTGCCCTTGGTCAGCCCCACGCGGTGGTCGGTCACGCGGTCCTGCGGGAAGTTGTAGGTGCGGATCTTCTCCGCGCGCGCACCCGAGCCCACCTGCGCCAGCCGCTGTGCGGCCTCCTCCGCCTGCTTCGCCGCCAGCTCGCGCTCCAGCAGCCGCGCGCGCAGCACGCGCATCGCCCGCTCACGGTTCTGGAGCTGCGACTTCTCGTCCTGCATCGACACGACCACGCCGGTCGGCTTGTGGGTGATGCGCACCGCCGAATCCGTCGTGTTCACCGACTGCCCGCCCGGCCCCGACGAGCGATAGACGTCGATCTGGAGGTCGTTCGGGTCGATCTGCACGTCGACCTCCTCCGCCTCGGGCAGCACCGCGACCGTGGCGGTCGACGTGTGGATGCGGCCCTGCGACTCGGTCTCGGGCACCCGCTGCACGCGGTGCGTCCCGCCCTCGTACTTGAACACGCTGTAGGCGCCCTGGCCCTTCACGGCGAACGTGTAGTGGCCGTCACCGACCTCCAGCGGCTCCGGCTTGAACCCGCGCCGCTCCGCGTAGCGGGTCAGCATCCGGTACAGGTCGGCGGCGAACAGCCCGGCCTCCTCCCCGCCGGTGCCCGGCCGGACCTCGACGATCACGTCCTTCTCGTCGTTCGGATCGGGCTCGACCATCGCAAGGCGGATCTCCTCCTCCAGCTCGCCCAGCCGCTCCTCGGAGGCCTGCAGCAGCTCGCGCAGCTCGGAGTCGTCGCCGTCCTCGGCCAGCAGCTCGCGCGCTCCCTCGGCGTCGCCCGTCGCGCGGCGCCACTCCTCGGCCAGCGCGTGGGCGGACTCGAGTGCGCGATAGGCACGGCCGACCTCGGCGTAGCGACGCTGGTCCCCGATCACCTCGGGGTCGCTCATCTGCTGCGAGAGCTCGGCGAAGCGGCTCTCGATCTGCTCCACGAGCCTCTCGATCACGCAGACAAGGGTACGACCCCCGCCACCGGCGGCCGCTCGACCCTGCGCCGCCCCCAGCGGGCGCGCTCGGCGAAGTCGAGCAGGCGGTCGAAGTACCCCTCCACCGGCGGCGCCGGCGGATGGCGCCGGGCCGCGAAGCGCACGCGCATGGAGAAGTAGGGGAAGTAGACCTCCATGCGGCGCAGCGCGTCGCCTTGGCGCCGGCGCAGCAGCGGGTGCACGATCCGCTCGTACAGCGGCGGCGGGAAGACCGGCGGCGCGGGCCTGCCGAAGCGGCGCGACGCCAGCTCGATCAGCCGCCCGACCGTCGTGGCGTTGCGGCCCGCGACCAGATGGAACGTCCCTTCCGGCCCGCCGCGGGCGAGCCGGTCGATCGAGTCGGCGACGTAGTCCACGGGGACGACGTCGACCGGCGACCGGCGCCGGGCCGGGAGCGCCGGGATCGCCCCGCGCGCGAAGGCGCGCAGCGGTGGGTAGAGCACGTTGAAGGACGAGGTCCAGCCGGTGCGGCTGTCGCCGACCACGATGCTCGGCCGCAGGACCTGGAGCGGCAGCCCGGCCGCGCGCTCGCGCAGCATCAGCTCGGCCTCGAACTTGGACCGCTCGTAGGGGTTGCGGAAGCGCTGCCCGACCTCGAGGCAGTCCTCGTCGAACACGCCCCGGTGGGCGCCGGCCACGTACGCGGTCGAGACATAGGAGAGCCGCTCCAGCCCGCCGCGCTCGGCGCAGCGCTGGGCCAGCTCGACCATGCGCCCCGTGCCGGCCACGTTGACCCGCCGCGACTCCTCCATGCCGAGCGAGAACGACACCGAGGCCGCGCAGTGGATCACCGTCGAGACCCGCTCGGCGAGCTCGTCGTAGCGGGCCGGCTCGAGACCCAGCCCGGGCCGCTCGATGTCGGCCGCCCAGGCGCTCAGGCGCGGGTGCTCGGGTAGGCGCTGCGCGGCCGCGTCGTCATCCGGAGCGCGCGCAAGCGCGTGAACGTCCCTGTCGTCGCGCGCGAGCAGCCGGACGAGCACTTCCTGCCCGACGAAGCCGGTCGCGCCGGTCAGCAATACATCCCCCATCAGTTAGACGTCCCGGGGCACGCGCGGCCTAAACCTAGGCCACAACCTCTATGCCGACCAGATCCTCGTCGCTCGCCGCGCGGGGGTTTTCGACCGCGAGAACAGCCTCGAGCGCCGCGATCGCGACGGCCAGCTGGGGCAGCTCGGGCTCGCGCGTGGTGAGACGCTGGAGCTGCATTCCGGGCCACATCAGCGCGCGCGCCCAGCGCTTGGTGCGGTTGCGGCCGAACCACTTGATCAGCTCGAACGCCAGCCCCGCGACGATCGGGATGCCGAGCACCCGCGACGCGAACAGCCACGGCCAATCCAGTTTGCCGAGCGGCGCGAAGACCAGGATCGCCACGATCATCACGAGCAGCAGGAAGCTCGTCCCGCAGCGCGGGTGGAAGCGCGAGTAGCGCTGCGCGTTCTCGGGCGTGAGCGGCTCGCCCGCCTCGTAGCACGAGATCGTCTTGTGCTCGGCGCCGTGGTACTCGAACACGCGCTGCAGATCGGGCATGCGCGAGATCAGCCACAGGTAGACGAGGAAGATCGAGATGCGCACGATCTTCTCGATCACCACGAACACGAAGCCGTTCGGGATCGAGTCCGAGAACAGGTTCGTCAGGCCGGCCGGCAGCAGGAAGAACAGGCCGATCGCGAACAGCAGCGCGAACACGATCGTCCCCACCCAGGCGCCGCCGCCGATCTCCTTCTGCGCGCCGTCGTCGTCGGGCGGCACCTGTGCGTTGGCCGAGATGCCGAGCGCGCGGAAGCCGATCTTGAGCGACTCGGCGAGCGCCACGACACCGCGCACCACCGGCAGGCGCAGCAGGCGGTGCTTCTTCGTCCACGAGACGAGCGGCTCCGAGATCACCTCGATCTCGCCCTTGGCCCCCTCCTTCGAGTCGGGGCCGCCGGCCGCGAGCTGCTCGGCTGACGGCTTGCGCACCGCCACCGCCCAGGTGGAGATGCCGCGCATCATCACGCCCTCGAGCACGGCCTGGCCGCCGACCGGGGCGTCCTTGGTCGCCTCCCTTAGGTGGTCGGGAGCCTGACCGTTGCTCGACGGAGAGGCGCTCACAGCACCGATGGTATCGGCGCCCTGGGGGCGCTCGCTTAGCCTGGACCGAGGTCGCCGCAGGCGACCTCGCGCACGTTGTCGGACTCGGCGGACTCGACGATCACGCCATCGGGGTCCACCTCGACCTTCACCGAGCGGACGCAGGCGGGTCCCAGGATCGAGATCACGCGCCGCTCCGCGGGCAGCAGCTGGGGCACCGTGACCGTGTCGACCACGTCGCCATCGACGCTCAGCCGCACCGGCACGCCGGTCGCCGTGGCGATCCCCTCGTTGGTGACGAGCACGCGGTAGCGCACCACGCCGGCCTGGCGCAGCGCCTTGACGCTGACCGGGGCGGCGGTGAGGTTGGGCAGCACGTCGTACTGGCGACAGGGCGCCGAGCGGCGGTGTGTAGTGGCGACCAGCGAACCGTTCTCGTCGTACCAGCGGTAGTCGACCGCGGCCCGGTACAGCGACCCCGACTCGAGGCCGCGCACGGCCTGTTTGTACGCGAAGGCGCCCACGGCCGGCTTGGACTTGCGCCAGCGCCCCAGGCCGGGCGCCTTGAGCAAGTGGAAGCCGCCCTCGCCCTTCTCGAGCAGCCGGATGCGAAGCCACATGCGGTCGCTGGCCTCGATCTGGCGCATGCGCGCGATGAACAGCGCCGACTCGTTCTCGATCGAGCAGTCCTTGACCTTCACGCTCGCAGGCAGCTTCGCCTCGCCCACGGCAGGGGTCGTCGCCGCCGCCAGGGCGGCGGTCGCGACCGCGGTTGCTGTCAGCAGCCTCCGACGCATGCTCCGTGTGAACAGGCCGGAGGGGCCTGAGTTGCGGAGTTGGCTACCGCCCGGCGCGGGCCGCGCGGCGGCGGAAGCGCTCCACCCGGCCGCCGGTGTCGACCAGCTTCTGGCGACCCGTGTAGAAGGGGTGGCAGTTGGAGCAGATCTCGACGTGCAGCTCGGGCTTGGTGGAGCGAGTCCAGAACTCGTTTCCGCACGTGCAGCGCACGTGGGCCGGCACGTATTCGGGGTGGATTTCGGTCTTCATCGCTCCTTCGAGTCTAGCGGCGTCGCAGCCATGCCCGAAGCCGCGCCCACCACGTGGAGGGGCGCGAGAAGCGCGCCGGCGGCGGCTGCATGGCCCGCACGAGCGCGATCCACTCGTCGAGCGGCATCGACCCCTCGATCAGTCGCGCCAGCGCCGACACGACCGGCGCCTCGAGCCGCTCCCGCTCGATCGCGTAGGCGAGCAGGCGGACCGTCTCCAGCGCCTCGACAGCCTGCCCGACGCGGCCCGGGATCTCCTCGGCCGGGACACCCTCGGCGAGCAGCTCGCCGGCGCTGCGGTTGCGCGAGGTGGGCGCCAGCGCCGTGGCGACCAGGTCGCCGGTGCCCGCCCGCCCCACGAACGTGCGGGCGCGGCCGCCGCTCGCCCGGGCGAGCGCGAGCACCTCGAGGAAGATGTCGGCTGCCGCCATCCCGGCCGCGTTGAGGCCCTGCGCCTGGGTCGCGCCGACCGCCACCGCGGCCACGTTCTTGGCCACCCCGGCCAACTCGACCCCGACGGGGTCGTCGGAGACCTCGCACACGACCCCGGCGCGCTGGAACGCCTCGGCCACGTCGTGGGCAAGCGCCTCGGAGCGCGAGGCGCAGACCAGCCCGGCGCCCGTCTGGACCATCTCCCGTGCGTGCGAAGGGCCGCCGACGCACGCCACGCGCTGGGAGCCGTAGACGGACTCGAGCGCCACCGACGGCGGCAGCCCGTCGGGCGGGACGAGGCCCTTGGCGAGCGAGACGATCCCGGCCCGCGCGGGCACGCCCAGCCCACCGAGGTCGGCCAGCGCCTCCGGGAGCGCCTTCGACGGAACCGCCAGGAAGACGAGGTCGGAGCGGGCCAGCTGGTCGCGGCCCCCCGAGAGTGCGCGGATGCGCAGCTCGCGTGGAAGCTCGACCCCCGGGAGGTAGCGCTCGTTGTGATGGCTGCTGCCGAGCTCGTCCGCCTGCTCGGAGGTACGGCACAGCAGCACGGTGCGCAGGCCGGCCCTGACCAGCAGGACCGCGACCGCCGTGCCGAACGAACCGGCGCCGACTACGGTGGCGCGCCGTGGGTGGTGGCCCGGATAGCGAATGGCGGCAGGGTACGGAAAGCTTTGACACAGTTGTGGGCTTGCCAGCGCGCGCCCTCCTGACCGCAACGGCGCTGCTCGCCGCCCTGGCGGCGGGCTGCAACTCCGATTCGGCCGACGCCAAGCGGCTGTTCACGCCCGGCTTGGTGTCGACCGCCAACCACCGCCTGTCCGCCGTCGCGGCCGACCGGCTCGGCGCGCGCGTGGCGCGGGTGGAGTTCGACATCGGCACCCCGGCGGGCGCGCTCCGCTCGACGGTCGCCGCGCTCACCCGGCGCGGCGTGCGGCCGTTGCTGCTGGCCGGCTTTCACGGTCGGGTGCCGTCTGAGGCCGAGGCGCGCAACCTCGGCACCTGGGCGGCGGCGTACGGGCCGGGCGGGTCGTACTGGCGCAA
Source organism: Thermoleophilaceae bacterium (assembly GCA_052038485.1). Lineage (GTDB taxonomy): Bacteria > Actinomycetota > Thermoleophilia > Solirubrobacterales > Thermoleophilaceae > JACVRW01. The sequence continues at coordinate 12,810 of JBQGCL010000106.1, read as the reverse complement.
GCACCGGCGCCACCGTCTGCCGGTACGGCTGATCGAGTTCGGCAACGAGACCTCGTACCGCGACCAGTACGGCGACACCTACTCGGACCAGTCCTACAAGGACCGGGCCGAGCTGTACGCGACCCGCTTCGCCCAGGCCTACCGCGCGATCGGGCGGCGCGTGGGCCTGCTCGCGCAGGCGGACGACGGCGGCACCGCGTCCTCGGTCTGGGTGACGCACATGTTCGGCGCCGTGCCGAAGCTAGGCCGGATGGTCGCCGGCTGGACCGTCCACCCGTACGGCCCGCGCGACAAGTGGCAGCCCAAGCTCCGCCGGGCGATCGCGCAGACGGCCGCGATGGGCGCGCCGGCGAGCATCCCGATCGACGTCACCGAGTACGGCATCAGCTCCGACGACGGCCGCGGCCTGACCGACAACTACGGCTGGCCGTCGAACATGAGCTCCCCGGCTGCGGCCGACGCGCTGCGCTCGACCGTGGCCGGCATGCGCGCGGACAAGCGCATCGGCAAGCGGCTGCGGCTGTTCATGGTCTATTCGGCGCACGACCTGCGCCCGCCCGGCGCAACGGACGACCGCGAGGCCTACTTCGGCGCGCTGCGGCACAACCTGGCGCCGAAGGGGGCGTACACGGCGGAGGTGCGGCGGCTCTTCCATTAACCGCCGTCATGGCTGGCAGCAGAAGGATTACTTGGACTTCTGCCTGCGGGCTGGGACCATGAAGGAATGGAGCTACGCCACCTGCGCACGATCGTCGCCGTAGCGCAACACCGGTCGCTGACGAAGGCGGGCGAGGAGCTCTACCTGAGCCAGTCCGCCGTGTCGCAGCAGATCCGACGGCTCGAGGAGGAGCTCGGCATCGAGGTGTTCCGGCGGACGAGCCGCAGCGTGGAGCTGACCGCCGAGGGCCGCGTGATCCTCGGCTACGCCGAGCGCGTGCTCGCCGAGGTGGACGACATGCACAGCGAGCTGGAGGAGATATCCGGCCTGCTGAGCGGGCAGCTGCGCATCGGCGGCGTGTGGCCGACGGGCCCCTACGACATCTTCGAGCTGCTCGCGGACTTCCGGGGCGCGCACCCGGGCGTGGACATCCACATGGTCGAGGCGACCCAGGACGACGTGCTCGAGGCGCTGCGCACCGACGAGCTCGACTGCGCCTTCGCGGCCCTCGATCCCGACGCGCTCGGCGACGAGTTCGCGGCCACGCTGCTGTGGAAGGACGAGCTGGTGGTCGCGCTGTCGCCCGGTCACCGGCTCTGTACGCAGCAGTCGATCTCCTTCACCGAGCTCGCCGCCGAGGACCTGATCTCCTACCGCGAGAACTCGGCGCTGCGACGGCGCCTGGAGCGGGCGATGACCGAGTGCGGCCTCGAGCCCCGCAAGCCGTTCATCTGCACCGAGATGGGGGCCGTCCGCGGCCTGGCGAGCAAGGGCCTCGGCGTCGCGGTGATACCGCGCTCGGTGGCCGAGGAGCCCGGGCCGCCGATCGAGCTCCGCCCGATCGGCCCGGAGCGGCTGACCTGGCCGATCTCGCTCGTCTGGCGCGTGACGCGCCGCCAGGCGGCGGCCGGCAAGGCATTCATCTCGCTGGCGCTGAAGTACGCCAACGTCACCGACGAGCGTCCCGGGCTGCGCGCGGCCTAAGCGCGAGCTCACAGCAACAACCTTCCCGCAGAGGTGGGCGGCACTTGCGCGGTCGCTGCGAGGGCTGAATGATGACCCGGTGCTTCGCGTCAGGACGACCGTTGCGCTACTGGCCCTTGGCGTATTCGCGAGCGCCGCAGCACCCGCCACCGGTGCCGGCCCTGTCGGTCGGCTCGCCCAGCTGACGGGCGAACGCGGCTGCATCCACCAGACCGGCATCAACCGCTGCGCGGTAGGGCGGGCGGTGTCCAGCCCCCAGGACATCGCCGTCAGCCCCGACGGTCGCCATGTCTACGTCGCCTCGTACGGCAGTCACGCGGTCGCGGCCTTCGCGCGCGAGCGCCGTAGCGGCCGCCTCACACAGCTCCCCGGCCGCCGGGGCTGCGTCGCCCACCTCGGCGTCGGCCCGTGCGCCGCCGCTCGCGCCCTCGCTCGCCCCTCGGCGCTGGCGATCAGCCCCGACGGGCGCAACGTCTACATCACCGCGGCCGGCAGCAACTCGCTCGTCGCCTTCGCCCGCAATCGCCGCACCGGCGCGCTCACCCAGCTGCCGGGCGCGACCGGATGCCTGAGCCAGCTCCCGGGCGGCGGCTGCTTCGACGGCCGCGCGCTGAACGAGCCCGTCGCCGTAGCCGTCAGCCCCGATGGAGCGCGTGTCTACGTCGCCGGCCGCCGCTTCCCCAGCGCGGTCGCGATCTTGGCCCGCGCGCGCGACGGCTCCCTCACCCAGGCGCCCGGCCCGGGGGGCTGTGTCGCCTACCAGGGCCGTGACGGCTGCGCGGGCGCCCGCGCCATGCGATCGCCCGAGGGCATGGCCGTCAGCCCCGACGGGCGCGCCGTCTACGTGGCCGCCATGGGAAGCGACGCGGTGGTGGTGCTGCGCCGCGACGGGGACGGCCTTGCGCAGCCGCCCGGGCCGGCCGGCTGCATCTCGATGAACCCCTCCGCCGGTTGTATCGCCGGCCGCGCCCTTGACGGTCCGGTGGACCTGGCGGTCTCCCCCGACGGCCACAGCGTCTACGCCGCGGCGTCGGTCTCCGACGCCGTAGCCAGCCTTCGCACTACGCCGGAGGGCGGGCTGCGGCAGGCCGGCGGGAGACCCGGCTGCATCCGGCAGAAGGGAACGCGCCGCTGCGTCCCGGGCCGCCTGCTCGACGAGGCCTGGGGGGTCGCCGTCAGTCCGGACGGCCACAACCTCTACGCGGTCTCCTCGAAGCTGAACTCCCTGGCCGCGATCGGGAGGACTCGCTCGACCGGCGTCCCCGCTCAGCTGCCCGACCGGTTCGCCTGCTTCATACGAAGCGGGGGCTTCGGCTGCCCCGAGGGACGCGGCCTCACGGTGGCGGTGGCGGTCACGGTGAGCCCCGACGGACGCAACGTCTACGTGGCCTCCGAGGATGCCTACCTCGGCGGGGTGGCGATCTTCCGCAGGTTCGTGCGATGAGGCTCGTCGTAGCGGCTCTGCTCGCCGCGCTGCTGCTCCCGGTTGCGCCCGCTGCGGCGCAGGACCGGCCCCCCGACCGGCCCAACGTCGTCCTGGTGATGACCGACGACCAAACCGTCGGCGACATGACGGTGATGCCGCTCACGAGGCGGCTGATCGGAGGCGCGGGCGTGACCTTCACGCGCTCGTACGTCTCCTACCCGCTCTGCTGCCCCTCGCGGGCGACCTACCTGACCGGCCAGTACACCCACAACAACCACGTGCTCTGCCTCTACAGGAAGTGCGGCGGCGGCTACGGCAGCCTTCAGACGCGCGAGTACCTGCCGGTCTGGCTCGAGCGGGCCGGCTACGTCACCGCCCACATGGGCAAGTACCTCAACGGCTACGGCAGCGAGTGGGCGCCGGAGGTTCCGCCCGGCTGGACGGAGTGGTACGGCCTGATCGACCACACCACCTACCGCATGTGGGGCTACAAGATCTTCGAGAACGGCCGCGCGCGCGAGTACGGCAAGCCGCTCGTCGAGAACCCCCGCCTCTACCAGACCGATGTCCTGGCCCGCAAGGCGCTCTCCTTCATCTCGCGCAAGGCGCCGGAGCCAGAGCCGTTCTTCCTGTCGGTCGCGTTCCTCGCGCCCCATCACGAGTCGGGCTACGTCCAGCGCCTCACCGGCCACCTCGTCCGCCCGGCGCCGCGGCACCGCGGCCGCTTTCGCGGCACGCGCTTCCCGCGCCCGCGCGGCTACGACGAGGCCGACGTGTCGGACAAGCCGTGGTTCCTGGGGCGCTGGAACCACCGTCTCACCGCCGCCGAGCACCTGGCGATCTTCGAGCGCAAGCGGCTGCGCCGCGAGTCGCTGCTAGCCGTCGACGAGGCGATGGCGGCGATCGTCAGGCGGCTCAAGCGCCTGGGCGAGCTCGACGACACCTACGTCATCTTCACCTCCGACAACGGCTACATGCAGGGAGAGCACCGGGTCCCGCTCGGCAAGATGCTCCCGTACGACCCCTCCACCCAGGTGCCGCTCCTGATCCGCGGCCCGGGCCTCTTGCGCAACCGGCGAACCAAGGCGCTGGTCGGCAATGTCGACCTCGCACCGACGATCCTCGACGCGACGGGAGCGCGGGCGCGCCTGCGCCTCGACGGCCGCTCGATCCTGCCGTTCGCACGCGACATCGGCCTGCGCAGCCTGCGCCCGCTTCTGCACGAGACCGGGGGTATGGGCGCCTTCGGCCGCCACAAGTCGGACGAGGGGGCGAAGGGCCAGCAGCCGAAGGTCCCGGCCTGGCGCGCCGTGCGCACGACGCGCTGGCTGTTCGTCGACTACGTGGGCGGTCAAAGCGAGCTGTATGACCTCAAACGAGATCCGGCCGAGCTCAACTCGCTGAGCGGCGACCCGCGCTACCGGATCCGCCTACGCACGCTTCGGCGCATCCTGGCCGACCTGTCGAGCTGCGAAGGTAGGGCATGTCAGGAATGGGCGGACGCGTCGGTGCGCTGATCGGAGTGGGGCTGGTGCTCGCGGTGGCGAGCCCGGCCTCGGCTGACGTCAGCTTCTACTTCGGCCTCGAGCGGCCGGAGGGCGCGGCGCGATCGGCGTGGACTGCCGTCGGCGATCCGGGGTCGAGCGGCTATCGGGACTTCTCCTCGGCGGCCGCGGTCGCGCGCCGCTACGGCGCCAGCCCGTCCACGGTCAGGCGCCTGCGCCGAGCCCTGGTCCTGCGGGGCTTCGGGGTGCGGGTCGACCCCTCGCGCGTGTTCGCGCGCGTCTACGGCCGCGTCGGTGCGTTCGAGCGCCTGCTCGGGGTTCGCATCCGCAAGCAGTTCGACAACGATGTCTTCGCCAACGGCTGGTTCGCGGTCGGCAAGCGCCCGCCGCGGCTCCCCCGGCCGCTGCGGCCGCTCGTTCGCGAGCTGGTGATCTCCTACAGCCGCTCCACGCGGCCCACACGCGCGAACACCGCCGCCGCGCCGCCCCAGCCCGGCAACGCCGGCACCTGGACCGGCGGCTGCCCCGCCGCGCAGGCCACCGGCGCCTACGCCTTCGAGCAGGTGCGCAACGCCTACGGCGTGCCCGCCGGCGCCGGGGCCCGCGTCGCGATCCTCAACGTCGGCGAGGGCGCGCCGCAGCGCGACATCGACACCGCGGGCGCCTGCTTCGGCCTCCCCGGGCTGCGCACGCGCACGCTGCTCACCGACGGCCAGTCGAAGCCGTTCGGACGCGGCTCGTTCGAGCCCCAAGAGGACATCGCGCTGGTCCGCGGGATGGCGCCGCGGCTGCGCTCGGCGATCTTCGCCCAGGTCTGGCTCGCGCCCGAGCTGTGGTTCCTCGGCGCCGCGCGGGTGCTCGACGAGCCCAGGCTGCCGGATGCGTTCTCGATCTCCTACGGCGAGTGCGAGCGCCAGATCCGCGGCCGCAGCGCACCGCCCGCCTACCGCGCCGGGGCCAACCTGCTCGACTCGATCCTGGTCCGGCTCGGACTCGCCGGCGTGGGCGTTTTCGCCTCGGCCGGCGACTTCGGTTCGACCTGCAACGGCCAGCCCTTCCCGGGCGTCGCCTGGCCCGCCTCCTCGCCCTACCTGACCGCCGTCGGCGGCACCCGGCTGGTGCTCGACGCAGCCAACCAACGTGTCGACGAGGTCGTCTGGAACGACCTCGCCTGGCTGACGCCCGACAACGGCGGCGGCGCCGGCGGCGGCGGCCTGTCGGCGGTGTCGGGGCGCCCGCCCTACCAGCGCGGGCTCGCCGTCGCGGGCGGCAAGCGCGCCGTGCCCGACGTCTCGGCGCACGCCTCGATGCTGCCCGGCTGGCCCGTGGTGATCTCGACCAACTGGATCGAGGACGCCGGCACCAGTGCCTCGGCGCCGCTGGTCGCGGGCGCGTTCGCCGTGCTGAGCGCGAACGAGCGCGCGGCCGGCCGCCCGCGGCTGGGCCCGGTCAACGGCCTGCTCTACGCGACCCCGCCGCAGACGCTGTTCGACGTCGTCTCCGGGAACAACCGCTACAGCCGCAGGGCGCCCGCGCTTAGCGCCGGCCCGGGCTACGACCTCGCCAGCGGGCTCGGCGTGCCGCGCTTCGACGCGCTCGCGGCGGCGCTGCCGCAGCCCTAGCCCAGCAGCGCGGCGGTCTCCGCGTCCGCCGGCAGGAACGCCTCGAGCCGCAGCTCGGCGACGGTCACGTCGACGGCCGTGCCGAAGTGGGTCAGCGTCGTCACGAGCCGCAGCTCATGGTCGCCCTGGCGGAGCCGCAGCGGAACCGAGAAGCCGATGTGGTCGTGGCCCAGGTCACGCGGACGCTCCGGCACGAACTCGGTCAGCTCCGCGACCAGGCCGGCCATCTGATCGTTGACGTCGCGGATCGCCTCCGCCCGGAGCGCGTCGATCACGTGCCAGGCCCACTCGTCGAAGTTGACGATGCGCGGCGCCAGGCCGCGCGGGTGCAGCAACACCCGCGGGATGCTCACCGGCGGCTCGAGCAGCTCGGGCGTGACGCCGTCGACCAGCGCCCAGAAGGCTTCGTTTCCCATGACCAGGTCGCCGCGACGATCGCCGACGACCGCCGGGTAGGGCATGTGCCCCTCGACGATCCGCGCCAGCGCCTCGCGGACGACGCCCAGCTCCCCGAGCGGGGTCTCGTCGTAGGCCGGCGCGTAGCCGTAGGCGAGCAGCAGGGCGTTGCGCTCGCGCAGCGGCACCCGCATCGCCTCGGCCAGGCGCACGACCATCCCCCGGCCGGGCACCGAGCGCCCGCTCTCGATGAAGCTCACGTGGCGCTGAGTCGTCCCCGCACTGAGGGCGAGGTCGAGCTGACTGAGCCGCCGGCGCCGGCGCCACTCGCGCAAGGCCATTCCCTGCGAGGAATTGATGTCCGCCTCTCTCGTGCGCACCCTCTCCGCCATGAATGACCTGATCGAACGTTACGTATCAATCTGGAACGAGGCCGACCCCGACCGGCGCGGCGCGCTGATCGGCGAGGTGTTCTCCGAGGACGCCGTGCACATCCTCCAGCCGCCTCAGGAGTCGCGTGAACAGGCCGGCTCGCTCGCGATGACCGCCGTGTTCGAGTCACGCGGCCACGCCGAGCTCGAGCAGCGCGCGGGCAGCGCCTACGAGCAGTTCATCGCCGGCGGCGAGTACCGCTTCACGGCGGGCGCGATCGCCGCCCGCCTGCACGACGTGGTCACGTTCACCTGGGAGATGGTCGCCGCCGCGAGCGGCGAGACCGTCGCCCTCGGCCGCGAGTTCGTCGTGCTGGCGGGCGACGGCCGGATCCGGCTCGACTACCAGTTCATCGAGAGGTAGCCCGCTCTACGAGCTGACGGGCTTCCGCTCAGCAGACGGGCGCTCCACGACCGCGGCGAGCGCGTCGACCACCTCAGGGTCGAACTGCGTGCCCGCGCAGCGGCGGAGCTCGGCCAGGGCCTCGTCCGGCGAACAGGCCTGGCGATAAGGACGCTCGGAGATCATGGCGTCGAAGCTGTCGCACACGAAGACGATCCGTGACCCGATCGGAATCGACTCGCCGGCGAGGCCGTCCGGGTATCCGGCCCCGTCCCAGCGCTCGTGGCTCGACCGCACGAGCCGCGCCACGGGCAACAGCGGCGGGGCCGCCGCCACGATGCGCTCGCCGATCAGCGTGTGCTTGCTGATGTAGGCCCACTCTTCCTCGTTGAGTGGGCCGGGCTTGGCGAGGATCGCGTCGGGGATGGCCACCATGCCCACGTCCTGAAGCTTGGCCGCACGCATCGTCTCGTCGACCTGCTCGGGGGTCAGCCCGAGCTTCCGGCCGACGTCCCGCGCGAGCTCGGCGACCTTGCCTCGGCCAGTCTCGATCGCGGGCTGGGACTCCCGGATCGCACGGCTGAGGACCTCGACGGTGTGGTCGCCGTCGGCGCGACGGCCGAGCTTGACGGCGTACATCCGGCGGTCAGCCAGGTGCATGATCGTCTCTGCGTCTTCGGCCTCGAATGGGATCCGCACGCTGCCTCTCGCCGCAGAGATGGAGAAGCCGTCTCCGCTCTCCGAGAGCGCGGCGTCCGCACGAGCCACGTGTTCCTCCGCGTCGCCCCGATCGGGAATCAGGACGCAGAACTCATCGCCACCCAGGCGGTACGCGCCCCCGGGCGCAGCGGCCTCGGAGAGGCGGCGGCCGAGCCGCGTGAGCAGGGAGTCGCCGGCCGGGTGGCCGAAGCTGTCGTTGTAGCCCTTGAAGCCGTTGAGGTCGAACATGGAGAAGACGTACTCCTGGCCCGCCTCGGCGCGCTCGAGCGCGCGGTCGAGGTCACGCTTGAGCGTGCGGCGGTTCGCAAGGCCGGTCAGCGCATCGGTTGCCGCCTCGTGGCGGCTCGACGCGACCGTCACCCGGACCATCGTGACCATCCTCAGCGCAGCGGCGCCGACCGCCAGCGCCGCGAGCAGCACGGCCGAGCTGGGCAGTCGATCGAAGTGGTCGTACACCAGCAATCCCACCGATGTCGCCACGAACGCGGCTGGCGCGAGGAAGACACGCCAGTCCGGCTCGCGCCGGGAGCGGCTCGGGGGAACGCATGCCGCGGCGGCCACGAGCAGTGACGCCGCGGGCCAGGCCGTATCGAGCAGGCCGCCCTCGTAGGTTCCCCGCGTGATCTGATCGAGGTAGACGAAGTCGGCCACGGCCCGCAGCAGCAGGCCCGCGGCGATCAGGCCGATCCCGCGACCGGGCCGCCAGCCCGTCGCCGACAGGGCCGCGAGCGCAAACCCCAGCAGGATCAGATCGCCGATCGGGTAGGCAAGGTTGGTGGCGAACGTCATCGGCTCGCCCTGCGCCGCCGCTGCCAGCGGGCCGGCCAGGAGCGAGGCGGCAAAGACCGCGCATCCACCGAGCGCGGCGATCACTCCGTCGAGCCAGGCCGCGGCGCCGAGGGCGCGCCAGCCCACCCGCAGCGAGATCAGGCGCCATAGTCCATAGGCCATCGGCGGATACGAGGCCAGCCAGAACACGTCGGCAACAGAGGGGTAGGGAACCTCGGCAGCGTCAACGTAGAACGCGACCCACCAGATGTCGCCGAAGGACCAGACCGTGAGCCCCACGCCCACGGCTGCCCACACCCCCCGCTCCTCCGCCTCTCCGATCGCTCGGACCAGGCAGAGCACACCGGCCCCCAGGAGGAGCGCGGAGTAGATGAGGTCGGCAAGCGGCGTTCCGAGGGGCTCGACGTCCGCCATCGCACCTGTGATCGCGATGACGGCGTAGATCACCCAGAGCACGGCGAGCGCGGCCAACGGGAGGCGCAAGGCCTTCATGTGGTTTGTATCGGCGCGAGCCGCGTGGGCTTAAGGCCCAGGCTGAGCGCGGCGCCTAGGTCTGCTGGTAGTTCGGCCCGTCGCCGCCCTCGGGCGGCGTCAGGCGGCCGCCCTTGGCGGTGATCGCCCCGCACTGCACGCAGTTCGAGGGAGTGATCTGGAGCTTGACCTCGTGCTTTCCGTCGAGCTTGCCGTTGCCGTCGGCGGAGGCCGCCTCGAGCTCGTCCTCGGGCACCTCGTAGACCTGCGCCGGGCACATGTTCTGCCACATCAGCGCGACCTCGAGCGGCACCTTCTCCTGGATGCGGATGTGGTTCGGCGCGTCGTCGCGAGTCGCGTTGCCGGTGGCGAAGACCGACGACAGCTTGTCGAACGTCTTCTTGCCGTCGGGCTTCGGGTAGTCGCGCTCCTTGCCCAGGAACACATCGACGGTGGCGTCGTCGTGCGTCGCCCAGCGCCCGCCCGGGAAGCGGCCGCCGGAGATCTCCATCATGTTCGCGATCGCGCCGCCGACGAGGAAGCCCCTCGCGAACGGCTGGCGCATGTTGCGCGAGCGGTAGGTGTCCTGCTCGATCTCCGAGCCCTCGACCTTGGCCCCGTAGTTGGACAGGTCCGCGCACGCGCCGCCCGACTTGAGCCGCTCGTAGATCGCCTCGGCCGCGAACATCCCCGAGTGCATCGCGTAGTGCACGCCCTTGAGCGTGGGCACGTTGACCAGGCCGGCGCCGTCGCCGCAGATCGCCAGGCCCGGCGCCCACAGCTGCTTCGGCCGCGCCCAGTAGCCGCCAGAGGGGAGCGTCTTCGCGCCCCACCCCACGCGCTTGCCGCCCTCGATCAGCTTGGCGACCATCGGGTGGCTCTTGAGCTGCTGGAGCGCGTCGTGCACCGAGAAGCGAGCGTCGCGGTAGTCCAGGCCGACCACGAACCCCATCGAGATCTTGTCCTCGCCCATCGGGTAGATGAACGAGCCGCCGAACTCGCGGTACTTGGCGGCGAAGTGCAGCGGCCATCCCATCGTGTGGATGACGCGATCGAGCGGACGGGTGACCTCCCAGACCTCCTTCACGCCCAGCTCCCACTGCTGTGGGTCCTCGGAGCCGATCTCGAAGTGGCGGATCGCCGCCCCGGTCAGGTGGCCCTGGGTGCCCTCGCAGAGCACGGTCGCCTTGGCGATCAGGTCCGAGCCGGGCTCGAAGTTCGACAGCTCCTCGCCGCCGCGGCCGCGGCCCTTGTCGCCCGAGCGCACGCCGACGACCTGCCCGTCATCGACGAGCAGCTTGGCCCCCGCCGTCTCGCCGAGGATGTACACGCCGGCGTCCTCGGCCTGCTGGGCCAGCCAGCGGCCCAGCTGGGCCACCGAGGTGACGTGGTTGCCGTGGTTGCGGAACGGCGGCGGCGTCGGCTTCAGCGGGATCGCCCGCTTGCCGTTGGGCAGCAGGTAGACCGCGTCCTTGGCGACCGGCCCGTAGGTGGGCCAGTCCTCCTCGGGGACGTCCGGGAACAGCTTCTGCATCGCGGAGGGCTTCATCATCGCCCCCGACAGCAGGTGCGAGCCCGGGCCCTTGCCCTTCTCCACCAGCGCGACCGGCACCTCGCCGAGCGACTCCATCAGCGACTCGTCCTCGGCGAGCAGCTGGGTCAGCCGGATCGCGCAGGCGAGCCCGGCCGGGCCGCCGCCCACGATCGCGACGCCGACCTCGATCCGCTCGTCCTCGGGGTCGGTCGGCGGCCCGACGAACTCCTTGCCGGAGTCGACGGGCGGCGGGAACTCGATCGGGGCCGTCGACACCGCGCTAGCCCTTCTTCGCCTTCACTGCCTCGGTCAGCTTGGGCAGGATCTTGTTGAGGTCACCGACGATGCCGAGGTCCGAGAACTCGAAGATCGGCGCGTTCGGGTCCTTGTTGATCGCGACGATGTTCTCCGAGTTCTGCATGCCGACCTTGTGCTGGATCGCCCCGGAGATGCCGGCCGCCAGGTACAGCTTCGGCGCGACCGTCTTGCCGGTCTGGCCGATCTGGGCGGCATAGGGGTACCAGCCGGCGTCGACCACGGCGCGCGTGGCGGCCACCGCCCCGCCGAGCGCCTCGGCCAGCGCCTCCGCCAGCTCGAAGCCCTCCGCCTTGCCGAGCCCGCGGCCGCCGGCCACGAGGATCTCGGCGTCCTCGATGTTGACGTCGGCGCCGCGCTGCTCGCCGCGCTGGACCATCACGGCCTTGGTCGAGTGCGGCTCGAGCGCGACGTCGACGTCCACGACCTCGGCCGAGCCGTCACCGGCCTCGGCGATGTCGAACGCGTTGAGGCGGCCGATGATGATGCCCGGCTCGCCGACGTAGCCGACGTCGACGATCGCGGAGTCCTGGAGGATCGGCCGCTCGGCGACCAGCTTGCCGTCCTGGGCCTTGACCGAGGTGACCTCCATGGTCACGCCGGCGCCCAGGCGCGCGGTCAGCCCGGCGCCGATCTCGAAGCCGAGCAGCCCGCCGCCGAACAGCGCGTACTTGAAGCCGTTGTCGGAGATGACCTTGGCCATCGCGTCGACGACCGGTTGGGCCAGGCCCTCGGGCGCCTTGGCGCGGTAGACCTTGGTCACGCCGTACTTGCCGAGCGACGCGCACAGGTCGTCGGTCAGGTCGTCGCCGCCGACCACGACCGCGGCGGCCTCGCCGCCCAGCTCCTTGGCCAGCTTGGCGCCCTCGGAGACGGCGCCGAGCGAGTTCTTGTTGAACTCGCCCTCGTAGTGAAGTGCGTAGACGAGGATGCTCATGCGAGCAGCTTCCTTTCATCGAGCCAGGCGACGATCTTCTCGACCGTCTCGTTGGTGTCCTCGTCCTCGATGATCTCGCCCGCGGCCTTCTGCTCCGGCGGGTTGATGGCGAGGACCTCCGTGCGCGAGCCCTGCTCGCCGACCTTGTCGGCCTCGATGCCGACGTCGCCGACGGCCTTGGTGTCGAGCGGCTTCTTCTTCGCGCCCATGATCGCCTTGAGCGACGGGTAGCGCGGCTCGTTGATGGCGTCGCCGACGGAGATGACGGCGGGCAGCTCGACGTCGACGGTGTCGTAGCCGTACTCGGCCTGGCGCTCGCAGCGCAGCTTGCCGCCCTCGACGTCGATCTTGATGACCTGCGTGAGCGAGGGCATCTTGAGGTGGTCGGCCACGACCGCGCCGATCGTGTAGCACTCGCCGTCGTCCGACTGCTGGCCGAGCAGCACGATGTCGGGCGACTCGGACTCGAGCACCTTGGCGAGCGCGTAGCCGGTGGCACAGACGTCCGACCCGGAGAGCGCGTCGTCGGTCAGGTGACCCGAGCGGTCGGCGCCCAGCGACACGGCCTTGTGCAGTGCGCGGAAGGCCGACTCCGGCCCCATCGTCACGGCGACGATCTCGTCGACGTCGACCGCGCCGCCCTCGCGGATCTGCATGGCGGCTTCGATCGCGTGCGTGT
>JBQGCL010000105.1:0-19525 GCA_052038485.1 Thermoleophilaceae bacterium | reverse complement strand
ATTTCGATCCCGTATCGAACTCGCTCGGCCTCAGCTCCATCTTCGCGGTGCTGCCCGTCCTGGCCCTGTTCGTACTCCTCGGCGGCATCCGGATGGCGGCGCAGTGGGCCGCTCTGATCGCGCTCGGCACGGCGATGCTCGTCGCGATGATCGTCTACGGGATGCCCGTCGACCAGACCGCGCTGTCAGCCAGCGAGGGCGCGGCATTCGGCGTGTTCCCGATCATGTGGATCGTCGTCGCCGCGATCTGGATCTACAACATGACGGTCGAGACGGGGCACTTCGCCGTCTTGCGGCGTTCGTTTGGCGCGATCTCCAACGACCAGCGCATCCAGGCCGTCATCATCGCCTTCTGCTTCGGCGCGCTGCTCGAGGCGCTGGCCGGATTCGGCACGCCGGTGGCGATCACCGCCGTGATGCTGATCGCGCTCGGCTTCAAGCCGATCAAGGCGGCCGCGGTGGCCCTCGTGGCGAACACGGCGCCGGTGGCGTTCGGCGCGATCGCGATCCCGATCGTGACGCTCGCCGAGGTCACCGGGCTGCCCAAGGAGGACCTCGGCGCGATGGTCGGCCGCCAGACGCCGTTCCTTGCGCTGATGGTCCCGCTGATCCTGATGGGCATGGTCGACGGCGCACGCGGCATCCGCCAGGCCTGGCCGGCCGCCGCGGTCGGCGGCTTGACGTTCGCCGTCGCCCAGTTCGCCTGCTCCAACTACATCTCGGTCGAGCTGACCGACATCGTCGCCTCGCTCACGTCCACCGCCGCGATCGTCCTGCTGCTGCGCGTGTGGCAGCCGGGCGAGCCGCTGATCGGCGACGAGGCACCCGGCTTCGGCCGCCCCGCGGTCGCGGGTTCCTCGACCCACTCCCCCGCGGTCGAGGCCGAGGTGCGCCGGCGCGACGACACCGTCAAGGATCCGCCCGGCGACGTCCTGCGCGCGTACTCGCCGTACCTGGTGATCATCGCGGTCTTCTCGATCGCCCAGATCCCGGCGGTCAAGGACGCGCTCGCCGAGAAGCCGTGGACGACCACCTTCCAGTGGCCCGGCCTCGACGTGGTGACGCCGGACGGAGAGGCGCTCAGCTCGTTGACCTACAACGTCAACTGGCTGCCGGCGGCGGGCACGTTGCTGCTGATCTCCGGCCTGATCACGATGGCGATCCTGCGGGTCAACCCGGGCCGCGCGCTGAGGGTCGCGGGGGCGTCGGTCGACCAGCTCAAGTGGGCGATCCTCACGGTCGCATCGGTGCTGGCGCTCGCCTACGTGATGAACCAGTCGGGCCAGACGATCACGCTCGGGCTCTGGGCCGCGGGCGCCGGCGACTTCTTCGCCTTCCTGTCGTCACTGATCGGCTGGCTGGGCGTGGCCGTGACGGGCTCGGACACCTCGTCGAACGCCTTGTTCGGGGCGCTGCAGGTGACCGCGGCGAAGGACGCGGGCATCGATCCGACGCTGCTCGCCGCGGGCAACAGCTCGGGCGGCGTGCTCGGCAAGATGATCTCGCCTCAGAACCTGGCGATCGGAGCGGCCGCGGTCGGCATGGCGGGGCAGGAGGGCGATCTGTTCCGTAAGGTGCTCAAGTGGAGCGTCCTGCTCGTCCTGATCATGTGCGTGCTCGTCTATCTGCAATCGACAGCGGTGCTGGATTGGATGGTGGTGAAGTAGAGCTGCTCGAGCGGCTGCGTGCGGCCGTCGGTGCCGAGCATGTCGTAACCCACGATCACCAGCTGCGCACGTACGAGTCGGACGGGCTGCTCCAGTACGCCGTGACGCCCGCCGCGGTCGTGCTGCCCGGGTCGGCCGAGGAGGTCCAGGCGGTCGTGCGCGCCTGCTACGACGCCGGGGTCCCCTGGGTCGCCCGCGGCGCCGGCTCGGGCCTGTCGGGCGGCGCCACGCCGGTCGCCGACGGCGTGCTGATCTCGATGAGCCGGATGCGCCGCATCCTCGAAGTCGACCTCTCAAACCAGCGCGTCCTGGTCGAGCCGGGCGTGACCAACATCGCGGTCTCGCAGGCGGTCGGTCCCGACCACTTCTACCCGCCCGATCCGTCGTCGCAGATCGTCTGCACGATCGGCGGCAACGTGGCGGAGAACTCGGGCGGCGCCCACTGCTTCAAGTACGGCTTCACCACCAACTACGTGACCGGGCTCGAGCTGGTGCTGCCCGACGGCGAGCTGGTCCAGCTGGGCGGCAAGGAGCTCGACCACCCGGGACCGGACCTGCTCGGCGCGTTCGTCGGCTCGGAGGGGACGCTCGGAGTGGCCACCAAGATCTGGCTGCGGGTCGTCCCCAAGCCCGAGACCGTGCGCACGCTGGTCGCGTTCTTCGGCTCGCCGGTCCAGGCCGGCGAGGTCGTCTCCGAGATCGTGTCGGGCGGGATCGTGCCGGGCGCCATCGAAATGATGGACCAGCTCTCGATCGAGGCGGCCGAGGGCTACACCAACGCCGGCTACCCGCTCGACGCGGGGGCCGCCCTGGTCGTCGAGCTGGATGGCTCCGAGGCCGAGTGCGCGAGCCGCTTCGACGAGGTCGTGGCGATCTGCGAGCGGGCCGGCGCGGACTCGATCCGGGTCGCCAAGGACGAGGACGAGCGAGAGCTGATCTGGCGGGCGCGCAAGGCGGCGTTCGCGGCGATGGGCCGGGTGGCGCCCAACTACTACGTGCAGGACAGCGTGATCCCGCGGACCCGGCTGGCCGAGGTACTCGGACGGATCGAGGAGCTCGCCCGCGAGTACGACGTCAAGGTCGCCAACGTCTTCCACGCCGGCGACGGCAACCTGCACCCGCTCGTCTGCTACGACGGCTCGGTGCCAGGCGAGGCCGAGCGCGCCGAGGAGTGCGCCGGGATGATCGTCAAGGCGTGCGTCGACGCGGGCGGGTCGATCACGGGCGAGCACGGCGTCGGCGTCGACAAGAAGCGGTACATGCCCGAGATGTTCAGCGACGCCGACCTCGGCGCCTTCCAGCGCCTGCGCTGCGCGTTCGACCCCGACCAGCGCGCCAACCCCGGCAAGGTCATGCCCACGCCGCGGCTCTGCGGCGAGGTGCCCGGCCCCTACCGCCGGCACCCGCTCGAGCAGGCCGGCGTGGCGGAGCGGTTCTGATGACCGCCGACGAGCTCGCCGCCCAGCTCGCCGAGGCCCCCGGACCGCTCCGGATCGGCGGCGCGGGAACCAAGTCCCGATGGGCGCCGGAGAGCTCGGCGGCAGAGCTGTCCACAACCGGCCTCGACCGCATCGTCGAGCACAACGCCGGCGACCTGACCGCGGTGCTCGAGGCGGGCGTGCCGCTGGCGCACGCGCAGGAGTCGTTCCGCTCGGCCGGTCAGATGCTCGCGCTGGACCCGCCCGACGCGGGCGGCGCGACGATCGGCGGGGTCGTCGCGGCCAACGACTCGGGGCCGCTGCGGACGCGCTACGGCGGTGTGCGCGACCTGGTGGTCGGCATGCGCGTGGCGCTCGCCGACGGGACCGTCGCCAAGAGCGGCGGCAAGGTGATCAAGAACGTGGCCGGCTACGACCTGGCAAAGCTGTTCACCGGCTCGTTCGGGACGCTCGGCGCGATCCTCGAGGTGTCGGTGCGCCTGCACCCGCTGCCGCCGGCGACCGCCACGGCCGTCGGCCACACGCACAGCGGGCAACTGCTCGCGGGTGGGGCGAGCGCGCTGTCGCACGCGCGGCTCGAGCAGCTCGGTCTCGACGTCCGCTGGGCGGCCGGCGCGGGGATGGTGCTGGCGCGCTTCGGCGGCGTCGCCGCGCGCCAGCAGGCCGAGGGCGCCGAGGCGCTCCTTCGGGAGGCCGGGCTGGAGGCCGAGCTGGTCGAGGACGACGACTCGCTCTGGCAGGCCCAGCGCGACGCGCAGCGTTCCCCCGCCGGGCTGGTCGTGCGCGTGTCCGCGCTCCAGACCGACCTCGCCGACCTCGCCGAC
This sequence comes from Thermoleophilaceae bacterium, assembly GCA_052038485.1. Lineage (GTDB taxonomy): Bacteria > Actinomycetota > Thermoleophilia > Solirubrobacterales > Thermoleophilaceae > JACVRW01. The sequence continues at coordinate 15,595 of JBQGCL010000105.1, read as the reverse complement.
CTCGCCGAGCGCCACGGCGCGACGCTGGTCGGGCGCGCCGGGCTGGGGCTGTTCTGGCTGAGGCTCGACGAGGGCGACCCGCGTGCGCTCCTCGATGATCTCTCCGGCCGCATCGCCACCGTCCTGGACCGGCCCGAGGGACTCGCCCAAACGGCCCCGGGCGCCGAGCGCTCCGCGGGCGCGGCGCTGCTCGCCGCACGCGTCAAGCAACGCTTCGACCCCACCGGGAAGCTCGTCTGAATGGCAGCCTGGGACGACACGCGCGCGCCGCAGCTCGACCTGATCGACGACTGCGTGCACTGCGGCTTCTGCCTTCCGACCTGCCCGACCTACGTGCTCTGGGGCGAGGAGATGGACTCGCCCCGCGGGCGGATCGTGCTGATGAAGCAGGGCCACGAGGAGATCTCGGCCCCGCTCGTCGAGCACCTCGACAACTGCCTCGGTTGCATGGCCTGCGTGACCGCCTGCCCGTCCGGGGTCAAGTACGACAAGCTGCTCGAGGACGCGCGCGCCCAGGTCGAGCGCAACTTCGAGCGCCCCGCCGCCGACCGCGGCCACCGCCGGCTCGTGTTCGAGCTGTTCACGCGGCCCGGGCGGCTGCGCGCCGTCGCCCCGGCGGCGGCGCTGGCGCACGTGCTGCGGCTGCCGAAGCTGTCGCGCGGGCGGCTCGCCCGGCGCGTGGCACCGCGGCTGGCGTCGATGACGGCGATGACTCCGAAGGCGTCGGTGCGGCGCACGCTCGGCCGGCTGCCGGCCCGCTTCGAGGCCCAGGGCGAGCGGCGCGGCGAGGTCGCGCTGCTTCAGGGCTGCGTGCAGCGGGTGTTCTTCGGGCACGTCAACCGCGACACGGCACGCGTGCTCGCCGCCGAGGGATTCGACGTGCACCTGCCGCGCCTGCCGCGCTGCTGCGGCGCGCTGCCGCTGCACGCCGGGGCCGACCCGCAGGCACGCGAGCTCGCCAAGGCGACGATCGAGGAGCTAGAGCGCTACGAGACGGTGATCGTGAACGCGGCCGGCTGCGGCTCGGCGATGAAGGATTACGGGCACGTGCTGCGCGACGAGCCCGACTGGGCCGAGCGGGCGCAGCGCTTCGCGGGCAAGGTCCGCGACGCGAACGAGTTCCTGGCCGAGGCGGGACCGCGGGCGAAGCGGCGGCCGGTGCCGATGAAGGTCGCCTACCACGATGCCTGCCACCTGGCGCACGCCCAGCGGGTGCGCGACCAGCCTCGCGAGCTCCTGCGCGGGATCCCCGAGCTGGAGCTGGTGGAGCCGCGCGAGTGGGAGCTGTGCTGCGGCTCGGCCGGGATCTACAACCTGGTCAAGCCCGAGCCCGCCGAGGAGCTGGGGGAGCGCAAGGCGCGCAACCTCCTGGATACGGGCGCCGAGGCCGTCGCGGCCGCCAACCCCGGCTGTGCCCTCCAGATCACGGCCCACACGGAGCGCCTCGGCAAGGCCCTGCCCGTGCTGCACCCGATGGAGCTGCTCGCGAAGTCGATAGCGTAGGCGCATGTCCGCCGCCGATCGCTTTCGCGCCGCCGTCGAGGCTGAGGATCTCGACGCCGCCGTCGGGCTGATGGCGCCCGACGTCGTCTTCCGCTCCCCGATCGTCCACAAGCCCTACGAGGGGCCCGAGGCGGTCAGGGCGCTGCTGGAGGGCGTCCTTTCGATCTTCGAGGACTTCCGCTACGAGCGCGCCATCGGCGCCGACGACGCGGCCGACCACGCGCTCGTCTTCAGCACCCGCATCGGCGACAGGGCGATCGAGGGCGCCGACTTCCTCCACGAGAACGCCGACGGCCTGATCGACGAGTTCGTCGTGATGGTCCGCCCGCTCACCGGCGCCCACGCGCTGGCCGAGGCGATGCGCGCCCACTTCGAGGGCGCCGTCCCGGCCCCCTAGTCGGGCAGCGGCCAGCTGTGCACCGGCTCGTTAGCGTGCATGTGCTCGCGGTAGCGCACGGTCATCTCGCGTAGCGCCTCGGGTCGGTCGAGTCGTTCGTTGAGCCGGTGGAAGGCCGCCGCCTGCCAGGTGGCGCCGTTCTGCATCGTCACGCAGCGGCGCTCGATCACGCCCAGCAGCCGGTCCCGGTCGGCGGCCTCGATGCCGACCTTGGCGAGGCCCGCGTCGGCGGCCGGCAGCAGCCGGCGCAGCACCAGCTCGCTCGCCGGCACCTCCCCCACTCCCGGCCAGTACAGCCGCGCCTCGATCCCCTCGCGCGCGCCCGCGTGGAAGTTCTCCTCCGCCGCCGAGAACGACATGCGCGACCAGAGGGGCTGCTCCTCCGCCACCAGCGTCCGCACGAGCCCGTAGTAGAAGGCGGCGTTGGCGCAGATGTCGACCACGGTCGGCCCCGACGGCAGCAGCCGGTTCTCCACGCGCAGGTGCGGCTTGTCGCCGGCCACGTCGTAGATCGGCCGGTTCCAGCGGTAGATCGTCCCGTTGTGCAGCGCAAGCTCGGCCAGGCTGGGCGTGTCGCCGCGCTCGAGCGTCTCGGCCGGGTCCTCGTCCTCGCACACCGGCAACAGCGCCGGGAAGTAGCGCACGTTCTCCTCGAACAGGTCGAAGATCGAGGTGATCCAGCGCTCGCCGAACCAGACCCGCGGCCGCACGCCCTGCGCCTTGAGCTCCTCCGGACGGGTGTCCGTCGCCTGCTCGAACAGCGCGATGCGCGTCTCGCGCCAGAGCTCGCGGCCGAAGAAGAACGGCGAGTTGGCGGCCACGGCGACCTGCGGCCCCGCGATCGCCTGCGCGGCGTTCCAGAAGCTCGCGAACGCCTCGGGCTCGACGAGCTGGTGCAGCTGCACGCTCGTGCAGGCGGCTTCCGGGGCGATCGTGTCGGCGAAGGTCGCCAGCCGCTCCACGCCGCCGATCGCGATCTCCAGGTCCTCCCCGCGCGCGGCGAAGATCTGCTCGTTGAGCAGCTCGTAGCGCGGGTTGTCGCTGAAGCTGTCGCGCGTCAGGTGCGCGTCGGTGACGGTCGGCAGGATCCCGATCAGCATCATGTGCGCGCCGACCGTGCGGGCCTGCTCCTCGGCGTGGTTGAGGTCGCGCCGCACGTCCTCCTCGAGGTCCGCCAGCGCATCCGCCTCGAGCAGCCGCGGCGGCACGTTGATCTCGAGGTTGAACCGGCCCAGCTCGGTCTGGAAGTCGGGGTCGGCGATCGCCTCCAGCGCCTGCGCGTTGAGCATCGCCGGGTCGCCGCGCGCGTCGGTCAGGTTGAGCTCGATCTCGAGCCCGACGGAGCGCCGCTCCTCCTCGAAGCGCGACTCGCGCAGCATGCGGGCGAAGACGTCGAGGCAGGCCCGCACCTTCCGTCGGTAGCGCTGCCGGTCCTCGCGCGAGAAGACCGCCCCGGAGACATCCCGGCCCACGTACGGACTCTATCCTCGTCCGTTCATGTCGACCCAGTACGTCTTCACGATGTACAAGCTGTCCCGCGTCCACCCGCCCGACAAGCGGGTGCTCGAGGACATCTCCCTGTCGTTCCTTCCGGGCGCCAAGATCGGCGTGCTGGGCGCCAACGGCGCCGGCAAGTCGACCCTGCTGCGCATCATGGCCGGGCAGGACACCGACTACCGCGGCGATGCCCAGCTGGCTCCCGGGGCGACCGTTGGGCTGCTCGAGCAGGAGCCGCAGCTCGACCCGTCCAAGGACGTCAAGGGCAACGTCGAGGACGGCGTGCGCGAGCTGCGCGACATGCTCGACCGCTTCAACGAGCTGGCCGCCAACTACTCCGACGAGACCGCCGACGAGTTCGCCCGCCTTCAGGACCACATCGACGCGGCCGACGCCTGGCAGCTCGACACCACGCTCGAGATAGCCATGGACGCGCTGCGCCTGCCGCCCCCGGACGCCGACGTGGCCACGCTGTCCGGCGGCGAGCGCCGCCGCGTGGCGCTCTGCCGGCTGCTCCTCCAGGCACCCGACCTGCTGCTGCTCGACGAGCCCACCAACCACCTCGACGCCGAGTCGGTCGCCTGGCTCGAGAAGCACCTCGAGGACTACAAGGGCACCGTCGTCGCCGTCACCCACGACCGCTACTTCCTCGACAACGTCGCCGGCTGGATCCTGGAGCTCGACCGCGGCCGCGGCATCCCCTTCAAGGGCAACTACTCGGCCTGGCTCGAGCAGAAGCAGGCGCGCCTGGCGCAGGAGGAGAAGCAGGAGACCGCCCGCCGTCGCACGATCGCTCGTGAGCTGGAGTGGGTGCGCGAGTCGCCGCGCGCCCGGCGCACCAAGTCGCGCGCCCGGCTCAACCGCTACGAGGCGCTGCTCGCCGAGGAGTCCGCGGTCAAGCTCGACCAGGTCCAGATCCACATCCCCGCCGGGCCGCGGCTCGGCGACGTCGTGCTCGAGACCGACGGCCTGCGCAAGGGCTACGGCGACCGGCTGCTGATCGAGGACCTCTCGTTCACGTTGCCGCCCGCCGGGATCGTCGGCGTGATCGGTCCCAACGGCGCCGGCAAGACGACGCTGTTCCGGATGATCGTCGGCGAGGAGGAGCCGGACGGCGGCTCGCTGCGCCTCGGCGAGTCGGTCGAGCTGGCCTACGTCGACCAGGATCGCGATCTGCTCGACCCCGACAAGACCGTCTGGGAGGAGATCTCGGACGGCTACGACAACATCAAGGTCGGCACGCGCGAGATGAACTCACGCGCCTATGCCGCCGGGTTCAACTTCCGCGGCTCCGATCAGCAGCGCAAGGTCGGCGCGCTGTCGGGCGGCGAGCGCAACCGCGTGCACCTCGCGAAGCTGCTGCGCCGCGGCGGCAACCTGCTGCTGCTCGACGAGCCGACCAACGACCTCGACGTCGACACGCTGCGCGCGCTCGAGGAGGCGCTGCTCTCGTTCGCGGGCTGCGCGGTGATCATCTCCCACGACCGCTGGTTCCTCGACAGGGTCGCCACGCACGTGCTCGCGTTCGAGGGCGAGTCGCAGGTCATCTGGTTCGAAGGCAACTTCGAAGCTTACGAGGAGCATCGCCGGGGAAGGTTGGGCGCGGAGGCCGACCGGCCCCACCGGATCACCTACAAGAAGCTGACGAGGGCATAGATGATCGAAATCAGGGCGAACGTCGAGCAACGCTTCGACGAGGTGCTCACCGATGACGCGCTCGCGCTGGTGGGCCGGCTGCACGAGCAGCTAGACGGCCGCCGCCGCGAGCTGCTGGCCGCGCGCACCGAGCGCCAGGCAGAGCTGGACGCCGGCGGCACGCTCGAGCTGAAGGGCGCCCCCGAGGACTTCACGGTCGCGCCGGTGCCAGACGCGCTCCAGGACCGCCGCGTCGAGATCACCGGTCCGACGACGCGCAAGATGGTCATCAACGCGCTCAACTCGGGCGCGCGCGGGTTCATGGCCGACTTCGAGGACTCGAACTCGCCCTACTGGGCCAACATGGTCGGCGGCCAGGTCAACCTCGCCGACGCCGCGCGCGGCTCGATGGATCACGAGGAGGGCGGCAAGAGCTACGAGCTCGAGGAGGACCACGCCGTGCTGCTGGTGCGCCCGCGCGGGCTGCACCTGCCCGAGCGCCACCTGCACGTCAACGGCGACCCGGTGGCCGGCGCGTTCATGGACTTCGGCCTGTTCGTGCACCGCAACGCCGAGGTGCTGCTCGAGCGCGGCGCCGGCCCCTACTTCTACATCCCCAAGCTCGAGTCGGCCCGCGAGGCGGCGCTGTGGCGCGACGCGTTCCTGATCGCCGAGCACGCGCTCGGCCTCGACCGCGGCACGATCAAGGCGACCGTGCTGATCGAGACCGTGCCGGCCGCGTTCGAGATGGACGCGATCCTGTACGAGCTGCGCGACCACGCGGCCGGGCTGAACGCCGGGCGCTGGGACTACATCTTCTCGGCCATCAAGCGCTTCCGGTCGCGCCCGGACTTCGTGCTGCCCGACCGCTCGGACGTGACGATGACCGTGCCGTTCATGCACGCCTACTCGGAGCTGCTGGTGAAGACCTGCCACGCGCGCGGCGCGCACGCGATGGGCGGCATGTCGGCGGTGATCCCGTCGCGCACGGACGAGGAGGCCAACCGCGAGGCGTTCGAGGCGGTGCGCGCCGACAAGCAGCGCGAGGCGGGCGCCGGCTTTGACGGCACCTGGGTCGCGCACCCGGACTCGGTGCCGGTGGCGACGGAGGCGTTCGACGAGGTGCTCGGCGATCGGCCGAACCAGGTCGACAAGCGCCGCGACGACGTCCAGGTCGGGCCCGACGAGCTGCTGTCGGTGGCGCAGACTCCCGGCGAGCTGACCGAGACCGGGCTGCGCCTGAACGTGAACGTGGGCATCCAGTACATCTCGTCATGGCTGCGCGGCAACGGCGCGGCCGGGATCTACGGCCTGATGGAGGACGCCGCCACGGCCGAGATCTCACGTGCGCAGGTGTGGCAGTGGATCCGCCACGGCGAGGTGCTCGACGACGGCCGCCCGGTCACGCCCGAGCTGGTCCGCAAGCTGGCCGGCGAGGAGCTGGAGAAGATCCGCGGGGAGATCGGCGACGACGACTGGTTCGAGAGCCAGGGCCGCCCCGACCTGTCGCGCTCGCTCTTCGAGCGCGTCGCGCTGAGCGGGGACGAGTTCGTCGAGTTCCTGACGCTGCCGGCCTACGAGGAGCTGCTCAAGCTGGAGCGTCCCTGAGGAACTGGTGGACGAAGGCGATCGCCATGCTGCCCTCGCCGACCGCCGCCGCGACTCGCTTGACCGGGCCGAAGCGGACGTCGCCGCACGCGAAGATGCCGGGCACGCTCGTCTCGAGCAGGTAGGGGTCGCGCTCGAGCTCCCAGCGGCCGGTCGCGTGCATGTCCTTGCCGGTGAGCACGTAGCCGAGCCGGTCGAGCACGATCTCGGGCGGCAGCCAGCCGGTCTCGGCGTCCGCGCCGATGAAGATGAACAGGCCGCCCGACTCGAGCCGGGTCGGCTCGGCGCCGCGGAGGCCGATCGCCTCCAGCGAGTCGTCGCCGTGCACCGCCTCGATCTCCGCGCCGAACATCGTGTGGATGTTCGCGCGCGTGGCGAGCTGGTCGACCAGGTAGCGGGACATGCTCTTGTCGAGCCGGTCGCCGCGGCACAGGATCGTCACGCTGCGCGCGTGCGTCGAGAAGAACAGGGCCGCCTGCCCGGCTGAGTTGCCGGCCCCGACGATGTGCACGTCGAGGCCGTGCGTGTTGGGCGCCTCGCTGCGGGCCGCCCCGTAGAAGATGCCCTTCCCGGCGAGGCGCTCGAAACCGTCGATCGCCAGCTCGCGCCAGGACACCCCGCAGGCCAGAATGATCGTGCGCGCCCGCAGCACGTCGCCGCCGTCGAGGTGCACCTGGCGGGTCGAGGCGTCGATCCGCGAGATCGCCCGCGTCACGAGGATCTCGGCGCCCAGCCGGCGCGCCTGCTGGAGCGCCCGGCTCGCGAGCTCGTCGCCCGAGACCCCGGCCGGGAAGCCCAGGTAGTTCTCGATCCGCGACGAGGTGCCGGCCTGGCCGCCCGGCGCCTCGCGCTCGACGACGAGCACGCTCAGACCCTCCGAGGCGCCGTAGACGGCGGCCGCCAGCCCGGCGGGCCCGGCCCCGACGATCACCGTGTCGTACTCGGCGGCCGCGGGCTCGGTGCCGAGGTCGAGCAGCTCAGCGACCCGGCGGGGCTGCGGGCGGATCACCGTCTTGCCGCCGACCACCTGGATCGCCGGCCAGTCGGACTCGGGGGGCAGCGGGCCGTCCCACGACCCGGGTCCGTCTTCGGGGGTGATCCACTCGAAGGTGACCTGGTTGCGGTCTAGGAAGCGACGCAACTCGGAGCAGGCCGCGTCCCAGCGCTGCCCGACCACGATCGCGCGCGGCGGAGGCGGGTCGGCGGCGATCCCCTGCAGGCCGCGCGTGCCGCTCATTCTGTGGGCGGCCAGCAGGCCGACCTCCTTCGCCACGTCGGGCACGACGGACGCGACCGCGTGGTAGTCGGCCGCCTCGATGCGCATCACCCGCGATGGCTCGGCGGCCCTGAAGCCGACGGGGAACACGGTGCCGAGCACGATCGGCACCTCGCCGAAGACGTCGCCCGGCAGCCGCTCGCCGAGCACCCGTGCGATGCCGTCGACCATCCGCGTCGGCTCGATCTTCCCCTCGAGCACCGCGAACAGCGCACGCTCGGCACCCTCGTGGGCGGCGTACTCCCCCGCCACCAGGCTGACGTCGGCCGACACGCGCGCGAGCCGCTCGAGCTGGTCGGGCTCGAGCTCTGCGAACAGCGCGACGCCGGCGATCTCCTCGGCCGTCACCATCTGCGTGTCGGGCGGCTAGGCCGCTTCGTCGCGGCGTTCCTGCGCTTCGCGCAGCTCACGCAGGGCGCGCTTGCGCTCGTCGCGGCTGGTGCGCTCCAGGATCAGCACTCCGTCGAGGTGGTCGATCTCGTGCTGGATCACGCGCGCCTCGAGGCCGGAAGCCTCGACCACGCGGTCCTCGCCCTCCTCGTCCCGACCGCGCACGCGGACGTGGACAGGACGGTCGACGTCGACCACCACGCCGGGGATCGACAGGCAGCCCTCCTCGCCGAGCTCGAGCTCGCCGCTCGCCCACTCGAGCTCCGGGTTGGCGAGCACCGTCACCGGCGCGTCGGGCCCGACCCGGTAGACCAGCAGGCGCTGCGAGATGCCCAGCTGCGGCGCCGCCAGCCCGACGCCGAGGGCGTCGTTCATGATCCCGGCCATCCGGCTGACCTGGCGGCGCAGCGAGTCGTCGAAGTGGTCGACGGGAATCGCGCGCGACTTCAGGACCGGGTCGCCGAGCTTGCGGATGAACGACATCGCGGCCACCCGGCGGGCTTCGACCTCGGGGTCGAGCGGTGCCGGCTTCTCCTCCTCGGCCGCCTCGGTCTCGACGGCGTCCGCGTCGTCCTGGTGGATCTCCTCGCGGGCCATGGCCGCGAGTCTAGCTGCGCGCTTACTGCGGGTCCACGTCCACCGCGAACGCCACGGCGCCGTGCGCGCGGTCGCCCGCGACCGCCTCGACAGCGTCGCGGACCGCTGCGATCGCCGGCTCCCGCTGGCGCGAGCGCACGACCAGCTGGGCGCGGTGGCGCGCCTGGCGCCGGAACAGGGGCGCGGGCCCCAGCACCGGCACGCCGGCGGCCTCGATCAGCTCGCGTACCGCCGCGGCGGCCTCGTGCTCGGGGCCGGCCTGCTCGCACGAGCAGACGATTCTGATCAAGTGGCCGTAGGGCGGGTATGCGAACACCTCGCGGCGCGGCAGCTCGTCGGCCAGGAAGCCGGTGGCGTCGTGCGCGGCAGCGTGGCTCAGCGCGCGCGCCTGCGGCTCGAGCGCCTGCACGATCACGCGGCCAGCGCGCTCACCGCGGCCGCTGCGGCCGGCCAGCTGCGCGACCAGCGCGAAGGTGCGCTCCTCGGCACGGAAGTCGGGGAAGCGCAGCGTCGCGTCTGCGTCCAGCACGACGCCGAGCGTGACGTCGGGGAAGTCGTGCCCCTTGGCGACCATCTGCGTGCCGACCAGCACGCCTGACTCGGCCGACTCGAACGCCCGCAGCACCCCGGCGATGCCGGAGCCGGCGGCGACATCGGAGTCGAGCCGGAACACCGGCAGCGGCCTGACCACCTGCTCGAGCTCGCGCTCGAGCTGCTCGGTGCCGGTGCCGTGGCGCGCCACCGAGACCGAGCCGCAGTCGGGGCACTCGGACGGGACCCGCTCGCGGTGGCCGCAGTGATGGCAGGCGAGCTCGCCTGAGGCCTGGTGCAGCACGAGCGTCACGTCGCAGTCGGGGCACTCCCAGACGCGACCGCACACGCGGCACGAGAGGAAGTTCGACCACCCGCGCCGGTTGAGCAGCACGATCGCCTTCTCCCCGCGGCGGCGAACGCCGTCGAGCTCCTGGCGGGTGCGCTCGTGGAGCGGCCCCGCCACACCGGCCATGCCGACGACCTCCACCGGCGGCAGGCCGCGACCGTCCACCCGCTCGCGCAGCTCGAGACGCTCGTAGCGGACCTGGCTCTCGGGCCGCGGCGTGGCGCTGCCGGCAACGAGCAGCGCACCCTCCAGCTCGGCCCGCCGCTCTGCCACGACACGCGCGTCGTAGCGCGGGTCGCCCTCCTGCTTGTACGAGGAGTCGTGCTCCTCGTCGACGACGATCAGGCCGAGGTCGTCGAACGGCGCGAACACCGCCGACCGCGGGCCGACGCAGACACGCGCCTCGCCGCGGCGCATCCGCCACCACTCGTCATAGCGCTCGCGCGCGGACAGCTGCGAGTGCATGATCGCCACGGCGTCGCCGAAGCGCTCGACGAAGCGGCCGGCGGTCTGCGGGGTGAGCGCGATCTCGGGGACGAGCACGATCGCGGAGCGACCCCGCTCGAGCGCCGCCGCGACCGAGCGGAGATAGACCTCGGTCTTGCCGCTGCCGGTCACGCCGTGCAGCAGGAGCGGCTCGCCGCGCGCGACGCCCTCGCCGAGCGGCCCGCTGTCGAGCGTGACACCCTCGTGCCGCGGCCGCTTCGCGGTCGCGTCCAATCGCGCCACGATCGCTTCGAGCGCGGCGCCCTGGGCCGCCGTCGGCTCCACCGCTCCGGCGCGGGCCCCCACGCCCTCGATCCGCGGCCGCCGGGGCGCTTCGGCGGCCTGCTCCACCCTCACGAGGCCGCGCTTCTCCAGGCTGCGCAGCGTCGAGTGGTCGGCGCCCACCAGGCGCACGACCGCCGCGGCGCTCATCGGCCCGGCGGCGAGCGCGTCGAGCACCGCTCGCTGGCGCTCGCCGAGGCCCGAAGCAGGCGGCTCGGCCGCCTTCGCAGGGGTTCGCTCTCCGCGCAGGTCGCCCGCGCCGCGGCCGGCTTCGGTGAGCGCGGCCCGCAGCGAGCGGCGCGGGCGCAGCGGCCGCGCCGACCCGGTCCCGGTCCCGGGCGGCAGCACCAACGCCAGCCCGCGCGCGGGCGTCGAGACGTACTCCTCGGCCACCCACAGCCCCAGTCGCACGAGCGCCTCCGGCACGTCGGCCTCCAGCGCGGACAGCGGCTCCACGAGCCGCTCGGCGGGCACCTCGCTCGTGCCGGCCAGGTCGACGACCACGCCCAGCAGCCGCCGCCGGCCGAAAGGCACCACCAGCATGCTCCCCACCCCGACCCCGGCCAGCTCGTCGCCGAGCCGGTAGTCGAACGGGCCGCGCAGGGCGCGCGCGGGCGTGAGCGGCTCGACCTTCGCGATCACCGCACCGACGTTAGTTCTTGCGGCGGACCTCCAAGAGGTACGCGACCATGACCTCCTGACCGCCGAAGGTCAGGTGGTAGGCGTCGGTCAGCTCCTCCACGTGGGCGATGTGCTCGCGGCTGCGGTGAAACAGCTCGGTGACCTCGAAGAACGAGTAGTCGACCACCTTGGCCTCGAAGCCGCGCTCGGCGAGCAGGGCGGAGGTCCGCTCCTGGCTCAGGATCGAGAGCTGCATCAGGTAGGCGACGCCGTCCTCGGCGAGCGCCTCGGGCAGCAGCGCGATCAGGTGGTCGAGCAGGTTGCGGCCCCAGTAGTCGAGCGGCCGGTGCGTGGAAACCTGCTCGGCCGGGTCGACGGGCATCTGGTAGAGGCTCGCCACGATCGTCTCGTAGCGCTCCTCCGGGACCCACGGGTAGAGGTCGACGGTCGCCCCGCTGACGCGGTCTGCGACACCGTTGCGGAAGGCGTTCGCGAGTGTGTTCGCGACCGCCGCGGGCTCGATGTCGATCGCGTGCACATGAGCCGCCCCGTTGAGGGCGAGCTGGACGGTGAGGATGCCCGTGCCGCAGCCGATGTCCAGGCAGCGCTGGCGGTTGCCGATGCGCTCCTCGAACAGGTGGCGCCACGCCAGGAAGCTGCCCTGGGTCGGGACGAACACGCCATCGTCGACGGCGATCTCCGGCAGCGGCAGCGGGAACAGGTCGCGGTTCTTGAGGTCGCGCCAGGGCGGCGGCTCGACCGTGGACGGCGGGGGCTTCAGGCCCGCCCCGTTGGTCTCGACGAGGCGCTCGGGACGCTGGTTGCCGGGCTTGGTGTTGGCTAGCGCCTCGCGCGCCGCGCCGATCAGCTCGGGGCCGACGCCGCAGCATCCGCCGATGATCTGCGCGCCCTCCTCGCGCCACTCGACCGCCATCTCGGCGTAGCGCTCGCCCGTGATCTCCTCGTCGAAGCGCCAGCCGTCGCTGGTCAGGTAGCCGAGGTTGGGGTACACGCCCAGCGGCATGTCGGTGAAGTCGCGCAGCCACGAGACCATGCCCGCCACGTGGTCGGGCGGGATGCAGTTGACCAGCAGCGCGCCCACGCCCATCTCCTCGAAGCGGCGCGCCGCGCGGCCGAACAGGTCGCCCTCGGGGCCGCCCCAGTGCTGGCCGTACACGCCGCAGACGCCATGGCGGCAACGCCTGAAGCTGAGCCAGACCGGCAGACCGGTCTCGAGCAGGGTCTCGACCGTCACGTAGATCGACGGTCCGACCAGCGAGAGCGTCTCGACCAGGATCAGATCGGGCGGGTCCTCCTCGAGCGGGCGGCTGAGCAGCCGGATCGTCTCCTGGCCCTCCGGGCTGTCGACCTCGCCGTTGAGGCTGAACGCCACCGCGCACTCGCCGGTTCGGCCCTCGGCCTCGATCGACTCGCGCACCACTGCGAGCCCGCGCCGCGCCACGTCCATCCAGTGCACCGGCCGCGTGCTCTCCCACAGGCGCGGGCCGTCCTCGCGCAGCGCGCTCGGCAGGCCCCAGGTGTTGGTGGAGATCACGTCGCAGCCGATCGCCGCGTAGCGGCGGTGCACCTCGGCCACCTGCTCCGGATCGTGGACGAGCGCCCGGGTGCCCCACAGGCCCTCGTCGTCGCCAGGCCGGTCGCCGGCGCCGTGCAGCTCGGTGGCCGTGCCCCCGTCGAGCACGACGCAGCGGTCCGCCGCGATCATCTCCGCGATGCGCCCGTAGGCGGTCGCGCTGGCTGCGTCGCTCTTCATCTCCCTCGACACAGTCTTACCCCGGCCCCTGCCCTCGGCACCTCCCGTCCGAGAGGTATTCCCTGCCCTCCGGAGGTGATCATCGCCGCATCAGCTCCATGTAGCGGGACGCCGCCTCGACCCGGTTGGCGGCGCTCAGCTTGCGCAGGATGTTCTTGACGTGGAACTTGACGGTCCCCTCCGAGACGACCAGCTCGGTGGCGATCGCCTTGTTGCTGTCGCCGCGCGCCATCAGCCGCAGGACGTCGAGCTCGCGCCGCGTCAGCAGGTCGCCCAGGTGCGAGGTGTCCGCGCCCGCCGCCGGCAGCGCCGCCGGGCGCACGGCGGAGGCCGTCGGCTCGCTTTCCACCTCGAGCTCGATCGCGCCCTCCGACAGGTCGGCCGCCATCGCGTCGGTCCAGGCGACCAGCTCACGCAGCTGGCGTCGCTGCTCGCGCACCCGCCGGCGCAGCACGGCGCGCTCGAACACCTGGGCGAAGCCGTCCGCGAACGCCCAGACGGCGTCGCGCTCGAGCTGCTCGACGTGGCGGTCGGCGTAGGCGCCGTGGAAGAAGCCGATCGCCGCGCCGTCGAGCACGACCGGGGCAGCCACGTACGACAGGCCCTCCGCGACCGGGATCGGCGGCCGCTGCACGCGCGGGTTGCTGCCGGCGGTGGGCACGATCGTCGCTCGCCGGCGGCGCATCAGCTCGGTCTCGATGACGGGGTACTCGAGCGCCAGCGGCTGCTCGCGCAGCTGCTCGACGGCCTGCTCGGCACCGTCCGGGTCGTCGCGGAAGTGCGCCTGCACGGGCAGCAGCTGGGCCTCCTGGATGCGGCTCAGCAGCACGCGGTCGAGCCCACAGCTCTCGCTCAGCTCGGCGGCGCCGCGGCGCAGGATCTCGCTGACCGGCCCGAGCTCGCGCAGCCGGCCGAGCGCCGCCCGCACCCGCTCCAGCGCCTCGAGCCGCTGCACGAGCCGCTGCTCGACCAGCTCGCGCTGGATCTGGTGCAGCTCGATCAGCGTCGACCACAGGTCGGCGCGCCCCGGATGCCCGTCGCGCAGCTCCTCGACGACGGCGCGCAGCGCATCCTCGACCTCGCGATGGGCGGTGTGGAAGTCGGCGACCCTGGGCAGCGCCTCGCTGCCGGGCGCGGGCAGCACCGCCGCCACGTGCTCCATGGCCGTGGCCACGCGTGCATCGAGCTCGTCGTCGCGCGCCCGCGCGGGTGCCGCGCTCATGCGCTTACCTTACCTTCTGGGCAGGTTTTGCCCTAGCCGTTAGGGGCGGTGTGAGGCCGCCTGCAAGAGCTCGAGCGCCTCGTTGCCGACCGGCGCCAGGCCGCAGTCGCGGCCCGCTTCCCAGAGCGCCTGCCAGACGGCCGGCGGATGGCCCTGCTCGAACAGCAGCAGGTAGTGGTCGGCGTCCTCGCGCACGACGTTGACGGGCGCGCCGGCGAGGCTGCCGTCGCCCACCCCGCCCACCTCGAGGTCGGCGGGCAGCCCGGTGGCGGCGACGATCCGAGTCGAGCGCGGCCCTACGAGCGAGAGCGCGGCGGCGTCCACGAGCAGCTCGACCTCCACCGCCAGGCCGGCGGTCGAGATCGCGCGGCCCGAGACCTGACGCCAGCGTGCGATCGCGCTCGGGCCGCCGGCGACGATCGCGCGCCGGGCCGTGGCGCGGCAACACCACGTCCCGGCGACGCAAACGGCGCGCCCCGGAGCAGGGGCGCCATCGGGCACCGCGGTGGCAAGTACGTGATCCACCAAGGCCTCCGGGCCGGTGATCGCAAGTTGACGGAGGCTAGAGCGATCGACCAGCCCGGCGGCCTTGGTGCTGACGGCGATCTCGGCGGCCACTGAGCCGTAGTGGCCGACGACCGGCAACCCGTCGCGCTGCACCATGACGGCGCCGGGGGGACGCAGAGGGTCATACGCGGTCTCGACCGAGACGGTTCCCATCGAAAGGCGATGCTAGATCGCCTTCCCCTACCCCACACTGCCCCTAGGGAGGGTATTCCCTACCCGTTGGGGAGGATCAGTCACGATGTGGCCCGTGGCGATCGACTTCGAAGCTGAAGGCCTGCTCGACGGGCTGGCCGGCGAGCCCGCGCGCCAGGCGCGGCTCGACCTGCTGCGCGCACTCGAGCAGGACGGCGCCTCGCTCGACGAGCTGAGGCGGGCCACCGCCGAGGGGCGCCTGGCGCTGCTGCCGGTCGAGCGCGTGCTGGCGGCCGAGGAGCCGCGCTACACGCAGCTCGAGCTGGCCGAGCGGACCGGGCTCGACCTGCCGTTCCTGGCCGAGGCGCGCCGCGCGCTCGGCGCGCCCGCGATCGACCCGGCGGAGCGCGCACTGACCGAGGACGACCTTCAGCTCGCCGAGGGCGCCGCCGCGCTGCTCGCGTCGGGGCTCGAGCGCGAGCAGTTCCTCGACCTGACGCGCCTGATGAGCCAGGCGATGGGCAACGTCGCGGCCGGTCTGATGTCGACCTTCGGCGAGGCCCTGCTCCAACCCGGCGACAACGAGCGCGACCTCGGGCTGCGCTACGCCGAGTCGCTGCGCCAGCTCGGCCCGCTCGCGACCCCGACGCTCGGGCACATGCTCAACCTGCGGATGCGCGACGTGATCCGCAACGCCGCCGTCGGCGAGGCCGACCTGCACAGCGGCC
>JBQGCL010000104.1:0-3227 GCA_052038485.1 Thermoleophilaceae bacterium | reverse complement strand
TCGCCCTGGATCAGCTCCTTGCCGGAGAACTCCGCGAGCGCCACGCCGTCGGCGGCCGGGCCGAAGAACGAGTCGTGCTTCTCGGCGGTCAGGCCGGTGAGCGGCTGGAAGACGTGGGTGTAGTGGGTGGCGCCCTTCTCGAGGGCCCACTCCTTCATCGCGAGCGCGACCGCGTCGGCGAGCGACGGGTCGAGCGCCTCGCCCTTCTCGAGCGTGAGCTGGAGACGCTTGTAGGTCTCCTTGGGCAGCCGGTGGCGCTGGACCGCGAGCGAGAAGACGTTCTCCCCGTGCGGGTAGCTCGACGGCTCGGTGAGGTCGACCGCTCCCAGGGCTCCTCCGTTGGGGCTCCAGCGAGCGGCGGTTACGTTGGTCTGACGGACTCTGGGCATAGATGAATCTCTCTCCGGGAGCTAGGCCACCCTGAAGCTATCGACAGCGGGATGGGGTCGCCTTGTACGCGTGGATAAAGATCGCGCAGTTTGCTTCGCCCACCGGTCGAGAAGCGGGCTGCTCTAGGGTCGAGGACCGATGTCGGCCATCGAGCTCAGCGGAGTGGTCAAGCGTTTCGGGCCGATCACGGCGGTCGACGGGCTCGACCTCGAGGTGCCCGCGGGGATCTGTCTCGGGCTGCTCGGCCCCAACGGCGCGGGCAAGTCGACCACGATGCGGATGCTCACCGGCCAGGCGATCGCCGACGAGGGCTCGCTGCGGGTGCTCGGCTACGACCTGCCGGCGCAGGCCAAGGAGGCGCGCGCCGAGATGGGCGTGGTGCCGCAGCTCGACAACCTCGACGTCGACGTCTCGGTCGAGGACAACCTGGCCGTCTTCGCGCGCCTCTACCGCGTCAAGGACGTGCGCGCCGCCGTCGACCGCGGCCTCGAGCTGGCCCGGCTCACGGAGCGGCGCGCGGACTCCGTCGACAAGCTGTCGGGCGGCATGCGCCGCCGCCTGCTGCTCGCGCGCGGGCTGCTGCACCAGCCGCGGCTGATGTTGCTCGACGAGCCGACCGTCGGCCTGGACCCGCAGATCCGCACACAGCTGTGGTCGCTGATCGACCAGCTGCGCTCGGAGGGCGTGACGATCCTCATGTCCACGCACTACATCGAGGAGGCCGAGCGGCTGGCCGACGAGGTGGCCGTGATGACGCACGGAAAGATCATCGCGCGCGGGCGGCCGCACAAGCTGATCGCCGAGCACGCGGGGCGTGAGACCGCCGAGGTGTACGCGCCGGCCGACCGGCTCGCCGAGGTGCGCGCGACCGCGGAGTCGGCCGGGCTGTCCGTGCGGCCGGCCGGTCCGGCGATTGCGATCGTCGGGTCGGAGCGCGCCACCGATGGCGCGATCCCGCCCGAGGCGATCCGGCGCGCGGCGTCGCTCGAGGACGTGTTCGTGCTGCTGACGGGGGAGGAGGCGGAATGAAGGCGATTGGTGCGCACGCGGCAGAGCCGCGTGCTTCCACGATGCGGAGACTGGAGCCGGCCGCGATCGGCGGCGTGATGAGCCGCGAAGTGGCCAACTTCCGCAGCTTCTGGAAGTCGACCACGTTCTCGAGCGTGCTCGAGCCGGTCATCTACCTGGTCGCGTTCGGCCTCGGCCTGGGCTCGACGATCGTCGACAAGGTCGACGGGCTCGACTACGTCGAGTTCGTCGGCACCGGAATGGTCGCGACCGCAGTGATCTTCTCGAGTGCGCTGCCGGCGATGTTCGGGTCGTTCGTCAAGGAGCGCTTCCAGCGCACCTACGACGCGATCCTCGCCGCGCCCGTCGACGTCGAGGAGCTGGTCACGGCCGAGATGCTGTGGATCGGAATCCGCGCCGGCATCTACGGCTGCTTCCCGCTGATCGTGTCGATGCTGTTCGGGCTCGACCCGTCGCCCGGCATGCTGCTCGTGCCGCTGTTCAACTTCATCACCGCGCTCGGCTTCGCCGCATTCGGGATCGCCACCTCGGCGAGCGTCGCCAAGATCGACCAGTTCAGCTACGTGACGACGCTCGTGATCACGCCGCTGTTCCTCGTGGCCGGAACCTTCTTCCCGATCGACCAGCTGCCAGAGGGCCTCCAGATACTGGCCAACGTCAACCCGCTGCACCAGCTCGTCGAGCTGGTCCGCCACGCCTGCTTCGGGTTCGAGGCGACCGACCTGCTGCGCCTGGCCGGCCTGATTGCGTTCGCGCTCGTGCTCTGGCGCGAGGCGGTGCGGCGGATGTCGAAGCGGCTGATCGACTGAGTGTCGAGCGGCGCCAACTGAATTTCCTACCGGCGGTCGGATGACGGCGGGCGGAGGCTGCGCCAACCTGCGCGGCGGATGTTCCTCTCTCCTGACACCGGCGCCCGCACCCGCGGCGACGTCCTGATCACCGGCGCCACCGGCTTCCTAGGGATGGAGCTGATGGCCAGGCTGCTCGAGGACGGCGACCGTCGGGTGTGGGCGTTGGTGCGAGCTCCCAGCCAGCCCGCGGCAACGGAGCGGCTGCGCGAGACGCTGGCCTCGCTCGTCGGGGACCCGGATGCCTACGCGGATCGCGTGGAGGCGGTCGCGGGTGACCTGCTGGCGCCCGGTCTGGGCATCGGGCCGCGGCGGCGCGACGAGCTCGTCGATCGGGTTGACGAGGTCATCCACGCGGCGGCCTCGGTCTCGTTCTCGCTCCCGCTCGGGCGGGCGCGGGCGATCAACGTGGCGGGCACCCAGCGCGTGCTCGAGCTGGCCGGGTGGATCCAGCGGCGGCGCGGGCTGCACCGTTTCGCGCACGTCTCGACCGCATACGTCGGGGGCACCCACCGAGGCGTGTTCGGCGAGGAGGACCTCGACGCCGGGCAGCGCTTCAACAACACCTACGAGCGCACGAAGTGGGAGGCCGAGCTGCTCGTGCGCGGCCACCGCTCGCGGCTTCCCGTTCAAGTGTTCCGGCCGAGCATCGTCGTCGGCGACGAGCGCAGCGGCTGGACGCCATCGTTCAACGTGATCTACACGCCCCTGCGCGCGTACGCGCGCGGGACGCTGCCGGTGGTGCCGGCGCGGCGTTCGGCGCCCGTCGACATCGTGCCGGTCAGCTACGTGTCGCGCGCGATCCTGGCGCTGGCGGACGCCGGCGCCGGCAAGACCTTCAACCTCGCCGCGGGACCCGACGCCGGCACGGTCGGACAGCTGATCGACCGGGCCGCCGCTCATCTCGGCAGGCCGCCCGCGCGGGTGCTTCCACCGGCGCTCTACAAGCGCGCCGTGCAC
>JBQGCL010000103.1:0-5936 GCA_052038485.1 Thermoleophilaceae bacterium | reverse complement strand
CCGCTAGGCGTGACCGCCGCGCAGGCGATGGCCGACGCGATGCAGCCTGGGGTCCGTGGAGATCCCGAGCAGCGTGTAGTTCGGGCAGAACCCGGTGCCGGCGGTGGTCAGCATGATCCCGGCGACAACGAACAGCACGATCCCGACAACCGTGCCTGCGCCGACAATCAGGGCCACCACGACGGCGGCCGGCGCGACGACAAACGCCCGAAGACCGCGGTCAAACGCCCCCATGTTGTGGGTCATCGCAGCCTCCTTTCCAGGCTTGCTTGCAAGCCTCCCACTGCACCTCCATTGCGCCATCGGGGGGTAATACGGGTCACCATCCGTGGTCTTGCGAAGGCCCGCGCGGCACCTTCCTCTTTCCCGATCGACTTCCAGAGCCGTGGCAAGCGGCGACCCGACCAAGCACCACGGGGTTTACGGAACCGAAGGTCTCAGGTTCGATCCTGACGGGCGCGTTCGTAGCTCGCGTAGATCACCCGTGAGCCGAACGTCCGGGTCTCGATCAGGTCCAGCGGGACGGCTTCGGTGACCGGCGGCAGGAACGGCGTGCCGCCACCGACGACTACCGGATAGCGGAACATGCGCAACTCGTCGACGAGGCCGAGCTCGATCGCCGCCGCCGCCAGGCCGGCGCCGCCGATCGAGACGTCCTTGTCAGTCGCGGCGAGCGCCGCAGCGGCCTCCTCGGCCACCGACCCCTCGGCGAGCCGGGCGTTGCCCTGGACGCTGTCGAGCGTACGGCTGAAGACGACCTTCGGGATCGCGCACCAGACGTCGGCGAACGCGGACCTGGCCTCGTTGTCGCGCAGGGACGGATCGGTCTCCCACACGAGCATCGCCTCGTAGAGCCGGCGGCCGAGTAGGTACCCGCCGAGCTCGCCTACCTGCCCGAGGTGAAAGCGAAACAGCTCGTCGCCAGGGGCCGTCCAACCGAACCCGCCCTCACGGTCGGCGATGAAGCCGTCCACCGAGACGCTCATCGAATAGATCAGCACCGCGCTGCCACCAGTGTCAGCGTAGAGTCGACGACCGTGCCGTTCACGCTCAGGAACCTCAGGGAGGACCTTGATGACGTCGGGTCCAACTTCGATGGCGCGCCGGACCTGGAGTTCCGCATGGCGACCAAGGCGCTCGAGCTCGAGCGGTCCGGCCTGAGCTATCAGCGCGTCCCGCCCGACTATCGGTTCCCGTACGGCCACACGCACAAGCAGCAGGAGGAGCTGTACGTGGTCGTGGGCGGGAGCGGCCGGATGAAGCTCGACGACGAGATCGTCGAGCTCAAGGAGTGGGATGTGGTGCGCGTCCCGCCCGGCACGTGGCGAGGTTACGAGGCCGGGCCGGACGGCCTCGAGATCCTCGTCATCGGCGCGCCCAACCTCGGCGACGATCCGCGTCAGGACGTCGAGGGTCGGCGCGACTGGTGGGCTGACTAGCGCTCGACCCAGCCACCTTCGACGGTCCCGAACTCGGTAGCGGCCCCGAGGGCCTCGACCTCGATGCCGGCGTGCTCCATCCGCTCGAGCATCACTCGGACCCCTCCTGGGTGCCGCCGAGGGCGCTCGGCATCCGGGTCTGGAAGTCGAGCAGACCGACCCAGGTCGGCCGGACCGCGATGCGCGCCATGCGCGTGCCCGGGTGCTCGATCTGCGCGAGGTAGGCAGTCGCCTGTTCGGAGCCGAGGTAGCGATGGGCGGCGCCGGCGTACTCGGGCGCCACGCCGTCGACCTCGGTGATCTCGGCCGCGCCCCGGAGGGTGAGCACCTCGGGCGGGAACGTCTCGGTGTCGATCGTGACGGCGAGGTCGGGATTCGCGCGCAGCGCGCGCAGCCGGTACACGGTGTGGCTGACGTGCGGCGCCGAGATGAACGTGGGCATCACGAGCTCGTCGCCGGTCCACTCGAACCAGCTCCCCACGATGCGCGGGGTGCCGTCCAGCGCCGTGTAGGCGTAGCGCGCCGGGATCGTCGAGGCGAGCAGCCGCTTGGCCAGGTCGGTCTCCAGCAGTCCCAGATCTCCTTGCTCGAGCGTCATGTACGGCACCGTAGCAAACTTCGTTCCCTTAAGGAACTCACCCGCTACGCTCTGCTCATGCAGCGGACCGACTTCTCCGAGATGACCTGCTCGATCGCGCGCAGCCTCGCCGTCGCGGGCGAGCCCTGGTCGCCGCTCGTGCTGCGCGATGTCTGGGTGGGCATCCGGCGCTTCGACGACATCCAGCGCGACCTCGGCATCTCTCGCAAGGTCCTCGCCGAGCGGCTCAGGCATCTCGTCGAGGCCGGGATGCTCGAGCGCCGCCCCTATTCGGAGCGCCCGGTCCGTCACGAGTACGCCCTGACCCGCAAGGGCTTCGAGTTCGTGGACGTGCTGATGGCCATGGCGGCCTGGGGCGATCGCTGGACGGCCGGCGACGCCGGCCCGCCCGTCTTCCGGCGCCACCGCGCGTGCGGCCAGGTCACGCAGGTCGAGATGCACTGTGCCGCCTGCGGAGAGCTCCTCACGGCAGCCGACGTCGACGTGGAGCCCGGCCCCGGGCAGGCCGCCTAGGCGGAAGATGTTGCAACGCGCCAACTTTGCCGGTTAGAGTCGCGCCGCCAACGACTGGGAGGGGATCCGCGTGAGAAGGCTGTCGATCGTCGCGATGCTGGTGGTCTTCGGCCTGACCGTCTCGTCGTGCTACTACCGGGACGCGCTCGACGCCCAGTCGAAGGGCGGCGCACTGCCTTGGTGGTGCAAGTCGACGGAGGAGATCCCGGTTACGACCGGGCCCGCCGTCGGCACCGTCGACTGGTACGCGGGGACCCACAAGCAACCGCTGACGTGGGACCAGTGCCTGACGGTGTCGGGCGTCTTCGACCTGGGGGCGAAGTTCGCCAAGCAGTGGCCCACCGCGGCCGAGGCTGAGGCGAACGGCTTCCGCAAGGTGACGAGCTACGTGGGCGGGATGGGGACCCACCACCTGCACGGCGCCGGGATCACGCCGGCGATGCTGGCCGACCCGTCGTTCAACCGCCAGAACCCGATCCTCGACAGCACGGGGTTGGATGACCAGTTCGACCCGACCAAGCCCGAGGTGCTCCAGTACGACGGCAACGGCCCGGACGCGAAGCTGGTCGGCTTCGACTACTACGTGCGCACGAACACGGGCCTTCCGCCGGCCGGCTTCCCCGGCAACCTCGACTGGTGGCACCACCACCCCATGATCTGCTACCGCAAGTCCGACGCGGAGATGATCGCGTTCAACGTCAGCGACGCCACCTGCACGTCCCAGAACGGCGCGAACGTGAACATGTCGAACTACTACATGCTCCACGTCTGGGTGCTCGAGGACATGACGTTCGAGCCGGACGTGTACGCCGGCATGATCCCCTGCATCTCGGGTGGCACGGCCGTGCACGACCCGAACCACTGGTGCCACACGTCGCGGACGAGCCCAGCCGGGGCGGCCATCCAGGCGGCGTTGCGGACCGCGGCCGCCACCGGTCCGGCGCACCGGTCCGGCACACGCGGGATGGTCTGCACGCTTGCCGCCTAGGTGACGCATGAGTCACATTTGATGTGACCAAGCAGTCACAATTGGTGTAACGCTTCGGCTACAATAGTCCCGACATGACCGCTCGGGACATCGTCCGGATCGCTCGGCAGCGGGCCGGGCTGACCCAGCAGCAGCTCGCCGATCGCAGCGGCCATCCGCGCGAGACGATCGCTCGATGGGAAGGGGGCGTCCGGGAGCCGTCGCTCTCGAGTTTGCAGGAGCTGGCGAGGGCGGCGGACCTCGACCTGGTCCTTCATCTGGCGCAGCGGGACGACAGCCTGGACGAGGCCGTCGCCGATCAGCTTCGGCTGAGTCCCTCCGAGCGGCTGACGAGCCTGCTTCCGCCCGCCGAGAACGACGACGCGCTGCGCGCGCTGATCAGCCTCGCCGGAACCCGTACCTCGTTCCTCGTGATCGGCGCCCTTGCCGCCGCCCTTCAGGGAGCCCCTCAGCGACCTGGCAGCGGGCGCGTGGAGTTCGTCAGCGCGGACCCGCCCGCGACCGAGAACGAGCTGCGGTCCGCCGGGCTGACCGCGGTCGACACCGAGGACCGCTGGGCCGACAGCGACGCCCGCCGGGTGTGGACGTTGCCGGCCGGCGGAAGCGTCGCGCTCGCGTCGAACGTGCCCGGCACGCGCGACTACGCTGATCTGCGCCGTAGTGCCCGACGCGTCGCGCTGGAAGATGGAACCGAGGTCCCCGTCGCACATCCCCGCGATCTACTGCGGATGGCCGATGCCTCGTCCCATGAGCGCGAGCGGGCGCGCGTTCCCGGACTCCGGGCCCTGCTCATGCGGCTCGAGACATGAGTTCGCTCGCCCCTGACCAGCTCGAGCTGCTGAAGGCGCTCGTCCGCCACGAGGTCGGGTTTGTGGTCCTGGGCGGAGTGGCTGCACAGCTCCACGGCTGGCGCGGGGCCACTCTGGACGTGGACATCGCGGTGTCGAGCGAGCCCGCGAACGTGGAGCGTCTGAACGGGGCGCTCGCGGACGTCGGTGCGGACGCGGGGACGATCGGCGGGCTCGGCACGTCATTCAGGACGCGGTACGCGCGCCTGGAGATCGTCCGCCGTGCTGACGGGATCGGCCACTACGCCGACTGGATCGAGAAGGCCACAGCGCACGAGCTCGAGCCGGGGCTCACCGTGCTCGTCGCCGCGCCGGACGACATCCTGCGCTCGAAGGAGGCCGCGGGCCGCGAGAAGGATCGCGCGGCACTGCCCCAGATGCGCGAGGACTTCCGCGACGCCGGCGCCCTGTAGCCCACCGCCGGGACTAGAACCGTCGCCCGCTGGGGATAGTGGATCCAGCGGGCGACTGGCTGCCTGGCCAAGCCGTTCCGTTCGAGAGGTTCAGGGGATCGCACAGGGTCGGGAGGACGAGGAATGCTCAATCGCGAACGCGGCTCGCTCGCAGCCGCCGAGCCGGCGGGAAGTGGCTCCAACGGGATCTCGCGGCGCCGCTTCGTCGGCTACCTGATCGCCGCGCCGACGCTGGTCGCCGCGGCCGAGCTGGTTGCTGTCGAGCAGGCGCAGGGCGCCGTGCCGACGGTCCAGCCGGTCGACGCCTTCGACCTGTCCGACCTGCTCACCGACGCCGCTCGCCCGACGGCCAACCTGATCGCGGTCCAGGTCAACCCGGACGGCACGGTCTCGTTTGCGATGCCGCGCGCCGAGGTCGGTCAGGGGATCACGACGGCCGTCGCGATGACGATCGCCGAGGAGATGGACGTGTCGGTCTCCAAGGTCGAGGTCACGCTCGCCGACGCGCGGCCCGAGCTGATCTGGAACCAGATCACCGGCGGCTCCAACACGATGCACTCGATCTTCACGCCCGTGCGCGTGGCGGCCTCGATCGCGCGCGGGGCGCTGTTGGAGGCGGCGGCCCAGCAGCTGGGCGTGCCCACCTCGCAGCTGACCGTGACCGACGGCACGATCAGCGCCGCCGGCGGCGGCTCGGTCACGTTCGGCGAGCTGAGCGCCGAGGCCGCCGTCTCCGCGACGAGCTCGGTCAGCGTGCAGCTCAAGCCGCGCTCGGAGTTCCGCGTCGTCGGGACGCCGCAGCGCCGTGTCGACGCCCTGGACATCGTCACCGGCCGCAAGCGCTTCGCCATGGACCTCGACCCGGCTGGCGCCAAGCCGGCGATGGTCTGCCGCCCGCCCACGATCAACGGGTCGGCGCGCGGCGTGCGCAACCTGGCGGCGGTCAAGGCGATGCCGGGCATCACCGACGTCGCGATCATCCCGCACTCGCGCTACGTGGCCGGCGGGGTGGCGGTCCGCGGCGACACCTTCGGCCAGTGCATCGACGCCGTGCGCGCGCTCGACGTCGACTGGGCGCCCGGCCCGGCGGCCGGCAAGTCCGACGCGAGCGTGCTCGCCGACCTGAAGAAGGCGGAG
>JBQGCL010000102.1:0-2034 GCA_052038485.1 Thermoleophilaceae bacterium | reverse complement strand
AGCCCGGCTCGCTGCCGGTCGCCGAGCACAAGACACGCATCGTTCACCGGACCGCCCGCGGCGACGAGCTGCCGGAGGCCGTGCAGACAATCAGGAGGGAGAGCGCCACATGACCGTCGCGACCGCGGAGCTCGGCACCGCCCGGCTGATCAGCTGGGACCGCCAGGCGCGCCGCAACGCCTGGGACCTCGAGACGATGACCGCGATCGCCGAGGCGATCGAGGCGGCCGGCGCGGACGCCGCGGTGCGCAGCGTGGTGCTGCGCGGCGCGGGCGACCACTGGTCGGCCGGCGACGACCTGCAGGACGCGCTCGCGGCCGATTCGGCGGCATGGGCGGCAACGATGGACGGCTTCCAGCGCCTCACGCGGGTCACCCTCGACGCGCCGGTGCCGGTGATCGCGGCCGTCGACGGCGTCTGCGTGGGCGGGGCGCTCGAGTTCGCGGCCAGCTGCGACCTGCGCCTCTGCACGGACCGCGTGCGGCTGATCACGCCCGAGGTCGGGATCGGCCTGGTGGCCAGCAACGCCGGCACGCTGCTGCTGCCGGAGGTGGTCGGCGAGAGCGCCGCCCGCGAGCTGCTGCTCGGCGGCGAGGAGCGCGACGCCGACTGGGCGCGCCGAACTGGGTTCGCCACCGAACTGATCGCCCCGGGCGCGCTCGACGAGCGCATCGAGCACTGGGTAGGCGTCTTCTCACGCAGCTCGCGGGGCGCGGTGGCGGCGACCAAGACGATGCTCAACGAGCGGTTCGGCTCGCTGCTCGAGGAGGCCATGGAGCGCGAAAGCCGCCACGCGGCGCGCCTGTTCGAGGAGCACGACGCCCGGAACGCCCTACGAACGTTTGCCGAGGGCAGACGCCGCTAGTGCATGGTTTTGCCTCCTCGCGCCGAAGCAGTGCGCAACCAAGGAGGCCCACTGTGGATACATCCAAGCTCTCGGTTGGCGACCAGATCGCCGCGGTGAGCGGAATCGTGTTGGTGGTCGCGCTGTTCCTGCCGTGGTACGGCGTGGAGGTCGATCTCGGCGGCATCGCCACCGGCAGCGCCAGTGCCACCGCGTGGGAGGCGCTGGACTTCATCGACATCCTGCTGTTCCTGATCGCGCTCGTGGCGATCGGCGTGCCGGTCGCCAAGGCCACCGGCAACCTGCCGGACGACGTGCCGGGGCCGATGGTCGTGCTCGCGGCCGGCGGTCTCGCCGTTCTGCTGGTGGTGTTCCGGCTGATCGACCTGCCCACGGGGGGCGTCGACGTCGAGGGCATCGACGTCACCCGCAAGTTCGGCATCTTCCTCGGGCTGATCGCCGCCGCCGGCGTCACCTATGGCGGCTGGCGGGCCAACGAGGAGGCGCCCGTCTCGGCGGCACCCGCGGCTCCGCCGCCCCCGCCGCCGGCTCCCACGGACACCCCCGCCTCGGGGCCCCCACTCCGGCTGAGCGGGCGGGTTCGGGTACCCGCCCGCCCGCTCACCGGCTAGCTCCATGGGATGGCGGGCCCGCGGCGGCGATGCTGCCGCCATGGACACGACGATCTCCCCCACGCCCGCCTGGCGCTCGCTGCTCGAGCCGCTGCTGACCAGCCGCGGCTACCGCGCGCTCACTCATCACCTGCTCGGGCTGCCGCTCGGCGTCGTGTACTTCACGTGGTTCGTAACCGGGCTCGCGCTCGGGCTCGGGCTCGCGATCACCCTCGTCGGGATCCCGATCCTGACGGCGGTGCTGGCCAGCGTCCGGCCGCTGCTGGCCGGGGAACGCGTGCTCGCCAACTCCCTGCTCGACGCGAAGATCGACCCGGCGGAGCTCGCCCCGCCGGCCGAGGGCGCCTGGCAGCGGCTCGTCGCGTACTGGAAGGACGCGGCCAGCTGGCGCGGCATGACCTACCTGCTGCTGCGCTTTCCGATCGGGACCGCCGTGTTCACGGTCGCGGTGACCGCCTACGGCGTCGCGTTGACCCTGATCGCCGCGCCGCTGCTGGCGCCGCTCGACGCGCTCCACCTGGGCATCTGGGAGCCGTCGACAGTGCCCGAGGGACTGGC
>JBQGCL010000101.1:0-18132 GCA_052038485.1 Thermoleophilaceae bacterium | reverse complement strand
GGGACGCCGTCGTCTTGGAGGTGGCCCCAGTGCAGGACGAGCTTGATGCCGATGAAGGCGAGGATGATCGAGAGGCCAGTGGAGAGGTAGACGAGCCGGTCGAGCAGTCCGGTTACCAGGAAATAGAGGGCGCGCAGGCCGAGCAGCGCGAAGGCGTTGGCCGCGAACACGATGAAGGCCTCGTCGGTGACGCCGAAGACGGCCGGGATCGAGTCCAGCGCGAACAGCAGATCGGTGCTCCCGATCGCGAGCAGCACGAGAAAGAGCGGCGTGAACATGCGCCGGCCGTCGAGGCGGGTGACCAGCTTGCCGCCGTCGTAGTCGTCGGTCAGCGGGAGGCGCTTGCGCGCAAGGGTGACGAGCGCGTTGTCGTCGACGCTGGGGTCTTGGTCGCGGTGGCGGAAGAGCTGGATGGCGGTACCGACCAGCAGCAGCCCGAAGAGCAGGAACATGAACGAGAACGCGCCCAGCAGCGCGGCGCCGAGCGCGATGAAGATCACGCGCAGCACGAGCGCGAGCACGATCCCCACGATCAGCACCTTCTGTTGGTGCTCGGCGGGGACCGCGAAGGTGGTCATGATGACCACGAAGACGAACAGGTTGTCGACCGACAGGCTCTTCTCGACGATGTAGCCGGCGAAGTACTCGCCGCCGAAGCCCCAGCCGGCGATCGACGCGAAGACAAGCCCGAACGCGACGGCGACGACGATGTAGAAGAGCGACCAGCTCACCGCCTCGCGGAACCCGACCTCGTGCGGGCGCGCGACGGCCAGCGCCAGATCGACGGCCAGCAGTACGACCACCAGCCCGACGGTCAGCGCCCAGCCCGCAACCGTCACATCAAGCATCGCTCGCCCGCTTCATGCCGAGTGTTCGAACGATCGGACCGCAGAGCCATGTCGGTCTAGTCGGGCTCGCGATGCTGGAGGAAGCTCGGGCGTGGCTTGGACAGCGTCTGCCGCGCCTCTTCTTCCTCGGCCGCATCGGGTGCTCGGCCGACAGCACGGGCAGCGGGCTCGGCCTCTGCGTATTGCATGAGCCAGACGCCGGCTACCGCCATCGCGAAGATGAGCAGGCCGGCTATGAGCAGCAGCGCAGTCATCTCGAATGGCGTCGAAGGACGGCGTAGAACCCGCCGAGGGCGAGTATCGAGGGCACCCCGAGCAGCCCCCCGGCGCGGATACTGCGATCCGCGCCTGCGTCTTGAGAGCTCGTGTGTCGCGGGTCCACCGGGGTCACGATGGGTCGATCTCCGGAGGGCTCGGCGACTTCGACCTCTGGCTCGAGGCGGCGGGCCGCTCCCGACGCGGCTTGCAGATCACGCCTCTCAGGCCGAGCTCCTTGGGGTAGGGCCGCAGGTACGTCTGGGAGCGCGCCCACTCGGTTCCGACGGCGCGAAGGTGCCGAGACAGGAGCGCGAGCGGGACTGCCACCGGCACGAGACCCACCCGGTAATCCTCGATCGCCTCTCGGAGCTCTTTGCGGTCGCACGATCCGAGACCGTCCTTGAGGTGCCCAGCCAAATGCAGGAGGGCATTGGCCTGCCGGCCCGGGGTCGCCTGCCGCGCGTACGCGGCCCCATGGAGCGCGCGATAGCGCCGGGCCAGCTGCTCCGGATCGAGCCGCCGGTGGCCGGCCACAAGACGGCCGAGCCGCCGGGCGGCCTGCACATCGTGGGCCATCACGGCCGCCTTCTCGCCCGAGTGGAAGCGGATCAGGCTTTCGGCGGTCCAACGACCGGCGAAGAAGTCGCGCACCCGGGCGTGCCCGAAGACCCTGTCGACGAAGTGCTCGCGCAGGCCCGGGTCGTGCAGCCGGCCCTCCTCCTCGATCGCCAAGCCAGGCATGGCGTCGACGAGCGCCTGGGCGAAGACGCCCCGCCCCGACCGCGACTGCCGCTGGACGCCTTCGTCCCACACGCGGACGCGTTCGAGGCCGCAGCTCGGCGAGCCCTTCTTGAGCACGAAGCCTGAGAGATCCTGTTCGCACAGCTCGCCCATGACCGCGCCGGCCCAGCGCCGCATGGCATCGGTGTGATCGACGCCCGCGGACCCGAGGAGACGTACCCCATCGCCGCGCCGCACCAGTCGAATGGTTTCACGCGGAACTCCTAGTCCGACGGCGACCTCGGGACAGACCGGCACGAACCTGACGTGGGAGGCCAGCTCGTCGAGCAGGAAGGCGTTGCGCTTGTGGCCGCCGTCGTGGCGCACCTGCTCACCCAGCAGGCAGGCGGACACGCCGATCAGGATCTCCGTCATGTCGCACCGTCCCCCGGCCGACCTACCTCCGCGAGCTCGGCGCCGCGGCCAGGCATGTTGACGCCGCGACCAAGTGTCCCGCGGGCAGCGCTCGTTGCGCGGTCGTCGGCGACCGCGCGCTGGAGCGCCTCCTCGAATGACAGCGGCGTTATGGCGAAGACCGCCGCGCCGGAGCTGTCCGTCACGATGGTCTTGGTCGAGAGTCCCTCGATCAGGGGACGCGCGACGCCGGCATCGACGGGGGTGACCAGACCGATCCACAGCGATGACAGCCGCGGTGTGAGCAGGGGTACGGGAAGCTTCGGGCGCGGACGCCGGCCCAGCGCCTCGGCCATGCGGTCGAGCATCTCGCCGTAGGGCAGGACGTCCGGGCCGCCGATCTGGATCTCCTGTCCGGCGCTCTCGGGCAGGTCGGGGGCCACCGTGAGGTACGCGAGCACGTCGTCGATGGCGATCGGCTGGGTCGGCACCTTCAGCCAGGCGGGCGCGATCATCGCCGGAAGCCGCTCGACGAGGTAGCGCAGCGTCCGGTACGACTCGCTTCCCGCCCCGACGACCATGCCGGCACGGAAGTAGGTGAGTGGAGGGCCGTGCTCGGCGAGCACCCGGGCGGTCTGGTGTCGGCTGCGCAGGTGGCGCGAGTGCGGCTCGCCGAGACCGCCCAGATAGATCACGCGCCCCACGCCCTCGCGCAGGGCCATCTGGGCGAAAGCCTCGGCGCCGGCGTGCTCGCGGGCCGCGAAGTCGCCGCGCGCGCCTCGGCCCATCGCGTGGACCAGGTAGTAGGCGACCTCGACGTCGCGGCCCGCCTCCTCAAGCGTCTGCGGGCGGAGCACGTCGCCCTCGTGGAGCTCGAAGCCGCGACGCTCGAGGTCACGGGCGCGCGACCGGTCGCGCACGAGGCAGCGGACGGTCCAACCGGCGTCGGCGAGCGCCTGCGCAAGCTGTCCGCCGATGAAGCCGGTCGCGCCGGTCACGAGCGCGCGCCGGGGTGGGCGTGGCGACGCGCCAAGTTCGCGGCTCCGTTCGCGGCTGTGCTGAGTTGAGAAAGAGGACATGGAGAACGTTCCCGGGCGCCGCGCGTCGCCCGGCACGGCAAGCCGCGCCGGGCGACGGTGACGCCACCGGGGCTAGCGGGGGAGCAGGACCTTGTTGATGGCGTGGATCACGCCGTTCGAGCTGCGCACGTCGGCCTGGACGACCTTGGCGCCACCCACGCGGACGGTGTCCCCGCGCGTGCTCACCTTGACGCGCTGGCCGAGCAGCGTCTCGATCGACTTCTGCTTGACGATCCGCTTCGCGGGGTAGCGGCCTGCGGCCACGTGGTAGAGGAGCACGTCCCGCAGCGCGGCACGGTCCTCCGCCAGCGCTTCGAGCTTGCTCGCAGGCACCTTGTTGAACGCCGCGTCCGTCGGCGCGAAGACCGTAAACGGCCCCTTGCCCGACAGCGTCTTGGCCAGCCCGGCCCGCTTGACGAGAGCGACGAGGGTGTCGAAGTCGCCCGCCGCGACGGCGGTCTGGACGATGTTCTTCTTCGCTGGCTTGGCGGCCGGCTGGGCCGTCGAGCCGGAGTCGTCGCCGCCGAGGGCGACCGCCGCCGTGGCGAGCGCGACGACGAGGACGACGATGGGGACAATCAGCTTTCGCATTGGAGTTCCTTTCATGCCTGGGTGGAGGCGGAGCGAGCTCCGCCGATGCTGGTTTCGCGGCTCGCGAGCTGGGCGATGCCGTAGACGGCGGCGAGTCCGACGAGCCCGTAGACGATGCGGCTGGCGGCGTTGGTCTGGCCGAAGTCCTCTCCGACGAGCCACGCGACGAGGTCGAACTCGGCGAGCGCTACGAGACCCCAGTTGAGACCGCCCACGATCAGTAGGACGACCGCGAGCGCGTTGAGCGCCTTCATGTGTTCCTCCTTCGTTGGTCTGTACCGAACATGCACAGCTACTGTACAGAGTCTGTCCACCTTTTGTCAAGGTCAGCAGCCTGGCGTGACCACTACCGCCGGCGCGGTGCCGGGCGGATACGAGGCAGGAAGGACACCCGCCGGCGTAGCGCTGACGGGGCGATGTCCGCGAACGAAGCGGCGGCTTCTAGACGGCGCTGGCGGCGGCGACCGGGTCACCCTGGAGCAGCGCGGAGCCAAGCGACTCCGCGAGCCTCTCACCGGCACCGGCGCCGGCGATGACCAACCGGTGCTTGCGCGCCAGCGCCGCGAATACGTCGGCCTCCCGCCGGAAGCCGCCCGGGGTCACGGAGCTCACCACCACGAGCGCCGGCCGCAGCCGCTCGGCGGTCTCGGCGAGGCTGGCCGCGGGCGTGTCCGCACCGAGGAACACGATCCGCCAGCCGCGGCCCCGCAGCGCAAGTCCGAAGGCGATCAGCGGCAGGTCGTGCTGCTCCCCCGGCGCACACGCCAACAGCACGGTGGGGCCGTCCCCGCGCTCCCAGCCGCGAGCCAGTGCCAGCAGGCGCGCGCGAAGCAGGTTGCTGGCGAAGTGCTCCTGAGCGACGGAAGCCTCGCCGCGCTGCCAACGCTCGCCGAGCTCGCGCAGGTACGGCACCAAGACGCCTGACAGAACGGTCTCGAGCGTGAAGGAGGCGAGCAGACCGTCGAGGACGGCGTGCGCCGCGTCGGCATCCATGGCATCAAGGGCCTCACGCAGCTCCCCGACCCCCCGCCGGAGGGCATCGCCGTACTCAGCGACGCCCACGGCGCCGTCGCCGGCTGAAGCCAGCCGAGCCGCCTCGGCGGCCGACAGCCCGCTGTCGAGATGCGCCTGCATGGCCCGCACGCGCCGCTCGTCCTCGGCGGAGTAGAGGCGCAGACCGCCCGCGGTTCGGGCCGGATGAAGCAGGTCGTAGCGGCGCTCCCACGCGCGCAGGAGTTCTGGGCTGACGCCCACCCGCCGGCTGAGCTCGCCGATACGCAGGCTCGGCTGTGCGTCTTGCGCCACGTCAAGAACTGTACAGGACCTTGCCGCTATATGGACAGAGTCTCGACGCACCCCTGTGCACGGCGGCCGGCGGTGGGAGGCACGAGCCCGGCGTAGTCACCGGACCTCGCCTCTACGAGCTACCCGGCCGAAGCCAGCGAGACGGGCTCCCGGCAGCTCCCTCTCACGAGCCGCTGGGCGTGTCGCGTCGCTGTTCCCACTCACGCTCGGCCTCGCGCTCCATCCGCTCCAGGCGCTCGTAGTAGTCCGGGAACTCCTTCATGTGCGCAAGCGCGATCTTGCCCGTGATGATCGGGTCGTCGCCCGTGACATCGGTCTGAGCGTCGTGCAAGCCATGCTCGTACTCGACATCCATGCCGGCGCGAAACTGCTCCAGGTCGAAGCGATCCCAGTCGACGCCGATCTCGTCTCCTACCCGGCGCGCCTCCTCGCTCGTGGTTCGCCTCGCCTCACTCATGCAACACCTCCTGATCCGCGGGTCTCGAGATGCCCGAAGTTTGCCGAGCGTGATCACGTGGGGTCTGCTGAGCACCGCGATCCTTGCCCCCGGGACGTAGTTCTCCACACGCGGCGCGCGGCCCGGCCCGGATGCGTTCGGTCGGGGCGTGGGCGACGGTTCGTGCATGGATCGTCTCGCTCACCGCAGCTAAGGCCATGCGCGTCCTGACCGTCTACGCCCACCCGAATCCGAACTCGTTCAGCCACGCGGTCCTCGAGCAGTTCACGCGCGGTCTCGCGGACGCCGGACACGTCGCCGACGTACTCGACCTCTACGCGCTCAAGTTCGACCCGGTTTTCACCGAGGCCGACATGGCGACCTGGCTCCATCCCGACATGCCGCCCGACGTCCTCGAGTCCATGGATCCACGCCGGCGCGTGCTCGAGGCAGCCCGCGGTCCGTTCCAGCGCCTGCTCGCGCGCCGGATGGTCCGCGGCAAGAGCAACCGCGAGATCGCGCAGATGTTGCGCGACCACGGCCCCAAGGACGCCGCGGAGCACTGGCGGCACGTCGCCGAGGCCGACGCCCTTGCGTTCATTGCACCTGTCTTCTGGCTGAGCTTCCCCGCGATCCTCAAGGGCTGGCACGAGCGCGTGTTCAGCTACGGCAACGCGTTCGCGCTGGACCGCGCGGGCTGGGAGGGCAACGTCAGCGGCCGGATCGGCCTGCTCCATCACAAGAAGGCGCTCCTGATCATGCCGACGCTGTTCAGCCGCGAGGACTACGAGGCTGACTGGGCAGAGCCCATGCGGCGCGTCCTGGGCGACTGGAGCCTCCAGTACCCCGGCATCGAGCGCGTCGAGATCGTCTATTTCCATCGAGCGGCGGTAGCCGACGAGGCGACGATCAAGAGCTACCTCGAGCAGGCCTACGAGCTGGGCCGCGAGTTCGAGCGCGACCTTGCCGCCTCCACATGACGGCGCGCCGATGGCGACCGTCCTTGCACACGTGGAGCCCGTGGCGGGGCAAGCACGCCGATGAGTCACCAAGCCGCGCCTATTCGTCGACGTTGAAGCTGAACATCATGCCGCTCTCGTGGTGCTCCGCGATGTGGCAGTGAGCCATCCATCGGCCGACGTTCGTCACGTCGAGCAAGATGTCGACGGTCTCGCCAGTCCGGACCAGGACGGTGTCCTTCCAAACTAGGTTTGCCTCCGGCACGTCGTCGCGACTGAGAACGAGGAAGCGGCCGGCTCCATGCACATGGAACGGATGGTGCATTGGGTGGTCCCCCGCCATCTCGTTCAGGAGGCGGATCTTCACCTGGTCGCCGACCCGGAAGTGCCAGTCGATCGCCGCGTTCTCGGCGCTCGTCTCGCGATCGACGAGCTTCCAGCGCATGTTCGCCGGCGTGGTCATCCGATTCACGTCGACCATGTCGTCTTCCCACTCGATGCCGCCGGCCGCCGCGTGGTCGTGGGCCTCGTCGTCGTGGGCGTCGTGGCCGTGACCTGCTCCCGCGTCGATCAGCGCCGCCGGCACCAGCTTCATCTGGCACTTCGGGCAATGGCCGGCCTCGCCGCTCACGACCTCCGGATGCATCGGGCACGCGTAACCGGCGCTCGGCGCCGCGACGGCCAACAGCTTCATCCGACACTTCGGGCAGTTGCCCGGCTCGTCGTCGACCACCTCGGGGTGCATCGGGCACGCGTAGACGACCGGGCCCTCCGGCGCCTCGATGTTCATCTCGGCGATGAACCCGAGCGTCTTGTCCGGCTCGGCGTCGAAATAGGCAGCGATCCGCTCGCGCTCGGCGACCATGTCGGCGTTCGTACGGAGTACTTCGAACTGGTCTGCGTACGAAGGCTCGATCCGCTCGTCGCTCACGTGGATGGCGGCCAGCGGGTAACTGCGCTCCGGGGTGCGGTGCTCGAGCGTGAGGTCGCCCGGCGTGTCGAAGAGGACGTCCACGACGACGCGCTCGGAGGGGGCGAGGACGACTTCCTCGACGAACTGCTCGTGCTCGACGTGCCCGCTGTCGCCGCCGACGAGCTTCATGCGTGCCCCCGGCAGCGCGACGTTGAAGGTGCGTGTGTTTGCGGTATTCGTGAAGTAGAGGCGCACAACCTCGCCGAGCCCCGCGTCCAGTGACAGCTCGGTCTCGCCGTTTACCAGCAGCACCTCGCCGAAGCGCCCCATCGCCACGTAGGTCGTCTCCGAGCGGCTGAAGGGGGCGACTTTGCCGTCTTCGAGCAAGATGTCGTCGAGCGTCAGCGGGACGTCCCTGTTCGCGGGCGCCCAGTAGTCCGGATCGCTCGGCACGACGAGACAGATGCCGTACAGACCCAGCTCCTGGCCGTAGTCCTCGCGGATGTGCGGGTGGTACCAGTAGGCGCCCGGATCCGGGAACGTCACCCGTGCCGTGTAGCGCTCCCCGACCTCGACGGGCGTTTGCGTCTCATGCGTGCCGTCGTAGCGGTTCTCGAGCCGCAGCCCGTGCCAGTGGACGGTGGCCTCGACGTCGCCCTGGTTCTCGATGTTGACGACGATCTCAGAGCCCTCCTCGACTTCGAGAACCGGCCCGGGGATCGAGTCGTTGTAGGCCAGCATCCGCACGATGCCGTCGCCGATGCGCTTGGCCACGGGCCCGATGCGGAGGTTGAACTCGGCGCCGTCCGAGAGCTTGACCCGCTCTGGCGCGTGAGCCTCGGGCAGGCCGCCAACGTCGGTGGGGAAATGCTCTGGAGTGGTGCTCATGTTGCCCTCCTGCGATTCAGTTCGGGGTGAACGCGGGCACTACAGCGGTCGCCGCGTTCGGCCGGAAAGCCGCGACCTTCTCCGCGATATAGGCCGCATCGTCCTCGACCCAGCCCAACAGCGCCGAGCCCCTGGTGTGCTGCCATTGCTGCCCGAGGAAGTAGAGGCCGGGCGACGTCGTCACGCCGCGCTCGTGCGCCGCGCGGCCGTTTCCATCGAACACCGGCACATCGATCCACGAGTGATCGACTCGGAAGCCGGTAGCCCAGATGACGCAGCGAACGTCCAGGTCGGCTCCGTCGGCGAAGCTGACGGTCGACCCAGCCGCGCCGACGGCTCGGCCGTGGAGCTCGATGCCGTGCCGACGTGCGCTACGAGGACTCGACCCGATCAGCGTGTCCTCCCGCTTCCGCATCAGCTTGCCGAGTCGGGAAGCCGTCGATTTGCGGATGAGGCCCGTCCGATCGAGGTACCAGAAGAGATCACGCCCGAGGATGCGCTGCGGCAGCGGCGTCTGGCGCGAGCCGATGGCGAGATGCACCTCGCGGGAAGCCGACAACTCCTCCGCGATCTGAAAGCCGGTATTGCCGCCGCCGACGACGAGCACGCGGCCGTCCGGAACGGAGTTCGGCGAGCGATAGTCCGTGCTATGCATCTGCACGATGTCGTCGCCGAGGTCCTCGGCGATCCCCGGCACGAATGGCGTCTGGAAGGGGCCGGTGGCGATCACCACCTGCTGGACCTCGTAGGCGCGGTCATCGAGCTCCACGACATAGCGGTCGTTCTGCCGCCGCACCGCGCGCACGCGGCTGTTCAGCTCGACCGGAAGATCGAACTCGCGCGCATAGTCGGTGAGGTAATCGGCCACCTCGTCCCGCGTCGGATAACGATCCGGATCACCGGGAAACGCCATGCCGGGCAGCGAGTCGTAGCGCGCGGATGTGAAGAGCCTCAGCGAGTCCCAACGGTTGCGCCAGGCGGCCGCCGGCTCAGCGGCGGCTTCCAGGATCGACAGGTTCGTGCCCAGCTTCGCGAGGTGGTAGCCGATCGCGAGGCCGGCCTGGCCCCCGCCGACCACGACTACGTCACGGTGGTTGGTGATGCTGCTGGTCATGACTGGAGGGCGATCCCGTTCGGCTGCGAGCCCAGTCCGGCAGTTCCTCCGCGTGCGAGGTTAGACCCAACAGGGGGCCACGTCTACGAATGGGCGAAGCCGGGTGACGACTTGGTTGACGGGTGGAGCTAGTCTCGGCACGAGACCGAGGCCGATCGCCGTGCTGACGCTCAGAACGAGACTCCGAGTAGACGGGATCACGGGCAAGGAGATCTTCGACTTCCTCACGAATCCCAACGATCAGGCCTACCGGCAGTGGTGGCCCGGCATCCATCTGCAGTTCCATCCGCTCACGCGCACCGGCGACCACGTCGGCGACGTGATCTACATGGACGAATACATCGGCGACCGGCGCGTGCGGATGAGGGGAGTCGTGGTCGAGGCCGTGCCCGACCAGAAGCTCGTGTGGCGGCTTCGAAAGGTGATCGATCTCCCGGCACGCCTGTCCCTGGAGCTGACCGCCGTTGAGGACGGTGTGGCGATCACCCACACGATCGAGGCGGGATTCAGGGGCCCCGGGAGACTTCTTGACCCGCTGATCAGGCTGTATTTCTCGAGGAAGTTCGCCGCGG
Organism: Thermoleophilaceae bacterium; assembly: GCA_052038485.1. Lineage (GTDB taxonomy): Bacteria > Actinomycetota > Thermoleophilia > Solirubrobacterales > Thermoleophilaceae > JACVRW01. Next base: position 8,035 of record JBQGCL010000101.1, on the reverse strand, counting down.
CGCTGGACGAGCATGTGAACACCGAGTTCCCGCTGCTGCGGGACCGTCTGCCGGAGATCAAGGCCGAAGTCGGCTGACCCAGAGCGGCCGCATCCGTGACTGCCCACATCAGGTCGGCCGTGGACTACCGATTTGCCGGCCGCCCGGGCCGCATAGCGTGCACCCGATGGACGGCAATTCGGGATTGGCCCAGGCCGTGACGCCCCATGGCTCCGCCCCGGCGGTCGAGCGCGCGCTCGAGCTCATCGAGCCGGGCCGCCGGCCGGCGGCGCCGGATGTCGAGCACGGCTATCTCGACCTGCTCGGCGACGAGGACCCCACCGGCGCCCATCCGGGCCAGCGGCTGATGGTCAGCCGGGCGCTGCCGCTGATCTATGAGCGCCTTTGGCGACCGGTGGGCGGGCGAGTGCTGATGGGCCTGGGACCGACCATGGCCGACGAGCGCCTGATCGCCCTCGAGATGCTCGAGCTCTCGCCCGGTGACCGGGTGCTCGACGTCGGCTGCGGGCCGGGAAACTTCACGCGACGGTTCGCGCGCCCGGTCGACGACGGCCTGGTCGTCGGGCTCGACGCCTCGAAGACCATGCTCGCCCGCGGCCTCAAGGAACCGACCCCCGGCAACGTGGCTTATGTGCGGGGCGACGCCGCCGCCCTTCCGTTCCGCGACCGCAGCTTCAACGCGGTCTGCTGCTTCGCCACCCTCTACCTGGTCAAGGACCCAACGCGAGCGATCGACGAGATCGTCCGCGTCCTCGCCCCCGGCGGCCGCGTCGCGCTGCTCTCCAGCTGCAACCGCGGGCCGCTGCCCGCGCGCGTGACGAACGCGGTCGTGCGCGGCGCGAGCGGCGTGCGGGTGTTCGGACGCGACGAGCTGACGGGCGCGCTGCGCGAGCGCGGTCTGAGCCACGTCGCCCAGCACGTCTCCGGTTGGGGCCAGTTCGTGTCCGCGCGGCGCGCGCGGCGGTGATGCGCGGATGGACCGGCTGAGCAGCCAGGATGCCGCCTTCCTCCACCTCGAGGACGAGGTGAACCACATGCACATCGGATCGGTGGCCCTGTTCGAGGGGCCACCGCCGGCGCCCGCTCTCCTGCAGGGGATGCTGCGGGCGCATCTCGGCAGCGTGCCGCGCTACCGCCAGCGCGTTCATTTCCCGTCGCTGGCGCTGGGCAGGCCGGTCTGGGTCGACGACCCGCACTTCAACCTCGACTACCACGTCCGCCGCACCGCCCTGCCGGAGCCGGGCGGGGACCAGGAGCTGCGTAACCTGGTCGGCCGCGTGATGTCGCAGGCGCTCGATCGGCAGCGTCCGCTCTGGGAGATGTGGGTGATCGAAGGCCTCGGCGACGGCGGCTGGGCGATCCTGAGCAAGGTCCACCACTGCCTGGTCGACGGCGTCGCGGGCGCCGAGCTGCTCTCGACGATCCTCGACTCAGAGCCCCATCCCGACCTGCCGCGCCCGCCGCACTGGCGCGCGGAGCGCCAGCCGCCCGGAGCGGAGCTTGCCGTCCGCGCGCTGGTCGACCGCGCGACCGGGTCGGTATCGACCGTCCGGGGCGTGCTCGGCTCGCCCCGCCGTACGGCCGAGGCTGCGCGCGACACGGCCCGCGGCCTGCTCACGATGGCCGGCGTACTCCAGCCGCCACCGCGCTCGTCCCTGAACGGGCCGATCGGCCCGAACCGCCGCTGGTACTGGGCCAGGGCGGAGCTCAGCGACGTCAAGCGCGTCCGCGCGCGGCTCGGAGGCACGGTCAATGACGTGGTGCTGACGGCGATCGCCGGTGGGTTCCGCGAGCTGCTCGCCTCACGCGGCGAGTCGACCGACCGGCCCGTGCGGACGCTCGTTCCGGTCTCGGTGCGCTCGGCCGACGAGCGCGAGGACTACAACAACCGCGTCTCGGCGATCTTTGCCGACCTGCCAGTGGGCATCACGGATCCCGTGGCGCGCCTCGCCGCGGTGCGCGACCAGATGGATCACCTCAAGCACTCCGACGAGGCCGTCGCGGGCGACGTGCTGGTCAACCTGTCGGGGTTCGCTCCCGCGATGCTGCTCGCGGTCGCCCTGCGCACGGCCGCCCAGGTGCCGCAGAGGATGGTGCAGACGGTCACCACCAACGTCCCGGGCCCGCAGCGGCCCCTGTACGCGGCCGGGTGCCGCCTGCGCGAGTGCTTCCCATACGTGCCGCTCGCCGGGCACGTGCGTGTCGGCGTGGCGATCTTCTCCTACGACGGTCGCCTCGGCTTCGGCGTCACCGGCGACTACGACCAGGCGCCCGACATCGGCGTTCTCTGCGACGGGATCGAGCGCTCGATGGCCGAGCTGGTCGAGGTCGCCGAGCGGGCAGGGCCCCGGGCGGCTGCGCGAGGCCGACCCCCTACCGGTGCTGGAGGAAGCGCTCCCCGAGACGGCGAAAGAAGTCGGATCTCGTGACGACGCCCGCGACGCGCCCAGCGTCCACGACGGGGATGATCAGGACGCGATGATGGAGGAAGGTTTCGGCCAGCTGGGCGTCTGAGAAGTCGCGTCCGACGTCGACGTGCTCGGTGTTCATGTGGTCGCCGACCGGCTCGATCCGGCAGCCTGAACGTTTCTCGATGGCGTCATCGAGGCTGTCCGGCACGAAGCCGGCGTACTTGAGCTCCTTGAGATAGCCCGGGAAGAGCGCCGCCATGAACTCGCGCTCGCCGAATATGCCCGCGAACCGGCTCTCCGAGTCGACGACCGGCAGCGCCGGGAGTCCGCTCTCGAGCACGAGCTCGACGGCCTGGCCGACGTTGTCCTCAGCCGACAGCAGCGGCGCCTTGCGGACGAGGTCTCGGCTGAGCTGGTCGGGTGTCATGTGGGGCCGCCCTTCGGTTCAGAGGTAGCGGATGGCGATGTAGGCCGTTGCAAGCGCGAGGGAGACGGCCGTAGCAGGGAGGCCGATCCTCATGAATTGGACGAATCCGATTGGCCGGCCGGCTCGGGCCGCCATGCCGGCTGCGGCGACGTTTGCCGCTGCCGCGATCAGCGTGGCGTTCCCGCCGAAGCACGCGCCGAGTGACAACGCCCACCAGTACGCGTCGTCCCCGTCACCCTGGCCTTCCTGGAGCTGCTCGACCACCGGGACCATCGTCGCCGTGAACGGAATGTTGTCGACGATGCCGGAACCGATCGCGGACGTCCACAGGATGCCGATCAACTCCGCCGAGCGGCTGCCGTCGGTGAGGTTCCCGATTCCGTCTGCCACCTCGCCGATCGCGCCGGTCTCCTCGAGCGCCCCGACCATCACGAACAGCCCCATGAAGAAGAACAGCGTCGGCCACTCGATGCCCGCCAGGGCCTGCTCGAGCGACTGCCGCGTGAGGAGCAGCATCACCGTCGCCCCGCCGAGCGCGACCGTGGCCGGCTCCAGATGGAGCGGCTTGTGGACGAAGAAGACCAGGATCGTCAGGGCGAGGACCGGCATCGTGCGTCGGAGCTCGTCCGCATCCTCGATCGAGCGTCCGGCGTCGAGCTCCATGACCCGCTTGCGCGCCCGCGGATCCACTTGGAGCTGCGGCCGGTAGAGGCGATAGAGCCCGGCCGTCACCACCGCGAACGTGATCAACGCGATCGGGGCCAGGTTGACGATGAATTCTCCGAACGAGAGTCCGGTGGCGCCCGCGATGATGATGTTCGGCGGATCGCCGATCAGCGTGGCGGTCCCGCCTATGTTCGAGGCGATCACCTCGATCACCACCAGCGGCACGGGGTCGATATCGAGCGCGTCCGCCAGCAGAAAGGTGATCGGCACCATCAGGAGGACTGTGGTCAGATTGTCGAGGAACGCCGACAGCACCGCGGTGGTGACGGACAGCGCGAGGACGATCGCGAGGGGCCGTCCGCGTGAGAGCTGACCCGCGTGGATGGCCAGCCAGGTGTAGACGCCGGTCGACTCCGTCAGCTTGACCATCAGCATCATCCCGGCGAGCAGGCCGATCGTGTTGAAGTCGACCGCCGCGATCGCCTGTTCCTGGTCGATGGTCTGGGTGACGACGACGAGCGCGGCGCCGGCAAGGGCGATCTTCGTCCGGTGAACCCGCTCGCTGGCGATGGCCGCCAGTGCGAGCCCGAAGATGGTGATCGCCAGCGTCATCTGTGCTTCAGGTCGGTTGCGTTGCGGTCGTCGGCGACGGCAACGGTGGGCGCCATGCCGAGCAACCGCAGGTCCGCGACCAGCTCCCCGATTGCCGCGCCCGGGTTCCCAGCGTTTCGCTCGACGCTGAGCTCGAGCAGCCAGTCGAAGCCGCCGTGGGGTTGCGAGGTGGCGCTTCCCAGCCGAGTTAGCCTCGCTGCCTCCAGCTCTTCGTGGACCAGCAGGGCGTCGACCTCCTGGCGCAACCAAGCGCGTGCTTCCCCCTCGTTCAAGTGGTACGGATCGTGGAAGAGGACCAGCAGGCGCGGCACTCCCGGCATCGTCCGGACATCGGGGACCGCGCTCAATGGGGGGTGCCCCCCACGTGGCGCGCGGTTTGTACGGAGGTCGCTAGGGCTCGATCAGGCCCCGGCGGATCGCATAACGCGTCAGTTCGACGCGATCGCGCATCCCGAGCTTGGCGAGGATGTTCTCGCGGTGGCGATCGACAGTGCGGCGGCTGATCGACAACGTCTGCGCAATCTGGTCGCTCGTGTGGGCCTCGGCGATCAGCTTCAAGACCTCCAGCTCCCGCGGCGTCAGGGGGTCCTCTGGGATCTCAGCGCCAGAGCGCGCTCGGTCGAGGTAGTCGCGTATCAGCGCGGTGACGGCCGCCGGATAGAGGAACGGCTCGCCGCGCATCGTGGCGCGGCATGCCTCGACCAGGTCGCGGTCCGCGCCCGACTTGAGCACGTAGCCCGAGGCGCCCGCTCTGAGCGCCTCGTAGAGGTACTGCTCGCTGTCGTACATCGACAGCATCAGCACTTTCAACTGTGGTCGCCGGCGGGTCAGCTCCGCAGCTGCCTGCAATCCGGTCATGCGCGGCATGGCAACGTCGAGCACTGCCAGCTGCACATCCGACGCGGCCGCCAGCTCGACGGCCTCCGCTCCGTCGCTTGCCTCGGCCACCACCTCGAGATCGGGCTGTGCGTCGAGCACGAACCTCAACCCCTGGCGCACGACGGCGTGGTCGTCGGCGAGCAGAATGCGCGTCTTCAGCGGCGTCATGGGTAGCTCCCCGCGCCGCAGATGCGTGCGACCACCCATGGCGCCACATCCGGTGTCGGTGAAGGCTTGCCCACAGCCGAAAGGAGGCCGACATGAGCCGTTGCATCGTGTGTGGTCTGAACGACACCAGCGGCAGCCGCCACGCCGCCTCGATCGCTTCGCGATTGGCACGCGACCTGAGCTCGCGCGCCTTGCTGGTCCAGGTGCGTGAGGGCGAGGGGCGATTGCGGCGGTTCTCGTCCTTCGCGCTGGGCCGATCGCGCCGGATCCGCAGGTCTCTCAGGCTCACCGCCGGAGAGCACTGCTTTCCAGACGGCACCGAGATTTGCGTGCGGTCCGGGCACGCTGCCTCCACGCTCATCGCGATCGCCGAGCGGGAGGATGCCGAGCTGCTCGTCGTCGGTGCCGGGGGCGAGTCGACCGTTAGTCCGAGCCTCCTCGGCAGCGTGGCGAGCACCCTCATGAGAGAGGCCCCCTGCCCGGTCGTGGTCGTGCCGGCAGCGACGATCGCCCCGTTGGACGCCGAGGGCATGCGCTCCGTGGTTTGCGGCATCGCGGACGATGAGACGGACGGCCCTGTCCTGCGCTTGGCCGCCGATCTCACGGCGCGCCTCGGCGGTCACCTGACAGCTTCGCCCACGGCCGACGCGCTCCCGCAGGTCGCCGACGAGCACAGCGCAAGCCTGGTCGTGGTCGGGTTCGTGCCGACAGACCTTGTCGCGCAGGGGCGAGCGGCGGTCGTCGTGTTGCCGCCCGAGGCGCTTCTCGATCAGGGCAGCGGTCATTACGAGCTCGTGGCCGAAGCCGTCTGAGCGGCGACGGGGATTCGCAGACACACGGCGGTCCCTGCGCCGACGAGCGCCTCCAACTCAAGCTCTCCCCCGACGAGCAGCGCACGCTCGCGCATGCCTCTGATTCCCGCGCCCTCGGGTATCCGCGCCGCATCGAAGCCAGTACCTGTGTCGCTTACCGCGAGTTCAACGGCCCCGCCGGCGGCACTCAGCTCCAGCCGAGCGCTTTCGCTCTGCGAGTGCCTCAGCGCGTTCGTGAGGGCCTCCTGCGCCACGCGGTACACCACCAGCTCGACGTCCGAAGGCAGTGCGGGCATCGCCCGTTCGATCCGTCGCTCGATCCTCACTCCACTGGCGCGCTGGAGCGAGTTGGTCAGGGCGGCGAGCGCGCTTACGAGTCCCAGCTCATCGAGGGCTTCAGGTCTCAGACGACGGCCGATGGCCCGCACGTCCTCGAGCGTCTTGCGCACATCCTCGCGCGCTTCACGCAGCTCACGGCGCGGACCGCGGCTCACCAACCCGTCCAACCTCAGCAGGACCGCGGTCAGTCCCTGACCCACCTCGTCGTGAAGCTCCTGGGAGATCCGAAGGCGCTCCGCCTCCTGCGCCGCCAGCGCTCTGCGCGCGCTTTCGCGGCGCTCGTCCTCGAGCCGCTCGACCATGTCGTTGAAGGTCTCGGTGACAGCCCTGAGCTCGGGCGCGGCGTCTGCTACCGGCGCGCGTCGACCTGGGCGCAGCGGGTCCGCTCCCCGCATCAGCCTGCGCAGCTCATCGAGCGGGGACAGCGCCTGCCGCAGCAGCGCGAAATTGAGCGCGAGCATCACAGCAAGCCCGACGACGAGCACCAAAGCCTCGGTGAGGGCGACGGGAAAGCTGATCGTCGCCGGTGACAGGGCGAGCACCACGGCGGCGAGCGTCAGGATCGCCGCGTTCGTCGCAAACACCCGCCAGAACAGCGGGAAGCCCGTAGCACCGCTACCGCGACAAGGGGATGGTCGGTGGAGGTGAGGGCGCATGGCGGCATCCGTGCCGACCAGGCTTCCCGGCGCACCTGGCCAAAGGGTACCGCTGTGCACCCCGACAGCGGTACGCTGAGTTCACCGGCAATCACCAAAGGGGGCTGCACATGGATCCCAGCGACGTCGGCGCCCGCGACTTCAAGTTCGGCTTGACCGGGGTGCTCCTGATGGCGGCGGCGGCGATCCTGCTCGCCATCGTGTCCTGAGCCGCTCCGTACGCCACCCCTGTCGTTGCTAGGCCCGGTTGGCGGCAGTAGGGTCCGTTTGTCCCTCGCCCAGAACGGAGTTGTCATGGGTATTGCCGCCGCCTCGGACGTTCGTCCCTTCCAGATCGAGATCCCCGAGGAGGAGCTCGCTGAGCTGCGACGCCGGGTCGAGGCGACGCGCTGGCCTTCCCAGGAGCTCGCCGCCGACCGGTCGCAGGGCGTGCAGCTCGCGACCATGCAGGCGCTCGCCCGCTACTGGGCGACCGACTACGACTGGCGCAGGGTCGAGGCCCGGCTGAACGCGCTGCCCCAGTTCACGACCGAGATCGACGGGGTCGAGATCCACTTCGTCCACGTCCGGTCGAAGCATGAGGACGCGCTGCCGCTGATCATGACCCACGGCTGGCCCGGCTCCGTCGTCGAGCTGCTGGACACCGTCGGCCCGCTGACCGACCCGACCGCTCACGGCGGCACGGCCGAGGACGCATTCCACCTGGTCCTGCCGTCCCTGCCCGGCTACGGGTTCTCGGGCGAGCCGGCCGAGCCCGGCTGGGAGAACGGACGCATCGCAGCCGCGTGGGCGACGCTGATGAACCGGCTCGGCTACACGCGCTACGTCGCCCAGGGGGGCGACGTGGGCGCCGCCGTCACGGACGCGATGGGTCGCCAAGGACCCGAAGGGCTGCTCGGCATCCACGTCAACCTGCTCGCCCTCGCAATCGGCCTCAAGGATCACCTGCCGGCCGAGTCCGAGCAGGAACGCGCGGCGCACGACGCGCTCACCGCGTTCACGACGGACGGCTTCGGCTACTTCCTGGAGCAGTCCACCCGGCCGCAGACGATCGGCTACTCGCTG
>JBQGCL010000100.1:0-15417 GCA_052038485.1 Thermoleophilaceae bacterium | reverse complement strand
CCAAGCACGCGGGGGTCGACCGCCCTGGTTGCCGAGGTCGGCGTGAGTGCGGCAGCGGCGCTCGCGGGCCTCGCCGCGGCAGCCGCCGCGTTGGCGCTGCACGACCTCGCGGCGCACGCGTTGATCGCGCGCGGCACGCGCTCCGCGCGGGCTCTGGCGGCGCTGGTCGACGTCGTCGTCACGCTCGGCCGCGAGGGGCGCGGTCCGGGGGCCGCCGAGCGGCGGCGCCTGTTGCTGGCGGGCTCCGCGGTGGCCGGCGGGGTTGGCTGGCTCGTCGGCGGCGTGCTCTTCGGGCTCGCCCTCGGCGCCGGTGGGCCGTGGCTGGTGGCGCGCCTGCTGCGCGCTCGCCGTGAGCGCTTTCGGCGCACGGTCGACACGGGCGTGCCGGCGCTCACGCTCGCCGTTGCCGACGCGCTCGCCGGCGGGCACTCCCTCCGTGCCGCCATTGCGGAAGCGACCCGCTCCGTAGACGGCGCCGCCGGCCACGAGCTGAGCCGCGCGTGCGCCGAGCTGGCGATGGGGGCGGCGACCGAGGACGCGCTCGAGGCGATGCGCGCCCGCGTGCGCTCGCCGCGGCTCGACGCTGTAGTCGCCGCGTGCGTGCTCCAGCAGCGGGCCGGCGGCGACCTGGCCCGGCTGCTGCGCGAGTCGGCGCGCTCGATGGAGGAGCAGGCGCGGCTCGAGGGCGAGCTGCGCGCGGCGACGGCCCAGGCGCGCTTCACCGGCCTGATCGTGGTGGCGCTCCCGCTTGGGGGCGCAGTGCTGGCGGAGCTGGCGAGCCCAGGCTGGCTGGCAGGCCTCCTGGACTCGCTCCTGACCGCGTGGCTGGTCGGCATCGCCCTCTTCCTGCAGGGCGCGGCCGCTCTCCTGATTCGCAGGCTCGGAAGGGTGCGCTGGTGAGCACCGCGCCGGCGCTTGCGGGACTGGCGGCGAGCTTGGCTGCGATCGGAGCAGGTGTCCTGCTCGCTTCCGTTCGGTGGGGCGAGGGTGGCCTCCGGGTGCTCCTCCGCCTCGGGGGTGCCCGCGTCGGCACGCCCCCGCGTGATCTGGAGGCCCGCATTGCGGCCGCGGGGCGGCCGGCGGGGCTCGGCGTGCGTGAGCTGATGGCTGCCAAGCTGGCGAGCGCGGCCCTGGGTGGCGTGCTCGCCGCCGCGTTCGCCGCAGCGGCGCCCGGCCGCCTCGCGTTTGCGCTGCTCGCCGCGGGTCCCGCGGCCGGCTTTCTCGCCCCCGACCTCTGGCTGGCTCGCCGCGCTGCCGCGCGGGCCCGCGAGATCCGGCGCGAGCTGCCGCCGCTGCTCGACCTTCTGCGCGTCAGCGTCGAGTCGGGCAGCTCGCTCGCCCGGGCGCTCTCTCAGGTCGGCGCCCGCACCCACGGCCCGCTGGCCGCCGAGTGGCGGGCGGTCGGCCGTCTGGTCTCGCTCGGCGTCCCGCTCGAAACGGCGCTCGACGCGATGGTCGTCGCCGCGCCGCTCCCGGAGGTGCGGGCGCTGCGCGCCGCGCTCGACCGTGCCCGCCGCCACGGCGCCCCGCTCGCCGGCACGCTCACGGCACAGGCCCGCGACGCACGTTTCGCGCTCGCGCGCCACGCGCGCGAGGAGGCAGCCCGGGCCGGCCCCAAGATCCAGCTGGTGGTCGCCCTGCTGCTGGTGCCGAGCGTCCTGCTCCTGATCGCCGCGGCGCTCCTCGCCGCCCTGCTGGGCGGCGAGGGAGCTGCCGGAGCGCTCAGCAGCTGACGATCAGGTGGAACGAGCGGTTGGCCTGCGTCCCGGCACTGTCGCGGGTGAGCACGCGGACGCCGTTGACGTTGGACGCCTCGGACGTGACCGCGATCTGCCCGGTGCCTGGCGCCGAGGCGGACTCGTCGCCCAGCGTCGCCGTGTAGATGCACTGGCGCACGTCGCGGTCGAAGACGACCTGGTACTGGCCGGTGCCCGTCTGAGCGCTCGAGGCCACGCCGCGTCCGCGCACGGTGGCGCCGGCGCTGGAGATGACGGCCTGCCGGGTCACGCCGTCAGCGGCCGCCGCCGACGGGACCTGCTTGAGCTTGCTCGCGTCGAGGGCCTGCTCCTTGATCGCGTTGGGGCCGAAGCCGTCCGGCTTGGCCTCCTGGCCACGCAGGGTGCCGTCCTTGAAATCGCGGTTGCGGATCGAGCCGTTGACGATGTCGGCCGAGTCGATCGTGGCCACGGCGTAGGAGACGCCGCCGAGCGACACGAACAGGGCCAGGCAGGCGACGACCATCGAGGGTGAGGGCGTACGGAGAAAGCGGTTCATACCCGCTTCCAACAGCCCGCGCCCCATCTGGGTTGCGGTCTTACCCCTTCTGACGCAACGGACCTTGCAGCAGCGCGCGAAATCAGCGTCCCCGGGCCGCCGGTCCTCCCACCGCCGTTAGGGCTCTGGAAAGCCAAATTCAGCCGCGCTGGACGAATGGACGGCCCGGATCGGACGGAAAAGTGGGAGCTGGTGTTGCAGAGTGGGACAAAGTGGGCTAGGGTGGCGGCCATCAAGCGACCGGAGTGGCGGGGCTCCTCCCACTCCGCCACTCCGGTCTAACTCTTCTTGGGACATGCAAATTGGCGTTTCGTGGCCACTTCGAGCACTCGCTGGACGCGAAGAACCGGCTCAGCATCCCGGCTCGCTTTCGCGCGTCCTTCTCCAACGGAACGGTTCTCGCCAAGGATCCCGAGCCCTGCGTGGCGATCTGGACCCCCGACACGCACGAGGCGATCATCGAGCGCGCCCTCGGCGAGCTGAACCCGATGGGCTCCGAGTACCGCAAGCTGAGCCGCTTCTACCAGGGCAACTCCTTCGAGATCGAGCTGGACGCGAGCGGCCGGGTGACGCTGCCCGCGCCGCTGCTCGCGCACGCGGAGATCGAGAAGGAGGTCGTTGTGGTGGGGGTCGGCGATCACCTCGAGGTCTGGGGCGCGGAGCGCTGGCGCTCGGTCCAGTCGGCCCTCGACGCGGAGATTGGGGAGGTGACGGAGCGCCTTGGCAATCCTTCTTGACATGACTCCCGTGCACGTCCCGGTGCTCGCCGGCGAGCTGATCGACCTCACCGCCCCCAGCCGGGGCGAGACGGCCGTCGACTGCACGTTCGGAGCGGGCGGGCACGCGCGGCTGGTCGCCGACCGCATCGGCTCCGCCGGCACGCTGATCTGCATCGACCGCGACCCGGCCGCGGAGGCCCGCTTCGACGAGCTCGCCGCCGAGGTCGCCTGCGAGACCCGCTTCCTGCGGATGGACTATGCCGAGGGCCTCGCGATGCTCGTCGAGGAGGGGGCCGGCGCCGATGTGGTCTACCTCGACCTCGGCATCTCCTCGATGCAGGTCGACGCGCGCGAGCGCGGCTTCTCCTACTCCTACGACGCCCCGCTCGACATGCGCATGGACCCGACCCAGGAGCTCGATGCGCGCGCGGTGCTCAACAACTGGGACGAGCGCCAGCTGGCTCAGATCTTCCGCCGCTACGGCGAGGACCCGAACGCGCGCCGGATCGCGCGCGAGATCGTCAAGCGCCGCCGGCGAGCGCCGCTGGAGACGACCGGCGAGCTGGTCGAGGCGATCGAGGCGGCGTTGCCGGCCGCGGTGCGGCGCAGCTTCGGCGGCGGCCACCCGGCCAAGCGCGTCTTCCAGGCGGTGCGAATCGCGGTCAACGGCGAGCTCGACTCGCTCGACCGTGCGCTGCCGCTGGCCTGGGACCTGCTGCACCCGGGCGGACGGCTGGCGGCGATCTCGTTCCACTCGCTCGAGGACCGGCGCGTGAAGCGCTTCCTGGCCGAGCGGGCGCGCGGCTGCGTCTGCCCGCCCGACTTCCCGGTCTGCGTGTGCGGGCACGAGCCCGAGGCCGAGCTGCTCACCGGGCGCGCCGTCGCGCCGACGCAGGGCGAGGTCGCGCACAACCCGCGCGCGAAGTCGGGCCGGCTGCGTGCCGCCCGCCGGATCGTGCCGGTGGAGGAGAGCTGATGGGGCGCGCCGCCGCAGCCGTCGCGAGGCCGGCAACGCACGCGGGCGGGGCCGCGCCCGCGCGCGATCCGCGCCGCCGCGAGGCGCCCGCGCCGCGCCCGCGCCGCGTGTCGGGCAAGGCCGCGCCCGCCAAGGCCGCGCCACGTCCCGCTCGCAAGGCCGCGCCCCGCCGCAAGGCCGCGCCCCCTCGCAAGGCCGTCCGCCGCAAGGCCGCCCGCCGCACCGCCGCGCTTCCGCTCGGCGCGCGCATGCTCGACACGCTGCTCAGCGGACGCATCTGGATCGGCCTCGTGGGCGTCCTGCTCGCGGGAATCGTCTTCTTCAACGTCGACCTGATGCGGATGAACCGCGAGATCACCCACATGGCCGACCGCGCCGCCCAGCTCAAGCGGGAGAACGGGGGGCTGCGCGAGGACGTCGCCGGCCTCGCCAGCAGTGAGCGCATCCAGCAGGAGGCGGCGAAGCTCGGGCTGGTGCTGCCGGAGCCGTCGCAGGTCCGCTACCTGAAGTCGAACCCGTCGATCGACGCGCGCACCGCGTCCAAGCGGATCATCGCCCCGACGCCGACGGCCGCCCCCGACCCGACCGTGCCGGACACCACGACCCCGGCTTCGCCCACGGGTTAGCGGGTGCGTCTCGTCGAGCGCAGGATCGGGCTGCTCTTCGCCCTTTTCCTGTTGCTGCTCGGCGCCGCGACGGCGCGCGCAACGTGGATCGGCACCGTCAAGGCCGGCTCGCTTGGCGACCGCGCGATCCAACAGCAGGTCGAGGACATGGTCGTCCACGCGCGGCGCGGCTCGATCGTCGACCGCAACGGGATGGACCTGGCCGTCTCGGAGGACGCGGTCACGGTCTTCGCGCACCCGTTCCTGATCAAGAACCCGGTCTCCGTGGCGGCGCGGCTCGCCCCGTTGCTCGGCGTGCCCGAAGACGACCTGCTCAAGCAGCTCGCCAACCGCAAGTCGACCTTTGTCTACCTGCGCCACAAGATGGACGCGTCCGTCGGCCACAAGATCGACCAGCTCGACATCCCCGGCATCGACACCGTGATCGAGCCCAAGCGCACCTACCCGCAGGGCTACCTGGCGTCGCAGGTGCTCGGCATGGTCGGCGCCGAGAACACCGGGCTCGCCGGTCTCGAGTACTCGCAGGAGGACACCCTCGGCGGCGAGGACGGCCACCGGCGTGTGGTCAAGGACGCGATCGGGGAACCGGTTGCGTTGATCGAGACCAAGCGCGCGGAGGAGGGCGACGACATCAAGCTCACGCTCGACGCCGCCATCCAGGAGCGCGTCGAGGCCGTGCTCGGCGAGGTCGGGCAGGCCTACCAGCCGGCCGGCGCCACGGCCGTCGTGATGGACCCGCGCACGGGCGCGATCCTCGCGCTCGCCAACTGGCCGCGCGTCGACGCCAACGAGCCCGACGACGCGCCCGACTACGCGCGCCAGGACCGCGCGATCCAGTTCAACTACGAGCCCGGCTCGACCTTCAAGGCGTTCACGATCGCCGGCGCGCTCGAGGAGGGCCTGATCCGGCCCGACACGATGCTGCACGTGCCGTTCGAGCTGCAGGTGGCCGACCGGACGATCGGCGAGGCGCACGAGGACGGCAACGGCGACCTCACAGTCGAGCAGATCCTGGCGCGTTCCTCGAACGTGGGCAGCGCGATGATCGGCCTCAAGCTGGGCTCGACCCGCTTCGACCACTGGGTGCGCCGCTTCGGCTTCGCGAGCCCGACCGGGATCGACCTCCCGGGCGAGCAGCGCGGCATCGTGCTCGACCCGAAGCACTACTCGGGCTCGACGCTCGGCAACATGTCGATCGGCCAGGGCCTGTCGGTGACGCCGATCCAGATGGCAGCCGGCTTCACGGCGATCGCCAACGGAGGCATCAAGCACGAGCCCTACATCGTCCAGGGCGATCGAAAGCCGGCCAAGCGCGTGCTGTCGCGGAAGACCGCCAACGAGGTGGCCAGCATGCTCGAGGGCGTGCTTGGCCCGGGCGGCACCGCGCAGGAGGCGTCGGTGGACGGCTACACGCTCGCGGGCAAGACCGGCACCGCCGAGAAGCCGGAGAACGGCACCTACTCGAAAACCGACTTCGTGGCCTCGTTCATCGGCTTCGCACCGGCGCGCAACCCGCGCCTGCTGGTGTCCGTGATGGTCGACGAGCCGCGCGGCGACATCTACGGCGGCACCGTCGCGGCGCCCGCTTTCGAGCGGATCATGGAGTTCGCGCTGCCCTATCTGAAGATCCCGCCTGAGTAGGCTGGAGGCCGCCATGACCCTGCGCGAGCTGATGGGGAATGGGCCTGAGCTGGAGATTTCGGGGCTCGCCTACTCGAGCCAGAGCGTCGCCCCGGGGACGCTCTTTTTCTGCGTGCCCGGCTTCAAGTCCGACGGCCACGACTTCGCCCCCGACGCCGTGGCGCGCGGCGCCGCCGCCCTGGTCTGCCAGCGCCCGCTGGGGTTGGGGGTGCCCGAGGTGCTCGTGGACGACGTGCGCGCCGCGATGGGGCCCGCCGCGGCGCGCTTCTACGGCGACCCGACGGCCGAGCTCGACGTGGTCGGGATCACCGGCACCAACGGCAAGACGACCACCGCCTTCCTGGTACGCCACCTGCTCGAGGCAGCCGGTCGCCGCTGCGGGCTGCTGGGCACAGTCAAGCGGGTCGTGGCGGGGCGCGAGGAGGAGGTCGAGCGCACGACCCCGGAGGCGATCGACCTGCAGGCGACGTTCCGGGCGATGCTCGAAGGCGGCGATACGGCCTGCGCGATGGAGGTCTCCTCCCACGCCCTGGATCTGGGCCGGGTGGCCGGCATCCGATTCGCCTGCCGGGTGTTCACGAACCTGACCCAGGACCACCTCGACTTCCACGAGACGATGGAGGCCTACTTCGCGGCCAAGCGGCGCCTGTTCGACGACGGCGGGCCGGCCGTCGTGAACCTCGACGACGAGTACGGGCGGCGGCTCGCCGAAGAGATCGGCGCCACCGGCTTCGCGATCGACCGCGAGGCCGACTATCGCGCCCTCGACGTGGACTTCGACCTGACCGGCTCGCGCTTCCGCTGCCGCACGCCCGCGGGTGAGGTGGAGCTGGCCTCGCCGCTGCCCGGGCTGTTCAACGTCCAGAACGTGCTAGGCGCGGTGGCGGCCGTCCACTCGGTGGGGGTGCCGCTCGACACGATCGCGGCGGCGCTGCCCTCCTTCGGGCGCGTGCCGGGCCGCTTCGAACCGGTCGACGAGGGGCAGGACTTCGGTGTGCTGGTCGACTACGCGCACACGCCCGAGGCGCTCGAGAACGTGCTGCGCGCGGTGCGCCCCGTGACCGCGGGGCGGCTGCACGGTGTGGTCGGCGCCGGCGGCGACCGCGACCGGGGCCAGCGCCCGCTGATGGGCGACGCCGCACGGCGGCTGGCCGACCGCGTGCTGGTGACGAGCGACAACCCGCGCAGCGAGCAGCCCGACGCGATCATCGACGAGATCATGGAGGGCGCCGGCCCGGACGCCGAGCGGGTGACCGACCGTCGCACCGCGATCGCGCTGGCGATCGAGTCCGCCGAGCCCGGCGACGTGGTGGTGATCGCCGGCAAGGGCCACGAGCAGGGCCAGGAGTTCGAGAACGGGCGCAAGGAGCCGTTCGACGATGTGACGGTGGCCCGGGAGGCACTCCGGGCGCGGGGCGGGGTACGAGCGTGATCGACCTCTCCGCCGCCCGCGTCGCCGAGCTGGCCGGCGGGCAGCTCGCCGCCGGCGACCTCGAGCGGGCCGGGCCCGGCCGCGCCGTGATCGACTCGCGGGCGATCGAGTCGGGCGACCTCTTCGTCGGCCTCCCCGGCGCCGGCCCCCACGGGGGCGACTTCGCCGTGGCCGCGCTCGACGCGGGCGCCTGGGGCGTGCTCGTAGACCGTGAGCGCGCCGGAGCGGCCGCCGAGGCCGCCGCCGACAGCGTGGGCCACTCCGCGTGCAGCGGCGCCGCGGTGATCGCCGTCGACGACCCGCTTGCCGCCCTGCACGCGCTGGCGCGCGGCTGGCGGCGCGAGCTGGGCGCCAAGGTCTTCGCCGTCACCGGCTCGACCGGCAAGACCTCCACGAAGGACATCCTCGGCGCGCTGCTGCGGCCGCGGCTCGCCACGCACGCGTCGCGCGAGAACTGGAACACCGAGATCGGGCTGCCGCTGACCATCCTCGAGGCCCCGCGCGGCACCGAGGCGCTCGTGCTCGAGCTGGCCATGCGCGGCGAGGGCCAGATCGCCGAGCTGGTGGCGGTCGCCGAGCCCGACGTGGGCGTGATCGTGAACGTCGGGCCCGTGCACCTCGAGCTGCTGGGGACCGTCGAGCGCGTGGCCGCCGCCAAGGCCGAGCTGATCCGCGACCTGGCGCCCGGAGCCGCCTGCGTCGTGCCGGCCAGCGAGCCGTTGCTCGAGCGCCACCTGCGCGCCGACCTGGAGACCTGGACCTTCGGGCCGGGCGGCGAGGTCCAGCTGCTCAGCTTCGACGCCGGCCACGCCGAGATCGAGGCGCGTCAGGAGACGGTGCAGCTCGAGCTGGGCTACAGCGAGCCCCACAACCTGCTCAACACGCTGGCCGCGGTGGCCGCCGCGCGGGCGCTCGGCGTGCCCTTGGGTGGCAGCGTGAGCGTGCGCTTCTCGTCGCTGCGCGGCGAGGTCGTCGAGCTTCCGGGCGGCGTTACCGTGGTCAACGACTGCTACAACGCCAACCCGATGTCGATGCGGGCGGCCCTGGATCACCTCGCGGCGAGCACGGCGGCGCGGCGCGTCGCCGTCCTCGGGGCGATGGCCGAGCTGGGCGAGGGATCGCCCGGCTACCACCGCGAGATCGGGTCTCACGCGGCCGCGCTCGGGATCGACGTGCTCGTGCCGGTGGGGGAGGCCGCGCTCGGCTACACGGAGGACTTCGACGGCGAGACGCACCCCGTCGCCACTCCCGAGGAGGCGGCCGCCCTGCTCGAGGAGCTGGCCCAGCCGGGCGACCGCGTGCTGATCAAGGGGTCCCGCTCCGTGGGCCTGGAACGGGTGCTGGCTTAATGGGGCTCTAGCCCATGGGCGAGATCCTGATCGGGGGCATGGCCTCCCTGCTGATCTGCATGTTCCTGGGCCCGCGCTTCATCGACTACCTGCGGCTGCAGGAGTTCGGACAGCACATCCGCGAGGAGGGCCCGGCCGGGCACCACGGCAAGGCGGGCACGCCGACGATGGGCGGCCTGGCGATCTTCCTGGCCGTGTGCGTGCCGTTCCTGATCCTGTCCGAGTACCGCGCCGCCAGCCTGTGCGTGCTCGGCACGGCGTTGGTGATGGCCGGGCTCGGCTTCGCCGACGACCTCACAAAGCTGCGCAAGCGCCGCTCGCTGGGCGTGTCGGGCAAGACCAAGCTGCTCGTGCAGGCGCTCACCGCGATCGCGCTCTGGCTTGCGGTCACCCAGTACCTCGACTTCCAGGACACGCTCAACCTGCGGGTGGTCGACGCCTCCGTCGACCTCGGGGTCGCCTACCCGGTGCTGATCTTCCTCGTGCTCGCGGGCGCCACCAACGGCGTCAACCTGACCGACGGCCTCGACGGCCTGGCCGCCGGCTGCGCCGCGATCGTCTTCCTCACGTTCACCGCGATGACGTTCATCACGGGGCACACCGGCGTCCAGGGCGACCTGGCGCTGCTGTCGGCCTGCCTGGTCGGCGCCTGCGTCGGCTTCCTCTGGTTCAACTCGTTCCCCGCGTCGGTGTTCATGGGGGACACGGGCTCGCTCGGGCTCGGCGGCGCGATCGCGGCGCTCGCCGTGATTACGCGCTCCGAGGTGCTGCTGATCCTGATCGGCGGGATCTTCGTGATCGAGGCGCTGTCGGTGCTGATCCAGGTGATCGCCTTCCAGCGATTCCGCCGCCGCGTGTTCCTGATGGCGCCGATCCACCACCACTTCGAGCTGCTGGGCTGGTCGGAGACGAAGATCATCCTGCGCTTCTGGATCGTGGCGGCGATCTGCTCGGCGATCGGCTTCACGCTCTACCAGCAGTCGATCACGCCTTGAGTCCGCGCCCACCGCTCCCGGAGGGCCCGTATCTCGTGGTCGGCTTGGCGCGCTCCGGTGTCGCGGCCGCGCGCATGCTCACCGCGCACGGCGAGGTGATCGGGGTCGACAGCGGCCGGCCCGAGGTGCCGCCCGACGTGCCCGCCGAGCTGGGCACGGACGGCCTCGCCGCGCTCGAGCGCGCGGCGGTCGTCGTCAAGAGCCCCGGCGTGCCCAACGAGGCGCCCGTGATCGCCCGCGCGCGCGAGCTCGGCATCCCCGTCGCCGGCGAGCTCGAGCTGGCCTGGCGGCGGCTGCCCAACCGCTTCGTCGCCGTGACCGGCACCAACGGCAAGACGACCACCACCGAGCTGCTGGGCGCGATCTGGCGCGCCGCCGGGCTGCCCGTGGCCGTGGCGGGCAACGTCGGCACCCCGCTCGCCTCGCTGGTCGGCCAGGTGGAGCGGGACGCCACGATCGTCTGCGAGGTGTCGAGCTTCCAGGCCGAGGACGCGATCGAGCTGGCCCCCGACATCGCCGTGCTGCTCAACCTGACGCCCGACCACATCGACCGCCACGGCACCTTCGAGGCCTACCGCGACGCCAAGCTGAGCCTGTTCGCGCGCCAGACGTCGGCGCAGATCGCGATCGCGCCCGACGGCCTGGAGCTGCCCGGGAACGCCCAGCGCGTCGCGCTCGCCGACCCCCCGCTGCCCGCCGGCGAGATTCGCCTTCGCGGGCCGCACAACCTCGAGAACGCACGCGCCGCGACCACCGCGGCGCTGGCCGCCGGCGTGCCGGCCGAGGCGATCGCAGAAGCGCTCCGCGGCTTCGCCGGCGTGCCGCACCGGCTCGAGGAGGTGACGACCGTCGACGGCGTGCTCTACGTGAACGACTCGAAGGCGACCAACGTGTCCTCGGCCGTCCGCGGCATCGAGTCGTTCGCGGGCGGCGTCCACCTGATCCTCGGCGGCAGCCTCAAGGGCGGCGGCTTCGAGGGGCTGCGCGAGCCCGTCGCCGCCCGCTGCCGGGCCCTCTACCTGATCGGCGA
This sequence comes from Thermoleophilaceae bacterium, assembly GCA_052038485.1. Taxonomy (GTDB): domain Bacteria; phylum Actinomycetota; class Thermoleophilia; order Solirubrobacterales; family Thermoleophilaceae; genus JACVRW01. Next base: position 4,375 of record JBQGCL010000100.1, on the reverse strand, counting down.
GGCTTCCGACCGCCTGGCGGCCGACCTCGAGCCGGCCGGCGTTCCCCTGCACCGCTGCGGCGACCTGGAGCACGCGGTCGCGGCCGCGAGAAGCGCCGCCCAGCCGGGCGAAACCGTCCTGCTGTCGCCCGCGTGCGCCTCCTACGACCAGTTCCGCGACTACGAGCAGCGCGGCGACCGGTTTCGCGCGCTCGTCTTGCCTGAATGAATCGGGGCGGCGGCGTCGAAAGGATGCCGGATGGCTGCGCGCGCCGCCCGCAAGCGACCGGTCGAGTACTCGATCCTGTACACCGCCACGCTCTGCCTGCTCGCCTTCGGGGCGGTCAGGGTCTACTCGGCGAGCTCGGCGGAGTCGCTGCTGAGCGGACCCGGCGATCCGTCCTTCTATCTCAAGCGCTACCTGATCTTCGGCCTGATCGGGCTGGTCGTCATGCACGCCGCCTCGCGGCACGGCCTCAAGGTGGTCAAGGGCCTGACGCCGCTGCTGCTGATCGCGTCATTCGTCCTGACGGCGGCGGTGATGATCCCGCACGTGGGCGTGACCGTGAACGGCGCGACCCGCTGGCTGGGCGCCGGCCCGCTCCAGTTCCAGCCCTCGGAGATGCTCAAGGTCTCGATCGTGCTGTACGCGGCCCAGTCGCTGGCGGCGCGGCCGCGCGCGACGAAGACGCTCAAGGGCCTGGTCAACCCGCTGTTGATCGTGGTCGCCGCGGCCTGCCTGCTGCTGCTCAAGCAGCCCGACATGGGCACCGCGCTGGTGATCTGCCTGGCGATCGGGATGCTGCTGGTCGCTGCCGGCACGCCGGTCCGCCTGCTCGGCGGGATCTTCGGCACGCTGGTCGCGCTGGCCATACTGGTGGCGCTGATCGAGCCCTACCGGCGTGCGCGGCTGACGGCGTTCCTGGACCCGTTCTCGGACGCGGGCGACACCGGCTACCAGGCCGTCCAGGCGCTCACCGCGATCGGCTCGGGCGGGTTCTTCGGCGTCGGGTTGGGCGAGTCGGTCCAGAAGGTCTTCTACCTGCCCGAGGCGCACACGGACATGATCCTGGCGGTGATCGGCGAGGAGCTCGGGCTGATCGGCATCCTCGGCGCGATCGGGCTGTACGGGATGATCGGCTACGCCGGGCTGCGGGCCGCCAAGCTCGCCCGCGACCTGTATTCCAAGCTGCTCGCGGCCGGAATCACCTCGCTGATCCTCGGCCAGGCGACGCTGAACTTCTTCGCCGTGCTCGGCATGGCGCCGCTGACCGGCGTGCCGCTGCCGTTCCTGTCGTACGGGAGCACCAACCTGATCGTGCTGATGGGGGCGACGGGGCTGCTGCTCAACGTGGCCGCGACCGGCGGCCAGGTGCGCCGCAAGCCGCGGCTCCAGGCGATCGACGGAGGACGCGATGCCCAAGATCGTGATCGCCGCGGGCGGCACGGCGGGACACGTCGTGCCGGCGCTCGCGGTCGCTGACGCCCTGCGCGCCCGCGGCGCCGAGGTCGAGTTCATCGGGGGAGAGCGGGCGGAGGCGGAGCTGATCCCGGCGGCCGGCTACCCGCTCCACCGCGTGCGCGTGCGCGGCCTGGACCGGCGCCGGCCGGTGCGCGCGGCGCTGTCCCTGCTGCTCGCCGCCGGGGCGACGGTGCGCTCGCTGCGCCTGCTGCGCCGCCTGCGCGCCGACGCCGTGATGGGCGGTGGCGGCTACGTGGCCGGCCCGGTGGGCGTCGCGGCGCGGTTGCTGCGCGTGCCGCTCGTGCTGACCGAGGCCGACAGCCACCTGGGCGTCGCGAACCGGATGCTCGCGCCGTTCGCGAAGCGGGTGTTCCTGGCGTTCCCGATCGAGGGGCGCGGCCAGGCGCGCTTCCTGCGCCGGCGCGCCGCCCGCAAGTGGGTCGTCACCGGTCGGCCGGTCCCGGCCGGCACCGGCACGGCCGACCGCACCGCTGCTCGCCGGCGGTTCGGCATCGGCGAGCACGAGGGCTGTGTGCTCGTCTTCGGCGGCTCGCTCGGCGCGCGCCGGCTCAACGACGCCGCGCTCGAGGCATTCGGCGCGGGCTCGCCCTGCGCGGTGCTGCACGCGAGCGGCCGGCGCGACCACGAGGACCTGCGCCGACGCCTCGAGGAGCTCGGCTCGCCGCCGTATTACCACCTGCACGAGTACATCGAGCCGTTCGCCGACGCGCTGGCGGCCGCCGACCTGGTCGTGGCGCGCGCCGGCGGGTCGGTGATGGAGGTGGCGGCCGCCGGGCTGCCGGCGGTGCTGGTGCCGTTCCCGTATGCGACCGCCGACCACCAGACCTCGAACGCGCGCTTCATCGAGCAGGCCGGGGCGGCGGTGGTCGTGCCCGACAACGAGCTCGACGGCCCGCGGCTGGCGCGTGAGGTCGGTGGGCTGCTGGCGGCGCCGCAGCGGCTCGGCGCGATGTCCAAGGCGGCGCGGTCGGTGGCCCGGCCCGACGCCGCGGAGCGGATCGCCGACGACCTGGTCGCGCTGGCGCGCTGATGCTGGTCCTGCACGCCTCCCCGCACCCCGACGACGAGCTGATCGGCGCGCCCGCGACGCTGATGGCGCTGCGCGACGCCGGCCACGAGATCGTCAACCTGGCCTGCTCGTTCGGGCGCCCCGACGAGGCCACCACGCGCCGGGCCGAGCTGGAGGAGGCCTGCCGGCGGGCCGGCTTCGAGCTGGTCGCCGACACCGAGCCGGCCGAGCTGCTGCGCGAGCGGCGCTTCGACGTCGTGATCGGGCCGTCGCCGCACGACCGCCATCCCGCGCACGAGACGGTCGGCCGCTCCCTGGTCGAGGCGGCCCCGGAGCGTCTGTGGCTGTGGGGACTGTGGGGCGCGCTGCCGTTCCCGACGACCGTCGTCGAGTACGGCGACGCGCGCCTGCAGGAGATCCACCACGCCCTCGAGGCCCACCAGAGCCAGATCCAGCGCAACGACTTCCGCCGCCTGGTGACCGGGCGCGGCCTCGCGGGGACGGTGCTGGGCGCGGAGCTGGTGTTCGGCTTCGGATCGGCCGGGCTGGCCGGCCCCTACGCGGAGCTCACGACGGAGGTGGTGCGCACCGACGCGGGCTGGCGCCAGGGCGCGCCGCGACTGCTCGACCCGGAGGACCCCTTCCCGGAGCCGACCGACCGCGACATCGGCGGCTGGCTGCGCGCCCGCAGCGCCGTCGACACGTAGGGCTATCGTCCGGCCGCTATGGAGTCAGCCCCACTCGCCGGCCGCAGCATGCACTTCGTCGGGATCGGCGGGGCCGGCATGAGCGGTCTGGCGCTGGTGGCGAGCTCGCTCGGCGCCCGGGTGACGGGCTCCGACCGGGTGGACTCGCCGACCTTGGAGCGGCTGCGCCAGGCGGGCGTGCAGGTGGCCGTCGGACACGACGCCGCGAACCTGCCGGCCGGGGCGGAGCTGGTCTACTCGACGGCGATCCCGGACGACAACCCCGAGCTCGCGTCGGCCCGCGCGGCCGGCGCGCCGACGCTGCACCGCGCAGACCTGCTCGGCGAGCTGTCGCGGATGAAGCGCACGATCGCGGTGAGCGGAGCGCACGGCAAGACGACGACCGCCTCGATGGCGGCGCACGCGCTGCGCGGAGCGGGGCGCGACCCGGCCTTCCTGATCGGCGGCGAGCTGCGCTCGGCGGGGGCGAACGCCGCGTGGGGGACGGGGGAGTGGGCGGTGATCGAGGCCGACGAGTCCGACCGCTCGTTTCTGAAGCTGAATCGGGACGTGGCGGTGATCACGAACATCGAGCTGGACCATCACGCGACCTACGCGACCCTCGGCGAGCTCGAGAACGCCTTCGCCGAGTTCGCCGCGTCCGCGGAGCTGCGGGTGGTGGGGCCGGAGGTGGAGCTGGAGGGGTTGCGCATCGGGATCGAGACGGGCGACCTTCGCGCCGAGCAGGTCGAGCTGCTTCCGGGCCGGGTCCGCTTCCAGGCGGACGGCACGCCCGTGGACCTGCCCGTCCCCGGGCGCCACAACGTGCTCAACGCGCTGGCCGCGCTCGCCGCCTGCCACGCCGCCGGCCTCGAGCTCGCCGACGCCGCAACCGCGCTCGCCGACTTCGGCGGGGCCGGGCGGCGCTTCGAGCAGCACGGCCGCTCGGCCGGCGGCGCGCTCGTCTACGACGACTACGCCCACCACCCGACCGAGGTGCGCGCGACGCTGGACGCCGCCCGCACGCTCGCCGAGGCCGATGGGCTCCGCCTGGTCGCCTGCTTCCAGCCGCACCTCTACTCGCGCACGCGGGTGCTGGCGCGCGACTTCGGCCGGGCGTTGGCGCTCGCCGACGTTGTCGTCGTCACCGACGTCTACCCGGCTCGCGAGCGCGCCGAGGACTTTCCCGGGGTCAGCGGGCTGCTCGTCGCTCGGGCG
>JBQGCL010000099.1:0-2271 GCA_052038485.1 Thermoleophilaceae bacterium | reverse complement strand
CCCGGTTCCTCGGCGGTCGGCGCCCGGTCAACGTCGTCGACCCCGGCAGCACCAAGGAGTGGGACCTGCGCGTGGTCGTCCCCGTCGAGGACCTCGGCGAACTGGGCGGCCACGACACCGGCCCCGACTCGAGCCCCGAGGGGCGATCATCGATCTGGCCACATGTCGAAGAGCGCGTCCTCGACCTGGTCGAGCAGCACAGATCCACCATCGTGTTCGCCAACTCCCGCCGCCTGGCCGAGCGCCTGACCGCCAGGCTCAACGAGATCTCCGGAGAACGCGCCACCGGCGAGCCGCTGCCTGCGCCCGGCGAGCTGCGGCCGTCGGAGATCATGGCCCAGGCGGGCGCCACCCGCGGCATCCCGGCAACCATCGCCCGCGCCCATCACGGCTCGGTCAGCAAAGAGCAGCGCGCCGTCATCGAGGACGACCTCAAGACCGGCCGGCTGCCTGCAGTGGTCGCCACCAGCAGCCTCGAGCTCGGTATCGACATGGGCGCGGTCGACCTCGTCGTCCAGGTCGAGTCGCCGCCATCGGTCGCCAGCGGCCTCCAGCGGGTCGGCCGCGCCGGTCATCAGGTGGGCGCTGTCTCCCGCGGTGTGGTCTTCCCCAAGTACCGCGGCGACCTCGTCCAGACCGCCGTCGTGGTCGAACGCATGCGCGGCGGCCAGATCGAGGAGTTGCACGCTCCGCGCAACCCGCTCGACGTCCTCGCTCAGCACGTCGTCGCCGCGGCGGCGATGGACGACTGGCACGTCGACGAACTGCTGGCACTGCTCAAGCGCGCGCACCCGTTCGCCACGCTGCCCCGCAGCGCCTACGACGCTGTTCTCGACATGCTGTCCGGCCGCTACCCGTCCGACGAGTTCGCCGAGCTCAGGCCGCGGATCGTCTGGGACCGCACCACCGGCATGCTCACCGGCCGACCCGGCGCCCAGCGGCTCGCGGTCACCAGCGGCGGCACGATCCCCGACCGCGGCCTGTTCGGCGTGTTCCTCGCCGGGTCCGAGCGCGGAGCGCGGGTCGGCGAGCTCGACGAGGAGATGGTCTACGAGTCGCGGGTCGGCGACGTGTTCGCGCTCGGGGCCACCAGCTGGCGGATCGAGGACATCACCCACGACCGGGTGATCGTCTCGCCGGCACCCGGCCAGCCGGGCCGACTGCCGTTCTGGAAGGGCGACGCGCTCGGCCGACCCGCCGAGCTCGGAGCGGCGGTGGGTGCGTTCGTCCGCGAGGTCACCGCCTCGGACGACGATGTCGCCCGCGAGCGGGCGTCGGCCGCGGGCCTGGACGAGTGGGCCAGCGACAACCTGATCCGCTACCTGCGCGAGCAACGCGAGGCCGCGGGCCACGTACCAGATGACCGCACGCTGCTGGTCGAGCGATTCCGCGACGAGCTCGGCGACTGGCGGCTGATCGTCCACTCCCCGTTCGGGGCGCAGGTACACGCGCCGTGGGCCCTGGCCATCGGTGCGCGGCTGCGCGAGCGGTACGGCGTCGACGTCCAGGCCGCGCACGCCGACGACGGCATGGTGCTCCGTATCCCCGACGTCGCCGACGACGCCGGCGTGCCGGGAGCGGAGCTCGTGGTGCTCGAACCCGACCTGGTCGACGACGTGGTCACCTCCGAGGTGGGCGGGTCGGCGCTGTTCGCGTCCCGGTTCCGCGAGTGCGCCGCCCGTGCGCTGCTGCTTCCCCGCCGCGACCCTCGACGCCGCACGCCGCTGTGGCAGCAGCGGCAGCGCTCGGCTCAGCTGTTGGAGGTCGCGTCGAAGTACGGATCGTTCCCGATCCTGCTCGAAGCGCTGCGCGAGTGTGTGCAGGACGTATACGACCTGCCGGGCCTGCAGCGGCTGATGCGCGCGATCGCCGACCGCACCGTCCGGGTGGTCGAGGTGGAGACGCACCAGCCGTCGCCCTTCGCGCGGTCGCTGCTCTTCGGATACGTCGCGCAGTTCCTGTACGAAGGTGATTCGCCGCTGGCCGAACGTCGAGCCCAGGCGCTGTCGCTGGACCCGACGCTGCTCGCCGAGCTGCTCGGGCGCACCGAGCTGCGCGAGTTGCTCGACGCCGGGGTCGTGGAGCGGACGGCTGTCGAGCTGCAGCGCCTCGCCCCCGAGCGGAAGGCCCGCGACGTCGAGGGCGTCGCCGACCTGCTACGCATGCTCGGCCTCCTCTCGACGGCCGAAGTGGCGCAGCGCTGCGTCGAGGCAAGCGACGCGGCCCGCCACCTCGAGACCCTGGAGACGACGCGGCGTGCCATCCGGGTAC